>JAUIFX010000015.1 GCA_030429865.1 Gammaproteobacteria bacterium | reverse complement strand
AGTCACCTCCCGCGCCAACCTCGACGTCGCGGTCAACGCGGCACCGACCTCCGACCCCAACACCGTGCCCGAGACCCGCGGCGGTCGCGGCGCGGCCGACGAAGCCGGTGGCACGCCTTACGGCCGGCCCGAGGACATGGCGGTCGGCATGTTGCCGAACGGCAACGAGATCCTCTACGTCACCACGACTTCCGAGAACGCCGTCATCTCGATCGAGCTGACCGGCGGCCAGAGCGCGATGGTGCGTGAATTCGTCAGCGAGGCCAACACGCCGAAGAACGTCGGCTTCCTGCCGACCACAGCAACGCTGAACTCGCCCGACAACCTCGCCATCGACGCGCTCGGCAACGTCTACGTCATCGAAGATGCGCCGAATGGCAGCAGCGTGGGCGGCGACATCTGGTTCGCGCGTGACATGGACAACGACGGCGTGGCCGAGTCGCTCGACCACTTCCTGAGCATCCAGGTCGACGGCTCCGAGGCGACCGGCATGGTCTTCAACCCGGCCGAACCGAACAAGTTCGTCGTCGCCGTGCAGCATCCGGACAGCACCAACCTGTCCAACGTGCCGAACGGCTTCGGCGACGCCGTATGGGAGTTCGACCTGGCCACCGTCGTGCCGCCGACTTGTGACGGCCCGCGCAGCCAGTGGATGTCCTTCGACAAGCAGAGCCGCCGCTGGGTGCGCGCCTGCTCGACGGCGAACGACTTCAACTTCGTGCGTCAGCTCGAGAAGAACGACCAGCTCGCGCCGGTCAACCCGTAAGCGTCTGCGGGCACGGACGGGCTCGCCGCCCGTGCCGGATGGACTCGGACAAGCCCCGCCCCGTGCGGGGCTTGTCTTATGGAAAACCGCCATGAGGTCGTCTCGCCGCGATGCCCGCTCATGGTTCGCGGACTTGATCCCGATCAGGCCGGACCGGGATGACACGGAACTGGCACGGGGCCGCAATAATCCGCGAGGACAATCGCGACGGTCACGATCAGGGAGAGGCTCGATGAGGTCGTTTGCGTGCTGCGCGATTGCCCTTCTCACCATCGCGCTTGGTCAGGTCGCGAGCGCCTGGGACAGCTTGCCGGCCGTCGCGCCGGCACCGCCGGACAATCCCACCACGCCGGCCAGGGTCACGCTCGGTAACGCACTCTTTTTCGACACGCGCCTTTCCGCCGACGGCACCGTTGCCTGCGCCTCGTGCCATGTCCCCGCCCTCGGCGGTGATGACGATCGGCCCGTATCGCTCGGGATCGGTGGAGCGACCGGTACGCGCAACGCGCCGACCGTCCTGAATGCCGCTTTCTTCTCTGCGCAGTTCTGGGACGGCCGCGCAGCGAGCCTCGAAGACCAGGCGCTGGGGCCGATGGTCAACCCGGTCGAGATGGGCAATCTCTCGCACAGCGAGGTCGTCGCGACGCTCGAATTGCTCGCCGGCTATCGCGCGCTATTCGATGCGGCCTTCGGCGCTGGTTCGGCCATCACCATCGAGCGTGTGGCGCAGGCGATCGCCGCGTTCGAACGCACGCTATTGACGCCGAACAGCCCGTTTGACCGTTACGTCAACGGCGACCTCGCCGCGCTCACCGCGCAACAGATCGCGGGCATGAACCGCTTCGCGAGCATCGGCTGCACCACCTGCCACGCCGGTGCGCATTTTGCGGGCCCACCGCAGCCGGACGGTGCGCCTTTCCTGCAACGCTTCCCGCGCTTCACGAACAGTGCCTACGTCGCGCAATACGATCTGCTCGCCGACACCGGCCGCTTCGAGGTTACGGGTATGCCGTCCGATCGCCACAAGTACAAGGTGCCGAGCTTACGCAACGTCGCCCTGACGGCGCCGTACTTTCATAACGGCGCTGTCGCCACCTTGCCCGAAGCGGTGCGCGTCATCGCCCAGGTGCAGCTCGGCCTGACCCTGGACGACGACGCGGTCTCCGACCTGGTCGCGTTTCTCGAAGCGTTGACCGGCGAGCTGCCGGAGGTGCAGCCGGTGGTCGTCGAAGATGCTGCCACCCCGGCCGTGCAGGTACCCGTACTGCCTGTCTTCGCCATGTTGTTTCTCGCCGGTGCGCTGATCCTCATCAATCAACGAATGGAGCGTTGAACCATGCCTCTGATTGCCTGCCTGCTGCTGTGTCTGTTGCTGCCGTTGCCGGCCGGGGCCGCCACGTTCTGGACGGGACCGACCGTCACCTTTACCAAGGCGGGCTCGGTGGATCCGGGCCTCGCTGCGAACCAGGATCGCTTGACAGACACCGTCTGGATCACGCGAGGCAATGCCGGCGGCTTGTACAACGCGCACGTCGAAGCTGGCTACGACTTTGCCGGCTTCTCTTCGCCCGCAGGGACGGAATGGGCCTTCGGCGGTACCATTGCCGACGGCGTCGAGACGCTCAGCTTCCTGCCGTGGGCCGACGCCGTGGGCCGGCAGCCGCCGGGCTACGTCGGTATCGACGGGGTGGTGCACCTGATCGCGGAGGACATCTACATCGACGTTCGCTTCACCCAGTGGGATATCAGCTGCTGCGGTGGCTTCGTCTACGAGCGCTCGTCTCCACCCGCATCACCGACGGCGGTTAGGCAGGTGCCGCTGCTGCCGTGGCCTGCCGGTGCGCTGCTGGCCCTCGGCGTGGTTGCCGTGGCGTGCCGCTCGAGCAAGCGCTGAACACGCGAGCGGACCGGCCCCTGGGCACGGTGTGCATCGTTCGAGAAGCGCAGCTGATGCACGACAAGTGTGTATCGCGCAAAGACACGCAGCGTCGCTGCCGGGCAGCGCGGCGAGTTGCTCAACGCCTTCTTCATACGGGCGTAATCCGCGCGTGATGCAATCCGGCGACGTCAGCTAGTGATATCCTCAATGCTCGCCGCGACCGCTCGACCTCCGCGTACACGCACCGCGCTCGCCCTCGCGCTCCTGGCGAATACCCTGGTCTGCCTCGGCGAGATCCTGCTCGGCTGGCAAGCCAACAGCCTCGCCGTAGTGGTGGACGCCGTGCACAACGGCGGCGACGAACTCGCGCTCCTATGCCTGTGGCTGGCCTGCGCCGAGGGCGAGCGCGCCGGTAGGCTGCGTGTGTTCGCCAATCTCCTGAACACGGTGGGTATTCTGCTCGTCGCGCTGACTATCGCCGGCTTCGCACTCGAGCGGTTCGCCGCCTCGCCGCCCGTCGTCGCCGAGCTGACGCTCGCTGCCGGGCTCGCCGCGGCGCTCGGCAACGCGGCGGTCGCGCTGGCTCTGCGCGAGGCCGCGCGACACGACCGTTCGGTGCGGCTCGCCTACCTGCACAACGTCGGTGATGTCGCTTTGTGCCTGTCCACGGCCGGTGCCGGCGTTGCGATGCTATTGACGGGATACGTCTGGGTCGACGCCGCGCTCGCGCTTGGCGTCGCCGCGCTGCTGGTCGGCGGCGCCTGGCGCGAACTGCCCCGGCTGCTCCCCGGTGGGGGCGGCCGTGCACGCGGTCAGATAACCTCGAGCTCCTCGCTGACGTAGGACAGGCAGCGTTCGATGTCGACGAACTTGAGCTCGTCGGGGCGGATGATCTCGAGGTAACGCGGTTCGCTGAACGCACGTTGCATGTCAGCGACGTCGTCGAACCAGAGTTCCGCAATGCCGTCCCAGCCGCCGCTGGTGCCGAAGGCGTCGCCGGCGCTGATGCGGTGACACTGCACGTAGCGTCGCACGTGGCGGTTGAACTCGGTCACGCTGCGGATCAGCGGGCCGTGCTCTTCGCGCCAGTAGTGATCGAATTCTTCGTGGGACATGCCGGGCTTGCGTACGGCGCAGATGGTCAGCTTGATCATGAATGTCTCTTCCGCGGTCGGCAGCGCTCCAGTATAGGCCGGCCGCCGCCGGCCTGCTTGTCAGTACGCGATGCCGTCTATACGCTGGCGCGTGACAGCCGCGTCGACGATGCGCTGTACGCTCGGCTTGCCGTGCGACGGTCAGCCTGTCGGCACCGGTCAATCGATTTCACGCGACGTTCCGCACCGACGCCGACGGCGCCACGGCGGCGGGCGCCGGTGACGTCTCGTTCTGCCCCAGCGGGCGCTGAGCCCCGGAGGAGCCCATGGCTCAAGACTACATTCACAGGAACCTGGCGCTGTTCTGCGACTTCGAGAACGTCGCGCTCGGCGTGCGCGACGCCAACTACGCGCGCTTCGATATCAAGCGCGTGCTCGAACGGCTGCTCGTCAAGGGCAGCATCGTCGTCAAGAAGGCTTATTGCGACTGGGAACGCTACAAGGAATTCAAGGCGCCGATGCACGAAGCGGCCTTCGAGCTCATCGAGATTCCCCATGCCCGGCAATCGGGCAAGAACTCCGCCGACATCCGCATGGTCGTCGATGCGCTCGATCTCTGTTACACGAAGTCGCATGTCGATACCTTCGTCATCATCAGCGGCGACTCGGATTTCTCGCCGCTGGTGTCGAAACTGCGCGAGAACGCCAAGACCGTCATCGGCGTGGGGGTGAAGAATTCGACGTCCGACCTCCTGATCGCGAACTGCGACGAGTTCATCTTCTACGACGACCTCGTACGCCAGGACGAGACCAAGAAGCGCAGCCGCCGCCGGCCAACGAAGAAGACCGCGTCCAAGGACCAGGCCAAGGGCAAGGGTGACGACAAGCCGGACGAGGACAAGATGGAAGATCGCCTGCAGGGCGCCATCGATCTCGTCGTCGAAACGGCCGAAGCGCTGCTCGAGGAGCGCGGCGAGGACGACAACCTGTGGGGGTCGATGGTCAAGCAGGCGCTCAAGCGCCGCCGGCCGGAGTTCAACGAGAGCTATTACGGCGTGCGTTCGTTCAACAAGCTGCTCGAGGAGGCGCAGGCGCGCGGTGCGTTGGAACTCGAGCTCGACGAACGTTCGGGCGGCTACATCATCAGCACCCTGGCGCAGGAGTGATCGCGTCCCACACCCACCGGCGCCGCCTGTTCCCGGGGCCCCGCCCCGGCCCGGTGCTGCCCGCGGCCGCGCCCCGGAGTCCGGGGCACGGTGCCGCACGTGCCATTGCGCCCGGCTGAACTCGATGCCAATCTAGGACTCAAAGTCGACACGGCTTCAGAGCGCCACGAGCGAGCACCCCCGGGGCGCGCAAGCCCACGCATGGAGGGTGCGCGGCCGCGTATCCGCGGATTGCTTAAAGCCCTGCCGCCCGTACGCCGATACAACGTCCGAGAGAGTCCATGAATCTGCCGATGACCGAACTCGTGCTGCCGTTCACCCTCCTGCTGGTGCTTGCCGCCTGCTGGCTCGTGGTGATGGGGCGGTTGCTGGTCTGCCTGTCGGCGCGCGAACCGGAAATCTACGCGCGCCTGGGTCACCCGGTGCTGCGCGTCCTGTTCTGGAACATTCCCGCCGAGGCGCGTGATGGTGGCCGCATGCCGGTGGCGGTACGCAGCGACGAGCGCGAAGATCGAGCGCGCTACCGTCCCGAGCAGCTGCGCCGTGTGACCAACCTGCTCGAGTTCATTGCCGGCGGGCGCTTCCAGATGCTCCACGACGCGGAATGCCGGCGCCTGGGCGATGCCCTGCGGACCATCCTGATGCTGTTTCCGCTCGGCCTGGTCGGCTTCGTCATGGCCACGCTGCGGCCCTGAGGGCCGCCCACGCGCGCCTTCGCGCCGGCGAAGCCGGGTCGGTGGGTCGCACCGAGCAGCTTGAGCGGCGCCGGCGCCGCCCCGGGTCCGGCATCTCCCTAGCTGACCAGCTCGTAGGCTTCGAGCCTGGGCGCCTCCATTTCCTCGGCGAATCGCGCGTAGGTCCACGGCCAGCTCGCCGGCACGCCGAACTTGTCCAGGTACCAGCTCTTGCAACCCGTCGCCCAGATGCTCTTTTTCGCCGCCGCGACCCGCTCGCGGTCGAATTCGGCCGTGGCGCTGGCGCTGGCGCTGATCTCGCGGCACTGACCGCTGCGGATCTTCTCCAGCAGCTGCAGGATGTAGCCGACCTGGAACTCCGCGATCTGGATCAGGGAGAAGTTGCCGACCGGGCCGTTGGGGCCGTTCAGCATGAAGAAGTTCGGGAACTCCGGAATCGATAGCGAGAGGTAGGCGATCGGGCGGTCGGCCCACACCGCGTCGAGATCGGCGCCGCCGCGACCGATCACGCGCGCCGGGCGGATGAAGCGGTCGGCCTTGAAGCCGGTCGCGAGGACCAGCACGTCGAGTTCGTGGAGGCGGCCGTCGCGCGTACGCACGCCCGTGGGCTCGATGCGCTCGATGCCGGCCGTGACGAGCTCGGCGTTGGGGTGCTGGATGGCGCGGTAGAAATCCTCCGAGAAGATGATGCGCTTGCACGCCGCGCGATAGTGCGGCCTGAGCTTTTCGCGCAGCTCGGCGTCCTTGACGCTGTTCTCGAGGTTTTCGCGGCAGGTCTGCTCGATTTTCCGCATGGCCGGCGAGTCGGCGTCGATCACCGCGTTGGCCAGCGTATCGATGGCCATGTGGTTGAATTCCTTGCGCATGTGCGCGATCAGCTCGGGTTCGCGCCGGAACCGCTCGCGCTCCTGTTCGCTGTAGGCCGGGTTCTCGATCGGCATGATCCACTGCGCGGTGCGCTGGAACAGCGAGTACTTCGCGACGCGCTCGACCAGCGCCGAGGTGACCTGGATGGCGGTCGAGCCGGTACCGATGACGCCGACACGCTGGTCGTCCAGGGATACCGAGTGATCCCAGCGCGCGGTGTGGAAGCAGGCGCGCTCGAAGCTGTCCAGGCCTTCGATGTCCGGGTAGTTGGGGTGGTGCAGGACCCCGGTCGCGGCAATCACGAAATCGGCGACGTCGCGGCTGCCATCGGCGAGGGTGAGCTGCCAGCGGCCGTCATTGAACACGCAGTCCGTGATCTCGGCATTGAATCGAACCCGCGGCAGGACGTTGTACTTCTTCGCGACGCGCTCGAAGTAGGCCTGGATTTCGTCGCCGGGTGCGAATACGTGACTCCAGTCGGGATTGGGTTCGAAGGAGTAGGTGTACAGGTGGGCGGGGACGTCGCAGGCGATACCCGGGTAGGTGTTCTCGCGCCAGGTGCCGCCCAGCGTCGCGGCCTTTTCGTACACGATGATGTCGTCGTAGCCGGCTTCCTCGAGCTTGATGACGGTCAGGATGCCGGCCATGCCAGCGCCGATGACGACGATGCGCGGATTGCGCGGAAACTGCTCTTGCTTACCCATGCCTCGGGATGCTCCGTTGTCTGTCTCGTGCGCCCGGCGCAGGTGCGCTGCCGGGTCGGGATTGCCCCGATTTTACCAGAGCCGGCCGTTCCGACCCGGTGCCGTGCGGTCACCGGCGGCGCAGGCAGCGGGCGGGCGGCGCCGGGAGCGCGCCGTTCGTGGCCCCTCGCGGCGTGCCCCTCGCGGTATGCCCGGGGAAGGTGCGCTAGGAAGCTGACAGCGCGGCGTGCAGCTCGCCGAGCGTGGCGAAGCGATAATCGGTGAGTTCCGGCCATTGCTGCGACGCATCGGCGTTGACGTGCACCGTGGTGACCCCGGCATGACGCCCGGTTTCGAGATCGAGCCGGAAATCGCCGACCATCACGCCCTGCCCGGGTGCGCCGCCCCACCGCTCGAGCAGGTGCTCGATGCCGTCCGCGGCCGGTTTGGGCAGCGCGTCGTCGCGGCCGAGCACGTTCCCCGGCGCGAAGTAGCCGTCCAGGCCCGCCGCGGCCAGGGTGGCGAGCGCATTGCCGCGCGTGCTGCGTGTCAGGATGCCGCAATGGCGGCCGTGTTCCCGCAGCAGGGCGAGCAGCGCGTCGGCGCCCGGTGCGGCCTGCGCGCTCGCGCACAGCTCGCTCTCCAAGGCCGCGAGACGTTCGTGCATCTGGGCGGCACGGGCGCGGGGCAGGGTGTCGATGTATTCGAGGATCAGGCGCCCCGGCGGAATGCCGAGTGCCGCGCGAATGGCATCGAAGTCGTGCTGGTGCACGGTCAGGGTGCCGTCGAGATCGAAGACCCAGCAGGTGCAACGGGTGAGCATGGTGGATATTCCGTAACTTCAGCCTGAACGGCGCCGCCTGCCGGCGGCGTTCGCGCCTCTCGCCAGACCGCGCGGGCGCCCGCGCCTCGGCTCAAGGGGGCGCCGGCGCACGGCGCAGTTGCCGGTGCTCGGCGACGTGCATGGCGACGTCGGCAACGGTCTTGAGCATACCGAACAGCAGCAGCGTGGTGGTGCCGGTGCCGAGCAAGCCGCCGAGAATGAGCGTCAGGTGCATCGGCACGATGCGCAGGTAGGGGGTGAACATCAGCGTGCCCAGGTTGGGCTCGCCGCGGCGGTCGAGGGCGCGGTTGTAGCGGTAGGAATAGGCGTGGTTGAGGACGAAGGCGACCACCGCGACGGCGAGCCAGCGATCGAACACCGCGCCACCCTCGCCAAGCAGGAAAGCGAGGTAGACGGCGTGGAAGACGCCGTAGTGGAATGCGAAAAAGACGACCACGCGCAGGCGGGCGGCAGGCGTGGCGGGCACCGGGCGCCCGTTCATTTTCAGCCCGTCGGTCGAGAAGCGTTGCAGCGAGAGCATGCGCATGACGTACGCCAGGCCGATGATCACGCTCTGCGCCCAGTACACGAGCATCAGCGCCGGCGCGCTCCAGCCGGCCGCGAGCGCGATGCCGAGTGCGAGTGCGTTGGCGGAGACCAGGGACGCGATGTCCTTCACCGTCGTCGAACCTCCGAGGCGATGGCGAGCGGGTGCTCGGCGGCAGGGCGCCGAAGTGTCATCACGGGTAGTCCGCGATGGGCGCTCCCGGGCCCCGCGCCGCGGCAGGCGTACGCGACGCCCTCGCGCGATGTCCCTCTCGCCCACGACGCGGCATGGCCCGTGCGGCGGGCCGGCTCCCGGCACGTGCCGGCGGCTTGTGCTAGCCTGACGGGGCTCGTATCGCAACCGCGCGGCCGGCGTCCAGCGCACGCCGGCGGCCGGTCATCAGCCATTTCTTCAATCCGAGAGGGCCATTCATGACGCAAGCCAAGACCGGCGACACCGTTCGCATCCACTACACCGGAACCCTGACCGACGGCACCCAGTTCGACAGCTCCGCCGGCCGCGAGCCGCTCGAGTTCACCATTGGCGAGGGTCACATCATTCCCGGTCTGGAGCGCGAGGTCGAAGGCATGGCCGTCGGCGACACCAAGACCGTCACCGTGGCTTCCGGGGAGGCCTACGGTCCGCACCACGCCGAGGCGGTGCACGAAGTACAGCGCGAGCAGATTCCCGACACCATCGAACTCGAGGTCGGCGTCGAACTGCAGGCGACCGGGCAGAACGGCCAGGTCATGCGCCTGCGCGTGATCGAGCTCGGCGAGAACACGGTCAAGCTCGACGTCAATCATCCGCTGGCCGGCCAGGACCTCGTGTTCGAGGTCGAGCTGGTGGAAATCGCCGCCTGAAGACGCTCCCACGGCGGCGCTCAGGCGCCGCCGATGTGATCGAGCGGTAACTCGGTGCGCGCGATGACCTTGCGCAGCACGAAGCTCGAGTGCACGCCGGTCACCCCCTCGATGCGGGTCAGGCGGCCGAGCAGGAATTCCTCGTAGTAGGTCATGTCGGGCAGGACGGCCTTGAGCAGGTAGTCGGCACTCTGCCCGGTCACGATCGAGCATTCGACGACTTCGGGATAGGCGCTGACCTCGCGCTCGAAGTTCTCGAAACGCTCGGGCGTGTGCCGGTCCATGGTGATGCCGATCACCGCGGTGATGTTGAGCCCGAGCCGCTGCTGGTTGAGCAGGGTCACGTGGCGCTCGATCAGGCCCGATTCCTCGAGGCGCTTGACCCGCCGCGAGCAGGGCGTGGGCGAGAGTCCGACCGCCTCGGCGAGTTCGAGGTTGCTGATGCGGCCGTTCGCCTGCATCAGCGCGAGGATACGCCGATCGGTGCGGTCGAGCTTGAGCGGCGCCGGCCGGGCGGTGGAGCTGTTCATGTAAGGCGCAGGGTGTTGGTGATAATCGCCAATAATAGAACATGAATTAGGGAATTGCTGCAGAAAAACTTGATATCGGTGGCGAATTTGCAATCATTCCCTCAGCCCGGACGCGTATCATTTCCCCACGTCGGATGCGCCGCCCGCGGCCGGCATCCGTTCCGTACCTGAGCACAACCGGATGTTTCCACCATGAACAGTTTCGACCACCGCAAGTACCGCCCCTTCACGCCCATCGACATGCGTGACCGCACCTGGCCCGACCGGGTCATCGAGCAGGCGCCGCGCTGGTGCAGCGTCGATCTTCGCGACGGCAACCAGGCGCTCATCGAGCCGATGAACGTGGCGCAGAAACTCGAGCTGTTCAAACTGCTGGTCAAGGTGGGCTTCAAGGAAATCGAAATCGGCTTCCCGGCGGCCTCGCAGCCGGACTTCGATTTCTGCCGCCGCCTCATCGATGAGGGCATGATTCCGGACGACGTCACGGTCCAGGTGCTGACCCAGGCGCGCCCCGAGCTCATCGAGCGGTCCTTCGAAGCGCTCAAGGGCGTCAAGCGCGCGATCCTGCATCTCTACAACTCGACCTCCACCGTGCAGCGCCGCGACGTCTTCTCGCTCGACCGCGAGGGCGTCAAGACCATTGCCGTGAACGGTGCGCGCATGGTCAAGGAAGCGGTCGACCGTCATCCGGAGACCGAGTGGGTGCTCGAGTACTCGCCCGAGAGTTTCACCGGCACCGAACTCGACTACGCCGTCGAGGTCTGCGACGCCGTGCTCGAGGTATGGGAGGCGAGCGCCGAGAAGCCGTGCATCATCAACCTGCCGTCGACGGTCGAAATGGCCACGCCGAACATCTACGCCGACCAGATCGAATGGATGGCGCGTCATTTCGCCAACCGCGAGGCGGTCATCCTCTCGCTGCACACCCACAACGACCGCGGCTGCGCGGTGGCCGCGGCCGAGCTCGCCGTCATGGCCGGCGCGGATCGTGTCGAGGGCACCCTGCTCGGTAACGGCGAGCGCACCGGCAACATGGACATCGTCACCATGGCGATGAACCTCTACAGCCAGGGCGTCGATCCGAAGCTCGATTTTTCCAACATGGACGAAATCATCCGTTGCGTCACGGCATGCACGCAGATCCCGCTGCACCCGCGTCACCCCTACGCCGGCGAGCTGGTGTTCACGGCGTTTTCCGGCAGCCACCAGGACGCGATCAAGAAGTGCCTCGGCAAGCGTCAGCCCGACGACGCCTGGGATGTCGCCTACCTGCCCATCGACCCGGCCGACCTCGGGCGCACCTACCAGGAGGTCATCCGAATCAACAGCCAGTCCGGCAAGGGCGGCGTGGCCTACGTTCTCGAGCAGGCGGAGGGGCTGCAGATCCCGCGCTGGCTGCAGATCGATTTCAGTGCCGTGGTGCAGAAGTACGCCGAGGACTCGGCGAGCGAGGTCTCGCCGGCCAAGATCGTCGAGCTGTTCCGCGCGCAGTACTTCGGCGAACAGCAGCCGTTCGAGCTGACAGCCTACCAGCTCTCGCGCGAGCACAACGAGGACAGTCTCGCTGCGACGCTGCTCGAAAACGGCCGCAGCGTGACCTTGCGCGGCACGGCCTCGGGCGTGGTCGGTGCGTTCGTCAACGCCCTCGAACAGCATACCGGCAAGCAGATCGTGCTCGTCGAGTATTCGGAGCATACGTTGAGCCAGGCCGACGGCGCCGGTGCCGATGCCGTGACCTACATCCAGCTCAACATCGACGGCCGCCGCTACTGCGGTGTCGGTAAGAGCAGCGACATCGTCGAGGCCTCGCTGCGCGCCATCCTCAGCGCGGTCAACCAGCCGCTCTCGGTCGAGGCCGGGCTGGCGGCCTGAGCCGCAAAGCGAACCCGCGCGGCACGCTCGCCGCGCGGGGTACGCCCAGGGGGTCAGCCGGCGCGCCCGGCTCGGCGCCGCCGCGTGTACGCCGCGAGCGTGCCGCCGGCGCCGAGCAGCAGCCATGCGCTGGCCGGCAACGGCACCACGTTGGGACTGACCACGACGGAAAACTCGTCGGCGAACGCCGCGTCGATGGTGATGATCGGATCGGCCAGCGCGAAGGCCGTCACCGAGCGGTTCAGCACTGCGGATTGGAGCGATGACGTGGCGTAGGTCTGGAGAAACACGCGCACCGTTTCGCAGCCGCTCGTCGCCGTGCAGGTGAAATCGGCCGTCCAGCTGATGTCGCGCCGGTTGCTGACGATTGAGCTGTCGAGCGTCATCGAGGGATCGTTCAGCGCGGTGCGTACGACCTCGTAGATCCCGGGCGTCTGCTGGGTACCTTGGATGGCGAGCAGCGACGAGGTGGTCGCGCCCATGCCCGCGCGGAATACGCCATTGGCATTCGGGTCGTTGATCGGCGGGTCATGGATCTGGATCGAACCGCTGATGGTGCCCAGGAAGTGTACCGGCACGGTATAACTACCCTGGACATAAGCACTATTCCGTCGCAGCGAGACGTCATAGCGGATCTCGCTCTGCGCGGTGCCATTCAGGCGGGGAGATACGGCATTCTCACGGCCGACGTGCACGCGGCTGGTCGCGACCGGTGCGATGCCGGGACGTGTCCGGGCATCGACGACGACCGACCAGTCGTCGGGGAGCAGCAGCTCGCTGTTGGCGAACGCGTCACGGGTGACCTGCGGCGTGTCGAAGAACGTCGTGCGCGAGCCGGTCTGGCGATCCTCGCGCACGAGGCCGGCGGCGATGAAGCGGGTCCAGGCGAGGAAACTCGCGTCACCGACGGTTGCTGCGCCAGTGTCCGCAGCGCCCAAGCTGGCGGTAGCGAGAACGAGACAAAGAATGCGCGGCGCCATGCAAACCCTCCTTGGTATGTTGTTGCTTGAACGGGGCGGCGCCACGCGGCGTGCGGGAAGCGCCGTGTCGTCGCAGTATAAACAGGAGCGGCACGCGCCCGCGGTGGTCTACGGCACGGTGAGGGCGCCAGTTTCGTGGAGGGTTTCGCAGTCTGAGGATGCCGTGGCCGGTGCAGGCCGGATTGCCAGCGCGGCGCCGTGCGTCTCAGACCAGACGCAGCGTGACGGCATCCATTCGCGTGCGTAGCGCGTTCAGCGCGGCGACCAGGCGGGCGAAATGAACGTCGCTGGAGGGTGGTACGTAGAGAGTCAGCGCACCCAGCCGGCGAACCGCACCGAGCTCGACGAGTGTCGCGCTGCAGCGCTGCAACTGCTCGAGGTAAGCCGGCCGCGTGAGCTGGTGGCGGGCCGCCAGCGAGCGCAGGTCGACCGTTTCGCCGAGGGCGAGCGCGGCGAGCAACTCCGTGCACAGGGCCTCGTGTGCGGTCGGCGTCCAGCTCTGTGCAATGCCGTGGCCACGGGCGTCAATCCGGTCCCGGTAGGTGCTCGTGTCCGCCCAGTTGCGAAAGCGCATGCGATCGATGCGACTGACCGCGAGCGGCCCGACACCGATGTAATCGCCGTTGCGCTGGCTGGCCAACAGGCGCATCAGTAGCGGCGCGCCGGCGGTTCGGTGCAGGCGGTCGGAAGCGAGGTAAAGACCGGGCGCGGCACGCCGCAGCCCGGCTTCGGCAAGCTGCCCGGCGAGCCCGTCGAACAGCAGTTCGGAACTGCTGGCGCGTTCGACGGTTCCAGCTTCGCCGGCGAGCAGCAACGGCAGCAGGTAAACACCGTCGACGGCGGCGAGCAGGCCGTCGAGCAGCGCCGCCACCTGTGCGCGGCCAGCGGGCGTGGCGGCGAGTTGCAGGCGATCGCTCAATCCCAGGATCCAGCCGGGCGGGCGCTGCACGAGACGCGCGCATTCATCTCGCCCCTGGAGGAAGTTGCGGCGCTGCGCGGCGGCATCACCGCTGCCGTCGACGATCAGCAGCAGCTCGGCAAAATCGGCACGCGCCAGCGTGCTGCAATGGCGCCACGGGTCGTCGTCGCAGCCCAGGGCCGCGAGCCGTGGCGCTTCGCGTGCGCCCAGGGCGGAGGCGCGATCGAGCACGGTCTCGGCGGCGCCGAGGCGCGTCGGCACCGCCGCGTCGCTCATGCCCCCGAAGTAGAAGGCGCAGCCACCGATGTGCCGATCGTCATGGGCGCCGTCGAGGCGGAAGGCGCAATCACGGCCCAGCATGTCGCCGCTGCCGGGCGCCGCGAGCGATTCGAGGCGGGCTTCGAGGACGATCTCCGGTGGGATCAGGGCTGCGTTGCTGAACTCCATCGCCTGCGCGAAGCGATCGGTCACGCCCTGCTCCTGCACCGTGCCGGTCGGTGTGCCGGCGAGTTGCTCGAAGAGCATCAACGCGCAAGCTCCGCGAGCCGGGCGTGGTTCGGCGCCGGCAATACGAGGATGCGGCAACGGCGGACGGGATGGACGATCGGAAGCAGCATCATCTGGCTCACGCGGCACGCCCGCTCCTGTGCGCGGGCGGAGTCATTCTGCGCCGACGTTGCGCTTTCGCGCTGATCTGCGTCAAATCGCGCCGCGGCACCGCTGGCCGCGAGCCGGCAGCGGCGGGCAGGGACCGCTGACATGCAACGGCGCGACGCAGGCAGGGCGCATCAGTGGGAAATCAGCAGCGGCACCGGCGTGTGGCGTAAGAGGTGCCGGCTGACCCCGCCGAGCACCAGCTCGCGCAGGCGCGAATGCCCATATACGCCCATGACGATGAGATCGGCGCCGAACTCGCGTGCGCGCTCGACCAGCAGCTCGGGCACGCGCTCGCCGTGCGTCTGCGCCTCGAGGCCTTCCGCGTTGACGTCATGGCGCGAGAGGTGTGCACAGATGTCCGCGCCCGGCAGCGCGCCGTGGCCGTCCTCTCCGGTGTCGGGGTTGACGCTCAGGACACGGACCTGTTCGGCGCGCGTGAGCAACGGCATGGCATCGTGCACTGCGCGCACGGCCTCGCGGCTGCCGTTCCAGGCGATCATCACCGAGCGGCCGATCTCGCCGTCGAAGGCGCGCGGTACGACCAGTACCGGGCGGCCGCCGCCCAGCGCGATGTCCTGCGCGACCTCGACCACGCTGTCCGGGTCGCCGTCCTCGCGCCGCCCGGCGATGACGAGATCGCTGTAGCGCGCGCATACGGCGAGCGCGTGCACCCGTCCGTCTTCGAGGTGGCGCCATTCGTGGCGGATGCCGGCAGCCTGTGCGGCATCCTCGAACATCGCGCGCGCCGCCTCGCGCCGGCGCGCCGCTTCCTCGAGCTCGCTCTCGATCAGCTCGGCCGCCGGCAGGTCGCCGGGGAACAGCATCGACGGCAGTGGCGGCTCGACATAGACGCCGACGAGGTGCGCATCGTGGCTGCGCGCGAGCGCGCAAGCGAGCCGTGTGCGCGTGCTGCTGCTGGCGGCATCGTCGAGATGAACGAGCAGATCCTTGTAGGCCATGGGTTTCTTTCTCCGTGCTGGGTGCCGGCGCCGCCCGTGGGTCGCGCGACAGGGGAATTGTGGCGTGCCACGCTCACCGTGAATTGATCGGCATCAGCACGCGGCGCCGCGCTCCCGTGCAAGTATGCACCTCCCGGCCGTTCGCGCGAGGTGATGCCCATGAAAGTCCAGGAAATCTGCCATCGACAGGTCTGCACGCTGGCACGTGGCGACAGCGCACTCACCGCCGCACGGGCGATGCGCGATCAGCACGTCGGCTGCGTCGTCGTTGTCGATGCGGGCAGCGCCGGGCAGGTGCCGGTGGGCCTGGTAACCGATCGCGATATCGTCGTCGCCGTGATGGCACTCGATCTCGCGCCCGAGGAGGTCACGCTCGGTGACATCATGGGCGCCGAGCTCTACTCCATCAAGGGCGAGGAGCGCATGGCCGATGCGCTCGAGGTCATGCGCGCGCGCGGCATACGCCGCCTGCCCGTGGTCGATGATGCAGGCACACTGAGCGGTATCGTCACGGCCGACGACCTGCTCGCGATCCTCTCGGACCAGGTTTCGGGGCTCGCCTACCTCGTTTCGCGTGAACAGCGCCGCGAACGCGAGCGGCGGCGCGTCAAGGTCTGAACCTGCGGCCCGGCATCGCCGGGGGCACGGCGCGTGCGCGGCGGGCCGCGCGAGTCCGCCGGGCTCGCCCGGCCCATGGCCCGGCCGGCTGCGTCACGCCGCGGGCGTGGTGACGCAGGGTCTCGCCGGCCGGCCGCCGAATCGTTACGCTGCACCCACTTGCCGGTACAGCCCCCTTGCAAGGCCATTACAGGAGAGATTGTCCATGACCACCGTCAACGAGTTGATGAGCGGCGATGTCGTCACCGTGTCCCCGCGGTGCAGTGTCCCCGAACTCGAGCGCACGCTGGCGAATGCCGATGTCAGCGGTGTCCCGGTCGTCGACGGCGGGCGGCTGGTCGGGGTGGTCAGTGCGCGCGACGTGCTGCGCCGGATCGGTGCCGCGCACAGCGAGGCCGAACTCGTGCCCGACTATTACACCGACCTTTCCGGCTTCGCCCATGCGGGTGCGGCGAGCGCCGCGCGAGCGGCCATCGGCGCAAGCGTCGGCGAGCGTGTCGATCACCTCACCGTGGCCGACCTCATGAGCCCGGCGGTCATCAGCGTTGCGCCGGATACCGACATCACCGTCGCTGCGCGGCTCATGGTCGAGCGGCACGTCCACCGCCTGCCGGTGGTCGCGCGTGACCGCCTGCGCGGACTGGTGACCTCGCTGGACCTGTTGCGCTGGCTGGCCGGTCTCGACTGACGGCTGGCGAGGCGGCGTGGCCGCGCGAGGCGGCGGGCGGCGGCGTGACCGCTGACGATCACGCCGTCGCGAGAGGCCGGTGTCAGGCGACCTTGATGCGCTTTGCCTGCGGCGGTTTCGCCGCCCGCTTGGGCGCGGTCAGGGTCAGGATGCCGTCCTTGAAGGCGGCCTCGATCTCGTCTTCCCTGATATCGCCGCCGAGGTCGAAACTGCGCACGTACCTGCCGTAGCGGCGCTCCTGGCGGATCACCTTGCCGTCTTTCTCCTCGACGTCTTCCTTCTTCGTCTCCGCGCTGATGGTCAGCACGCCGTCGTGCAGGTTGACCTCGAGATCATCCTTGTTCACGCCCGGCAGCTCGGCCGTGATCTCGTAATGATCGTTGAGGTCCTTGACGTCGACGCGGGGCGTGAACGCATCCGCAGCGGGTTCGGCCGCGCGCAAAGGCCCCCACAGGTCGAACAGGTCGTCGAGATCGAACAAGCGTCTTCTCGGCACGAGATTCATGGCATTGCCCTCCTGTTTGATTGTCGCACCATGGACCGCGTGAGTATGGGCCAGGTGCCTGCCGCGGGAGGATGACCGGGATCAGGAATCCCGCGCGCGTCAGGGTACGAAGAAGGTCGTCCGATCCAGTCCGGTGTTGCCGTTCGCCGGGTCATGCGCGTAGACCACGACTTCGTAGAGACCGGGCTCGGTGGTCGGCACGCTGACAGCGAACTGGCTGGTGCTGCCCGCATACTGCAGCGGATAGCGGCCGAGCGGCTCACCTTCGTGGCTGACCAGCGCGGCGACCTCGTAGGCGTTGGCATCCCACAGTCCGCCCGGCTCGACGGGGCAGCCGCACATCAGGGTCACGTTCGCGCGCACCTCGACCTCGGTGATGGCGCCTTCGAGCTTGACGTGCGCAGGGGGCGCGAGCACGTCGACGGCAAAACCGGGCAGTTCCAGCAACCAGCCGTTGCCGGCCGAGAGGTGACGGCCCGGCACTACCCACTGGCGCGCGGTGACGCGCTGCGCCGCCTGCATCTGGCCGAGTGGTCCGAACGCGGCCACCTCGATCAGCGTCGGCTGCGCGAGGTCCAGCGTGACCGTCCACCCGGCCGCGCCCTCGTTGGCAAGCACCGCGCGGCGCCCGCCATCGGCGTGCATGATGCGCCTGGTGTCGCCGGTGCTGCCACGGGTCACGCCGCTGGCGAGCTGCGTGCCGCTGAGGACGTCGGTCAGCGTGACCTGTACGCCGCCCATGCTCGAGCCGACGAACTTCGCATCCCGGCTCAGCACGCGCACGGTGACCTCGGTCGGTTCGGCATGCGCGACGCATGCCACGAGCGCGACGCAGCAGGCAAACAGGCCGCGGCACCACCGGGCAGGTGTTGTGTTCATCGTCCGATCTCCAACATAGAATGCAGGCACACCGCTCATTTCACCCGAGAATGCCGCAAGGGTAAACGCGCCACGCGGCCGACGAGCGGAACACGCGAGGGGGCGTCGGGCAAGGCAGGCCGTGGGGCCAGCAGCGCCTGCCGTGATCGAGGTGCATACGACGAGGGGAGCGTGACATGTCGCAAGCGAAATTCGGAATCTTCCTGCCTACCGGTGATCTCGACGAAGCCAGGGCCGCGGCGGTCGCCGCCGAGCGCGATGGCCTCTACTCGGTGTCGTTGAACGATCACTTCTACTCGCCGCTCGGCCAACCCGAATCGCCGCAGCTCGAGTGCTTCACTGCGCTGACTGCGATTGCCGCGGAAACCGAACGGGTCAAGCTCGCGCCCTGCGTCGCCGCCGCGTCGTTCCGCACGCCGCCGCTGCTGGCGAAGATCGTCTCGACGCTGGATATCGCCTGCGGTGGCCGCTTCATCTGCGGGCTCGGCGCCGGCTGGCAGGACAAGGAGTACCTTGCGCACGGTTACCGCTTTCCCCCGCTCGCCGAGCGGCTCGAGCAGCTCGACGAGACCATCCAGATCCTCAAGGCCATGTGCACCGAGGCGGCGCCGGCCTTCAAGGGACGCCATTTCGAGGTGCGCGACGCCTACAACAACCCGCGCCCGTTACAGAGCCACATGCCGATCATGCTCGGCGGTTCCGGAACCGGCTTGTTACGCATCGCCGCGCGCGAGGCGGATATCCTCAACATCATCCCGCCGACCGGCAACGGCAAGGATTTCGTCAACGATCCGGTCGCGACGCGCAAGTTCGACATGGCGACGCTCAAGGGGCGGATCGCGAAGCTGCACGACATGATGCGCGAAGCCGGGCGTGACCCGGGTGCGGTGGAGCTCGGCGGCCTGTTGCTGCTCGGCCTCTCGCGCCGGGCTGACGACGAACACCTGCGCCAGCTCGCCGCACAGCTCGGTTTCCCCGACTACGCCACCGCGCAGGGTGCCCCGGTGACGTTGCTGGGTACGGCGGACGAGGTGCGCCGTGAACTCCGCCGGCGTATCGACGAGACCGGCATGACCTATTACATCTTCTTCATGGCTACGCCCGAGACGCAGGAGATCTTCGTCAAGGACGTGATGCCGGCGTTCGCGGGCTGAGGCGGACGGCGCCGGCCTGCACTACCCGATGTGGGGCAGGCGCGGTGCCGCGCGCGCCGGGGCCATTGCCTGCTTCCGGCGCCGCGTTCACATTGCCGCTCTGTGTTGGCACGTCCGAGTTCGCCATCGATGTTGACCCACTCCCACAGCCGCACGGCCGAAGCTACGGCGGCGATTCGCGCCTGCCACCTGCGCCACGATCGCCCGGTGCTGTTCGCCGACCCCTATGCGCAGGCGCTGACCAGCCCGGTGTGGCGGCAGGTGTGCGAAAGCCGCCTGCTGCACTGGCTGCTCGTGCGCGTCCTGTTGCGCGGCCTGCGCCCGGTGCACGGCTGGATCCTGGTTCGCGACCATCTCACCGAGCGCTGCCTGGAGCAGTTCGTGGCCGCGGGAAACCGCCAGTTCGTGCTGCTCGGCGCAGGCTTCGATTCGACCGCACTGCGGCGTCCGCCGTGGCTCGAGGGCGTGCACATCATCGAGGTCGATCATCCGGCGACGCAGGCGGTCAAGCTCGAACGCGTCAAGGGCCTGGGCGGGGACCGGGTGGCGCGCGATTTCGAGACCGTTGCCATCGACTTCGAGCAGGAAAGCCTGGACGCCGGACTCGCCCGCTCGCGCTTCGCGCCCGGTGAGCCGGCGTTGTTCGCCTGGCAGGGCGTCATCTACTATCTCAGCGCCGCGGCGATCCGCGAGACCCTGGGGCACATCGCCCGGCTTGCCGCGCCGGGCAGCGAGCTGCTGTTCGATTTTCTCCTGCCCAGGCACACGCTGGTCCGCGGCAGCGGCCGCGTGCAGTCCTTCGCGCAACGTTTCACCGCCCGGCTCGGTGAGCGCTACGTCAGCTACCACACGCCGGACGAGGTATGCGGTCTCCTGGCGGACGCCGGTTTCGACGTCGTCGACATCCACCTCGACGAGGCGCTGGAGGCGACCTACCTCGCGGATCGCGACGACGGTCTCACGGCCATGCGCGGCTTCGGTATCGCGCACGCGCGCAAGCCGTGAGCCGCCGCGCGTTCAGCAGGTCGCCTGGCAGTAGTCGGCGCGTGCTTCGCGCACGCTGACGACGCCGGCGCGCAGCGCCATCAGGCACAGTTCGACGTCGTTGCGGGCGCCGAGCTTGCGCTTCATGCTCGTGCGGTGGGACTGCACCGTCTTCGCCGCGAGTTCCAGGCGCGAGCCGACCTCGTCGACCGAGTAGCCGCGTGCGAGCAGGCACAGGACCTCGCGCTCCCGCTGCGTCAGTCCCTGCAGGCGCCGGCGCCAGGTCTCGTCGGAAACACAGGTCGCAAGGTGCATGGCGACGTCCGGGCTGATGGCGAGATCGCCGCGCGCCACGCGTTTGACGCCGTTG
Organism: Gammaproteobacteria bacterium; assembly: GCA_030429865.1. GTDB lineage: Bacteria > Pseudomonadota > Gammaproteobacteria > JACKNG01. The sequence continues at coordinate 20,608 of JAUIFX010000015.1, read as the reverse complement.
ACCAGCTCACTCGTCGAACTGCGCTTGGACATGAAGCCGCGCCCACCGCACTCGAGCATGGCGAGTGGATAATGGGACTCGACGTAGCCGGACAGGCCGATGATGCGCAGCGACGGGTAGCGCGCGAGCATCTCGTCGGCGACATGCAGGCCGTCATGCTCACCGAGATCCATGTCGATGAGCGCGATGTCGACGCGGTGCCGCGTCAGCACCGCGTCGAGCGACTCGGGGCGGCTGCCGACACCGAGCACGCGCATGTGCGAGTCGCTTTCGAGGCGGTGCCCGAGCAACTCACCGATGAAGCGATGGTCGTCGAGAATGAAGACGTGGTAGGGCGGCGATAGCGGATCGTGGTTCTGCATGCGTATGCACTCCCTTTGCAATGCACGAGAAAACCGATCTTGGCGTCGGTTGGGCGACGGTTGTCGCGGCCGTCTTCCAACAAGATAGTCGCGCATCGCGGCAGCCGTCAAACCCGCACCGGGCGCAGAATTTTCATCGAAAGGCGTCGAGGCCGACGAAGGTTCCGCCGTTTTCCCGCGTCAGCGCGCGCATCAGGGTGGCGAAGCGGATGCCGGTTTCCTGCAGCGCGGGCGCGTTGGCGAACTGCACCGGGAAGCCGATCGCGTGGATGCGCACGAGCGGCTTGCCATCGGCGCCGGGACGGTTGATCGCGCGCACCCGTTCGACCACCTTGCGGATCGAGGCGCCGGTGAACTCGTCGCCGTAAACGTAGAGGCTGATCTTGCGGTCGGGGCTGTAGAACGTCTTGATGGCCGCCTCGATGCCTTCCACGGGGCTCGAGTTCGAGAACGCGTTCCAGGTCCGCAGACGTTCGACGATGGCATTACGCCATGCAGGCGAATCCGCGATCCAGCGGCCGCGGTACTCGGCGAACATGTAGGCGCCCATGTCGTTCATGATCTGGATGCCCTTGACCCGCGGATAGACTTGCAAGGTCTGCACGATCTGATCGATCACCCGCTCCCAGGCATGGTGGTACATGCTCGCCGAGGTGTCGATGATGAAGATGATGTACTCGCTGTCGATCGGGATGCCGCCGACGAGATCGGTGCGGATGCGATCGCGCTGCCGGTACAGCCGGCGCATCTCGGCGCTGAGCGCCTGCTGCGCGGTTTCCAGCGCGCCCAGCGTCTCCGCCTCGCGTGCGGCCGTGGCGGCCGCAGCGCTGGCGCGTGCGCTCAGCCGCGCGGCTTCCGCGCGCAGGCGCGCGGTCTCGTCCGCGAGTGCGGCAAGGCGCTCGGCGCGCGTTGCGGCGCCCGCGGCGAGTGCACGCGTCTCGCGCCGCACCGCGAACAGCTCGCGCGACAGGGTCGCGATGCGCGCGCCGCGCGGATCGTCGACCGGCTCCGGCGCGGGCGGCTCGCCGAAGCGCGCGATCATCAACAGCAGGATGATTGCGCCGAAGCCGCAGGTAATGACGTCGAGGAACGCGATGCTGATCGGCTCGAAGCCGCGCCGGCGCACGCTCATGGCCAGTCGCTCGCCGGGCTGAGAAACGCGCCGCGCGTGTAGAGCGCGATCTGCCAGTAAGCGGCCGGCGCCATCGGGTCGCCTTCCATCGGCAGCAGGATCACGTTCACCGGGATGCCCTCGGGAATGCGCGTGACGGCGCGCTCGAACAAGCGCAGCCGCGCCTCGCCGCCGATGGTGTTGTGCGCCGGCGGCTTCGTGCCGAGCGTCGGCAGGCCGTCGGTGACGAGGTAGACATTGTCGGGCGGCGGGTCGAGTTCGCTGACCACGAGCAGCGCGCGTTCCAGGCTGGAGCCGCCGTTCGGAACGACTTCGCGTGTCGCGGCCACGGCGGCGTTCAGGCGCGCGCTGTCGGCGACGTCCAGCCAGCGCCCGGCGGTGTCGGCAAGCGCCGGCCGCGCGCGCTCGGCGAACGTGTAGATCTGGTAGCGGCTGCCGGGTGGGAAGCGCGCGCTGATCCAGTCGACGGTGGCCAGCGCCTGTTGCCACTTGGGCGACGCGCGCCGCGTCGCTTCGTCCATGTTGCGCTTGCGAACGACATTGACGATGCGTTCGTCGAGCATGCTCGCGGAGCTGTCGAGCAGGATCAGGACGCGTTTGCCGCCGAGCTGGATACCGGTCAGGTATTCGCGGTTGCCTTCACCCGCGAAGCGGCGTACCGCGCGCGACTTCTCGTGGATCTGGGCTTCGAGGCCGCGCTTGTCGATCTCGGCCTGGCGAATGCTCGCGCGCAGCCGGGCGATCTCGGCGGCGCGCGAGGGGCGGCCGTCGCGGGCACTGCGCGCAGCGCCGAGCGCGGCCTGCGCCGCGTCGCGCGCGGCTGCCGCCGCGGCCAGCGCGGATTCGTCCGTCGTGTTCTGCGCATGCTGCGCGGCGAGGGCGTCGCGTGCGGCTTCGAGCTCGGCGCCGAGCATCTCGAGTTCGACGCCGAGATCGTAGGGCGGTACGGCGACGGCGACGTCGGTCTGGTGCTTGATGATGAGGAACAACAGCACCACCGCGCCGAACCCGCACGACATGATGTCGAGGAACGACAGGCTGAACGCGGACAACGGGCGGCGCTGGCGGCGCACGGTCGTTCAGTCGACGCGAATGGCGCGGAACTCGGCGCCGGCGCTGCGCAGAAAATCACCGGCTGCGAGCGTGACCTCGTCGCGTACCGCGCGACCGTTCACCTCGAGCCCGGCACGACCGGGCCAGGCAAGCACGCGGCCGTCGACGCGGCGTACCGTGGCGGCGCTGGCGGCGTCGCCGCCGCCTAGACTGCCATCGGCGTTCAGCGTGTGGGGCGCGTTGCCGAGCGGCACCGCACGTGGGCCACACAGCAGGTGCGTCGGTGCATCCGCCGTTGGCGCGGCAGTGCCGCGGCACGCGAGCGTCGGCGCGCTGCTCGCCGGCAGCACGGTGACGAAGCAGGTCGGCTCACCACTGCCGAGGGCGAGGCGGTGCGCGGCGATGCCGGCCGCGGCGGCGTCGGCCGGCAGCACCGCGTCGGCGCCGAGCACGCGCAGGGCGCCGGGCAGCGCCGCGAGGGCCGGCGAAACGACGAGCGCGCGCGTCGATGGCACGCGTTCGACGAGTGCGCCGAGTACCATCGCCGTGATGCGCTCGAACTCGCGCCGCGCGACGTGCGCGGTATGATCGCGGCCGCCGTGCGTGAGCGCGATCTCGACTTCCGCCGGGTCGCCGGCAGCCTCTGCGAGCCACGCTGGCAGGGTATCGGCGAGGCGCTGCTCGCTGGCAGCTTCGTGCAGCGGATCGAAGCGCGCCTGGTCGAGAAACGCGTCGGCGATGAGGTCGAGGCAGGCATGTTCGAGCCGCGCCAGCGCGGCCGCTTCGACCAGCGTGACGCTACCGCGGCTGCAGGTCTCGTCGACATCGACATCGACCAGCGTCGCGTGGTGGCGATGGAGTTCGGCCACGGTGTAGCAGCCGGGCGGCGCACAGGCGGCGAGGGCGGCGACGTTGCTGTCGACCAGCGCCGGCACGTGGAGTCCGAGTGCTTCGCAGATCCCGAGCAGCTGCGCGAGTTCCGCCTCGCCGTAGTGCGCGGGTACCGCGAGCACCGCCTCGCGCGGCTTGCCGCAGCGCGCCAGGATGGCCGAAAGGTGGTGATAGACGAGGTCGGCATGGTGACGGCACTGGCGCGTCGCGCCGGGCAGGGGCTGCTCTCCGGGACGCTGCCAGAAGCGGTCGTGCGCGGCGCGCGGCTCGAGGAAGCGCGCAGCCGCGGCCGCGCTGCCGGTGAGCACGTCGTGGCGGCCGACCACGGCGACGCCCGGACTGTCGTCGACGAGTTCGCCGTCACGCGTGACGCGGATGCCGGTGTCGTTCAGTTGCAGGACCCACAGAGCCATCGTTACCGCCCCGCTCAGCGCACCGCGAGGTGGCGCAACAGCTTGAGATCACAATAGGACTGCGCGTCGAACACGAGCCGGTCCTGCAGCAGTTGCAGCTGGTGCATCAGGAACATGATGAACAGGCTGATCACGAGCGCGATGAACGTCGAGTTGAAGGCGACGCCGAGGCTCGCGGTGACGCCGACGATGTCACCCTCGACGGCCCGGTGGGCCTGGCCGAGCGCCTGGCCGATGCCGCGTACCGTGCCGATGAAGCCAATCGAGGGAATCGCCCACACGATGTAGCGGATCATCGACAGCTCCGCATCGAGGTGTTCGGCCTCGACCTCGCAGGTCTCGCGCACGGCGTGGGCGACGTCGGGAATGGAGGCGGTGGCGCCGAACCGCTGCAGCGCGGCGAGCAGCGCGCGTGGCAGCAGGTACTCGCGTTCGGCCGCGGGCAGGGCCTGCAGCCGCCGCGCGTAGGCGCGCGTGTCCTCCGGCAGGATCCGGGTGCCCTCTTCGGTCGCGAGCAGGTCCTGCGCGAGGTGGCGCCGTTCGCTCAGCACGAAGCGTGCTTTCCAGGCGATGATGGCCGATGCCCACAGCATCAGGACGAAACAGGCTTCCTGCTCGTAGTCCTTGATCACGACGAGGAAGGAACGGTCCATCTCGAACGCGTCGCCGAGCGCCTGGGCAGCTGCGCGCGCGTCGAGCACCGACTGCGCGCCGGGCCACACCAGCGTGACGTAGAGCACGTGCACGACGATGACGGCGACGAGCAGGGCGACGAGCTGAAAGAAGAACTCGGTGGTCGGGTTGTGCTTCATGGGAATGCTCGGCAGGCCGTGGGATTCGGGGTCAGATGTCGACGGGGAACGGCACCGGGTGGTCCTCGCCGACTTCCTCGCTGGGTTTGAAGACGTCGTCCGGCAGGCGCCGCTGGCGGTGCTCGGGACGTGCTGTCGCCTGGTCGCCGCGCGCCTCGCCGCGCGCCTCGCCAGCGCGGGTGCGCTCGGCAGCGGCCGTACCGGCCGACGGCAGCCCGGCGAGCAGCGCGCACAGCACCCAGGCGGCGATCGGGCTACTGCGCATAGCGGGCCAGCCTGAAGCCGATGTCGGGGCGCGTGCCGGTGACGCCTTCGCGCGCGCTCAGGCGCAGGGCTTCGAGCGAGGCCTGCGCCCAGCTCGCACCCTTGACGACGTGTGCCTCGCCTGCCGGCGGGCCCATCGGGTCGACGCTCGGCGCCGCGACCGGGGTCGCCGCATAGACATCGTGTACCCACTCGGCAACGTTGCCGCCGAGGTCGTGGAGACCGCGCGCGTTGGGCGCGAAGCTCGCCACCGGCGCCGCCGCCGCGTAGCCGTCGCGGTAGCCGTCGATGGTCGCTGCGACGAGTCCACCGGCACTGACGTCGGCGAGGTTGCCGGCAGCGCCGCGCGGCGGGTAGCGCGCCCCCCACGCGAAGTCGAGCGGTTCGCCTTCCGGTGGCACGCGTGCGGCCCATTCCCACTCGGCCTCGGTCGGCAGGCGGTAGCCGGTCGCGCCGGGATCGACACCGAGAACCTCGCCGTACTTGATCTGGTAGAACGGCGGCAGCCCGTCGCGGCGCGACAACCAGTTGCAATAGCTCGCGGCGAGCGTCCAGGTGATCCCGGCGGCCGGTTGCGTGTCGGCGTCGAGTTCGGCGCCGTCTTCGCTCAGCGTGCGATGGGTCGCGAGGAACAGGCGGAACTCGGCATTGGTGACTTCGCTGACGCCAAGGTAGAAGGGACGCTGGAGGACGACCTCGCGCAGCGGTTCGTCGGCCTGGTGCCCGGCGCTGCCGGGTGCACTGCCGAGCGTCGCGCGGCCGCCTTCGAAGAGCTTGAGGCGCTGGCCGGCATGGGTCGTGATCTCGCCGCGCGGCGGCGCCCCCGAACGCGAGGCGGCACGCGCCGCGCCCTGCCGGGGAGCGCTCTCGCCGCGGCCCGCGGCCTGCTCGGCAGCCGCCTCCGCGGCGGTCTTGAGCCGGATGCGGATGCGCTTGGCGACGCCCTTGCGCGGCGTGACCGAGGCCTGCCAGGTGGCATGGCCCGGCGCGCGCACGGTCAGTTCGTGGGCGGCGGTCGGCAGTTGCAGCGTCTGCGTCGCCGAGCCGCGTGGTGCGCCATCGACGAGCAGTTCGGCATTGGCCGGCGTGGTCTCGAGGATCAGCGTCGCGAGCTCGGGTTCGAGCGTCACGGTGCGCGTGTCGCTCGCACCCGATGCGAGTTCGATGCTGTCCTCGAACGGCCGGTAGCCCTCGCGAACGAGATGCAGGCGATGCGCGCTGCCCGGCACGAGCGCGAGCGTCAGCGGGGTTCGGCCGCGGTACTCGCCATCGACGGTGACGTTGGCACCGGGCGGGACCGAGTCGAGCGCGAGTTCGCCGTCGGCCGGTGCGAGCACGATCTCGCCGAGGCGGACCGGCTGGCCCGGCACGATGGCGAGCGCCTGGCGCCAGGTCTTGTAGCCGGGATGAACGAGTTCGAGCACGTGCCGGCCGGCGAGGACTTCGAGCGTCGCCGGCGCCGAGGCACGCGTTTCGCCATCGATGCGCACGCTGGCACCGACCGGCACCGACGCTATCTCGAGGTCCGCCCAGCCGGGCTCGAGCGTGGCCGCGAGCGACTGCTCGATGCCCTTGCCCTCGACGTCGAGCGTGACGTGGAAGCTCTGGTAGCGCGGCGCCCGGACCTCGATGTCGTGCACGCCCGCGGGCACCTCGCCGATCAGCCCGGGGACCGTGCCCGCACTGACGCCGTCGATGAGGATCTCCGCGCTCGCTACCGGCGCGACGTCCACGCGCAGCAGCCCGGGCAGCCGCTGCAGCGCGAGCGTGTGGGTCTGCAGCTGTTCCGGCCCGACCTCGATGACGCCGTCGAACGTGACGTGACCCGGCGCGCTGGCGCGCACGCGGCGCGCGCCGGGGCGCAGCAGCCAGTGCTTGCCGATGCTGATCACCGGCCATTCGAGCACGCTCACCGCGGCGTCACCGGGCTCGGTTTCGATGCCGACCGAGCGCGCCGTGAGCACGAACCACAGCAGCCACAGCGCGGCGGCGAGCAGCACGGCGAGCGCGAGGCGGCCCCACGGCAGGCGCGGCGGGGGCAACTCGAAGCCGCCCGGCGGCCGGTAACGGTGCGGCTCGATGGCACGCGCGGCGTGCAGCGGCGCCTGCTCAGGCGGGTCGTGCGGTCGGGTCAAGGGCTCACTCGGTCACTGGTCGGGCGGCGTCGCGACAGATCACGCTGACCTCGGTCGCGGCGCTGCCGGGTGCAAGTTCGAATTCTACGCGCACCGCGGCGTGGCCGTCGCGCGTGCCGCGGGCGACGTAACGGCCCGGGCGCAGGCGCAGCGTGTGCGCGGCGAAACTGCCGAGCTCGCCGACGCCCTCGATGCGCACCGCGGTCAGGCCATCGGAGCGCAGGCGCACGGCCACCGGCGTGCGCGCCAGCGCAAGCGCATGTTCGAGGCGCGCGAGCTGGGCGCTGAGCCGCTCGCCCGGCGCCGCGATGCGCCGCGCGCGCGCGAGCAGGCGGCTCGCGGCGGCGTGGGCGTCGTCGTCGACGAGTTTCTGCGGCGCGGCGAGCACCCTGCCGAGTTCGGCATCGAGGCGGGCACGTGCGCGGGCGGTGTCGAGGGCGGTGCGGACGGCCGTGAGGCTTGCGTCGTCGCCGAGTACTTGCTCGTAGTGCGTGACGGCGTCCGCCCAGCGCTCGTTGCGGGTCGCCGCCTCGCCACGCGCCAGTGCGCGCTCGATGCGCGCGGCCTTCTCGGCCCGTTCGAGATGGGCCTGTGCGGCGATCAGCTCGGGGTTCGTCGCGTCGAGTCCGGCGGCCCGCGCCAAGGCCTTGCGCGCGGCCGCGAAATCCCCCCCGGCGAGCGCGCCGAGGGCGCGGCCGAGGCTGTCGCGGAAAGCGTCGCCGCGCTGTGCGCGCTCGATACGCTGGATCGCGCTGGCCGCGCCCGTTGCCGCGGCATCGATGGCGAGCGCTTCGCGGTAGGCGGCGAGCGCCTTGTCGACGTCGCCGCGTCGTTCGTTGCCGGCGGCCTGGCCGAGCAGTGCGAGGACCTGGTCGAGGGTGGCGGCGCGCGCACGGCCGTCGCGGGCGGCGGCGTGCCCGGGATCGATTGTCAGTGCGCGTTCGAAGCTCGCCGCCGCCGCGGCCGAGTCGCCCTGCGCCAGGGCCAGTTCGCCGCGCTCGACCAGCGCCGTGGTGAGGGCCGGCACGCGGGCCTCGAGCGCGGCGACAAGATCATCGGCTTGCGCGTAGCGCGCGCGTGCATCGTCGTAGCGTGCTTCACGGTAGGCTTTTTCGCCGGCCGCGACGTGCGCTTCGAGAGCGTGCATGTCGGCACGCGCCCAGCGCTCGGCATCGCGGCGCACGAGCGCGTCGACGCGCTCCAGCGTGGCGGCGAGTGCGGCCTGCGCTTTGCCGCGTGCCGTGCCCATGGTCGCCGGGTTGCGCGGTGCGCGTGCCGGGTTCGCCGGCGCATCCGGGGTGGCCGCGTCGCGCGGCGGCACGACCTGTTGCGGCGGCGCGTGCCAGGGCAGCCGGGACAGCGTCAGCGCGAGCGCGGCGATGATGGCCGCCCAGGCCCAGCGTCGCCAGCGGGGCCTGGCCGGGCGGGTCTCGCGTTGCGGCGGCGGTGCGGAGTAGGGGGCCGGCGTGACCGGTCCCGGGGCAGCCGGCAGGCAGTCGAAAGGGGCGTCCATGATGACGGGTGACGTGGCCGCGCGGCGCTGGCGGACCTGTTACGAGTCCCCGACGTAACGTCGGTACTCGCGCCACAGCTTCTCACGCAGCGCCGGGTCGGTTTCGCGTTCGGCCGCCTCGCGCAATTGCCGCGCGACGACGTCGTCATCGCGGCTCTCCGGGGCGTCCGCGCTGGCACCGGCGCCTGCCGGCCGCGGTGTGCCGCTGGTCTCGCCGCTCGAATCCGGCGTCTGCCCGAGGCCCGAACCCTGTGCGCCGGCCCCGCCCGCGCCGCGGACTTCGAGCGGTTCGCGACGACTTCCTCGGCCGTCGGCTTCGCCCTGGGGGACGCCGCTGCCGATGCGCATCTCGGGGCCGCTGAGGGTTGTGCCGGCAGGCGTTGCCGCGGGTCTCGCGCCGGTCGCTAGCGGTGCGCCGGTACGCGTCGCGGCACCTCCGGGCGTGCTGCCGCCACCGCCGCCCGCGTCACGCGCGGCGGCGCCAGGCTCACCGCTCTCGGCCGCGGCCTCGGCCGGCTGCGGCGTGTCCAGCGGTTTGCCCGCCGCATCGAGCGGGATTTCCTCGATGCTCACCTCTGCCGCGTTCTCGCTCGGCGGCGCGTAGGGCCGCGCTTCGAGCGCTTCGCGCGGCGCTTGTTCGATGGGTTCCGTCACGGCAGGCGCCGCGCTGCGCGGTTGCGGCGGTGGCGGGCGCGGCTTGTTCGCGCAGGCGGTCAGTGCGAATGCGGCGATCCCGGCCAGTAAGACACGCGGGGCGCGGCGCGAAGTCGATGTCAGAAGCGGCATGGGGCTGGTCCGGGCACTCACACGTTCGGGGCGCTATCGGGGCTCTGTCGGGCCATGACGCGCGCAGGGTTGGGGCAATGCCGGGTGCACGCTGCAGGGCGGGCACCGCACGACATTCCAGTTTACATGAGGGCAGATCCCCTGACGTCCAAGGCGCGCGCTGCCGCGAGCATCCCGAAGCCGCCAATCCCCGCCATGTCGGGACCACAATTTCGGGACAGCCGTCAACGGGCCGACCAGGACATCAATCCTGGGACATCAATCCTGGACGGACATCAATCCTGGACAGGCAGGGGACGTCAATCCTGCATCAATCCTGGGACATCAATCCTGGACAGGCAGGTGGACTTCAATCCTGGGACGTCAATCCTGGACAGGCAGGGATGGCGCGAGGAGGAAGGCCCTTGGGGCGGTAGCGGGGCAGCCTGCCGGGTGGACTTCAATCCTGGACAGGCAGAGATGCATCAATCCCGGACAGGCAGGGGGCGTCAATCTTGCGCCAATCCTGGACAGGCAGAGATGGCGCGAGCCGGAAGGCCCTCGGGGCGGTAGCGGGGCGGCCTGCCGGGCGGGCGCTCAGCCGGGTATGGGCCGGCCGGGGGTTGCGCCCGGCTCGCGAGTCAGCCAGGCCCCGAGCAGGCGCGTACTGAGCACGCGCTGCGCGGCGAGGCGGGCGGCGCTCGCGGCGGCGAGTTCGGCGGGTGTCTGCCAACTTGCGCTGGGCGCGCCCGGTCCGGCCTGCCAGGAGGCGAGCCAGTCGGCGTAGAGCGCGGCGTCCGCATGGAGCAACGGGTTCAATGCCATGGTGGCACCGTCCGTCCAGCCCTGGCAGGCCGCCGGCGCGCCGCGCAGCAGCCCGGTTGCGCCCGCGGGTGGCCGGAATTCATCGATGTGCCATTGCAGCACGGCCGGCAAGTCCGTACCCAGCGTTTCCAGCCAGGGCGCGCAGGCCGCATGCGGGTGGAGTCCGATGCGAAACCAGCCGCGCACGGGACTCGGTGCCGGGACGACCTCGCCGCCGAGCGCGTCGGTCACGAGGCGCGCGCCACCGCCGAGGCCGAGCAGGGGACGGCCCTGCGCATGCCACGCCGCGACCAGGGTGCTCAACGCACCGGTGCACCCGGGATCGCCCGCCGGTGGCCGATCGAGGACGACCAGGCCTCTGCAGCTCTCGAGCAGTCGCAGGCCCGGTAAATCCGCGATGCCGCCGACGTGCAGGGCGATGCTGCTCAGTCCGGCGCGCGCGATCAGATCGCCGAGCAGTGCCGGCCGCTGGTGCGCGTCATGCGTGAGGATCAGGATCGGCTGCGCGGGCATCGATGTCCGTTTCGGTCGGCGCGGCCGTTGCGTCGTCCACGGCGGCGGCGAGGCAGCGCGGGCACAGGCAATCGGCGGCAGGGTCGAGCCTGTCGCGCGGCAACAGCGGTAACGCGACGCACCAGCAGCTGGCCTCGTCGCGGCCACAGCCGAACGTGGCGCCGCAGCGGCTACAGTGCTTTTCCTGCATCGGCTCGTTCCTCTGTTCCGTGGCGGTTCACGGACGACGCGTCGGGTGCACCGGCAGCGCCGCCAGTCACGGCCCCTCGAGGCGGCCGAAGTCCTCCAGCATGAAGCTCGCGTCCGATTCGGCGAACACGGTCGGCCCCGCGTTGTCGGCGCCGGCTGCATCGACGAGGCGCGCGCGGAGCATGACGAGGCGGCCCTTGCGTCGCACCAGCTCGCATTCCGCTACCGCGCTCGCGCCGATCGGCATCGGGTTGCGGTAGCGGATCTCGGACTTGGCGGTGTAGCCGCGCGCGCCCTGCAGGAAGAACCAGTTGGCCATCGCGTCGTCGAGCACCGCGAAGACGATGCCGCCATGCGTGACGCCGTCGAAGCCGGCGTGGTCGCTGCTCGACGTGTACTGACCGCGGCAGCGATCGCCGTCGAGCACGAAGCGGATGCGCAGTCCGATCGGATTGGCCTGGCCGCAGACGAAGCAGTGATCGGCGTCACCGCGGGGCGCGGCCGTATTCACTCGACCATGTCCGCGTAACGGTTCTCGGTCGGCAGGTCGACGCCGAGCGCGAAGCCCGGGATGCTGATGTGCCGGTCATCGAGCGCGATCTGCGATTCGTCGATGAGCGCATCGCCGAAGCGGTAGATGGGCTGCATCGGGCCGGCCATGCATTCGGCGTCGTAAGCGGCGGCCACGGCGCGCACCGCCTCGCGGCGTTCGCGCCACGCGTCCATCGCGTCCGGTCCGTGACGTCGCCCGATCATCGCCTCGGCAAGCTGCGGCGCGAGGACCGTGCCGGTCGCGTTGTTGCCGCCGAACCCCTTGGAGTTGAGGAACGCGACCGCGGCGCGTTCACCGAGTTCGACGTCGTCGAGCGCGATCGCGAGCCGCTCGGCATGAAGATCGTCGGCGAGCCGATCGACGGTCTTGATGCCGGGCAGGATGCCGTAGCGCAGCACGCCGAGCGAGCTGACCAGCTGGTCGGCGCTGGCCGGCGCCAGCGAGTGTCCGACGAACGCCTTGACCGCCGTGACCGGCCAGTCGCGAATGTCGAACGCACGCGCGACGAGATCGAAGATGCGCGTCTCCGTGGTGCGATTCTGCGGCGTGCTCGAGCCATGGGCCTGGACGAAACTGTGGCGGCGCACGACGTCGTCGCCGAGCAGTGCGCGCGCCGCGGCGACCGCCTTGGCGAGCGTGATGTAGTTGCCGGGACCGGGCGCCGAGATCGATTTCTTGAAGCCGTCGGCGTTGACGAACACGTCGGTGACGGCGCCGTGGATGTCGGCGCCGAGTTCGAGCGCGAGGGCGTCGTCCATCAGCATGAAATACTGACCGGACTCGCCGAGCGTGAAGCCGCAGTTGTCGCCGAACGGGCGGCTCGCACGGCGGTGGTCCGGCGTCTCGACGCCGTCGAGCTTGCACAGGTTCTCATCGGTGGCGAGCGCGCTCATGGCCGCGTAACCTTCGATCACCTCGGGAACCAGCGGCGCCTCGGCGTTGCCGACGACGGCGACGCGGCGCCGCCCGGACTGGATGTCCTCGACTGCCAGGCGCAGGTTGTAGAGGAAGGTCGCGCAGGCGCCCGCATTGGCGCCGGTGGCGCCGACGCTGCCGAGGACGTACGCGTTGACGAAATCGGCCGGCATGGTATTGAGGCCGAGCGGCAGCTGCTTGGAGCTGACGCGGCCGCCGCGCAGGCGCGCCTGCAGCATGCCGCCGGTGCCGCAGCCATCGAGCTGGGCCATGGCGCTCGCCGCGTAGACCGCGATCTCGTCGGCGTGGACGCGCTCGGTGATGGTGCTCCAGGGGATGCCGCTGGCGCGCACCGCGTCCGATGCGGCGACGATCGCGAGCTGCAGGCCGCGCGGATGGAAGCGCGAGGGGTACAGTGCGGCCGGGTCGAAGCCGCTCGGCAGCTGGCCGGCGGATTGCACGGCGAGCTTGCGTGTCGTCTCCACCATGACCGTGCCGCCGCCGTCGATGGCGACGGTGACGCGCTGCCCGTCGTCATGGCGCACGTGCCACCCCGCGGGCAGCGTGGCCGGAAGGTCGCGCCTGGCGAAGGTCAGCGTGTTGCTGTTGCCGGCGTCTCCCTGCAAGGCGAGGGCAAGGTTGCCGGGTACGTGGTCCGGGTCGAAACGGTCGCTTTCGAGACGCCGGATCAGCGTGCCGTCGAGCACGCGCGATTCGAGCACGGCGTAAGCAGCGGCGTCGAGCGGCTGCCCGGCGGCGTCGACCAGGGTCCCGTCGCGCAGTGTCGCCAGGTTCATCATCGCCGCGAGTGCGCCGACGGTCTGCCGCCGCGCGCCGTCATCGAGGCTTTCCCAGATGGTCCGGCGGTAGGCGTGGTGGAAGGATGAACGCCCTGCGGCGCCGACGCCGCCGAACCCGACGATGACCGGTAAGCGCGTCATGCTCGCCCTCTCGAGTGTATGGGCGCTTATTGTAGGAAGCCGCCCGGGCAGGACAGGAGCGGACATATGCGTCATATAATCAGGCGTATGCGACAGTATGTGCGGGACATCCCTGATGATTGACGCGGCGGCGCCGGCGCAACTCGGGATCGGCTTCGTGATGACGCCGGGCATGCTCACCACCGGTACCGCGCTGCCGTACGAGATGTGGCTCGCGGCGAGCGATCACCGCCGCGCGCAGCGGCGCCGGGGGGCGGCGCCGAAGCTGTGGCTCGTCGATGCCGGGGGCGAGGCCGGCCGTGGCCGCCTGCCGCTCGTGCCCGATGTCGCGCTGCACGACTGCCCGCCCCTGGACCTGGTCTACCTGCCGGCGCTGTGGCGTCACCCCGAGCAGGTCATCGCGCGGGTGCCGGCGCTCGCGCCCTGGCTGCGCGCGCAACAACACGCGGGGGCCCTGCTCGCCGCGGTCAGCACCGGGGTCAGCCTGCTTGCCGCGAGCGGCCTGCTCGATGGCCGCGCGGCGACCACCCACTGGGCGAATTTCGAGCGTTTCGCCAGCCGCTACCCGCAGGTCGAACTGAAGCGCGACTACTTCATCACCCAGGCTGGCCCGTTGTACTGCGCGGCCAGCATCAATTCGCTGGCCGATGTCACCGTGCACCTCATCGAACGGTTTTTCGATCGCGCGAGCGCGCAGCACGTCGAGCGCAACTTCTCCCACGAGATCCGCCGCACTTATGCCGAGTATCGCTACCTCGACGGCGATGCCAGCGCTTCGCCGGACGAAATCGTGGTCGAGGCGCAGACCTGGATCGACGATCACCTCGCGCAGCCTTCGACCGTCGCCGAACTCGCGGCGCGGCTGAATGTCGGCGTGCGCACGCTCGAGCGGCGCTTTCGCGCGGCCACCGGGATGAGCCCGCGGGCCTGGTGGCAGGGGCGCCGCCTGCGGCTCGCCAAGGAACTGCTCGAGCAGACCAATCTCAGCGTGAGCGACATCGCCTGGCGCGTCGGTTACGCCGATGCCGGCTACTTCACGCGCCTGTTCCAGCGCGAGATGCTGCTCTCGCCGACCGAGTACCGCGCCACCGTGCGCGCGAAGCTGTTCCGCGCCGCGCCGGCCAGGGCCCGCGCTGTCAAGGATGTTGACACCGTCCGCGGAAGCGAAAACTCCCGCTCGCACAGCGACATGTGAGCTGCGCGGGAGGCGCTTGTCCCACTCGGATGCCGGCTGCGCGAGCGGGAATCTTTACATCCGTCACGCCGGCTTCGTGCCGTCATGATGCAACTCGTTGATTCTTTGTCCCTGACGGTCTTGGCAGCGATCTTGCAGAGTGAGTCGTGCGGGTGCCGTTCCCGCTTACACGGTGGTGTGTGATTTGCCGCGGCGTCGCCCGGCTTCCTCCGCGAAGCTGACGATCCGAGGCGTCTCCGCCCACCGGGTAGTGCCGCTAGGCCGGTATCGTGCCCGGTCTCAGCATTGTTGACCCCGCCCGCCAGGGCGGGGTTTTTTTTTGCAGGGCGTCGGCTACCATGCCGCGCTTCAGCCACGCGGGAACGTCACCCATGTCAGGACCCAAGCACCTCGGCTTCGACACGCTGGCGCTGCACGGCGGCCAGCAGCCGGACCCGGTCACCGGTGCGCGCGCGCAGCCTATCTACCAGTCCGTTTCGTTCGTGTTCAACGATACCGACGAAGCGTCGTCGCGCTTCGACATCGCGCGCTCGGGCTACGTCTACTCGCGCATCGGCAATCCCACCGTCGCGGTGCTCGAGGAGCGCCTGGCGATGCTCGAAGGCGGCGTCGGCGCGGTCGCGACCGCCAGCGGCATGGCGGCCATCCACCTCGCCATCACCACGCTCGCCGGTGCCGGCGATCACATCGTCGCCTCGCGCGCGCTCTACGGCGGCACGCACAACCTGTTGAACTACACGCTGCCGCGCTTCGGCATCGAGACGACTTTCGTCGATCCGCGCGACCCGGACGCCTTCGCGGCCGCCGTGCGCCCCGAGACGCGCCTGGTTTTCGCCGAGACGGTCGCCAACCCGCGTTGCGAGGTGCTCGACATCGAGGCGGTGGCCGCGCGCGCCCACGAGGCCGGCCTGCCGCTCGTCATCGATTCCACGCTGACCACGCCGCACCTGTTGCGGCCCCTCGAGCACGGCGCCGACATCGTGGTGCATTCGTTGACCAAGTTCATCGGCGGCCACGGCACCACCATGGGCGGCGCGGTCGTCGACGGCGGCCGTTTCGACTGGCTGCGCTGGCCGCAGCGTTTCACGACGCTGACCCAGCCGTACGCCGGGTTCCACGGCCTCAATTTCGCCGAAGAGTTCGGTCCGCAGGCCTTCATCATCCGCGCGCGCCGCGAGGGGCTGCGGGATTTCGGCGCGGCCCTGCCGGCGACCAGCGCGTTCGGTCTGCTGCAGGGCCTGGAGACGCTCTCGCTGCGCATGGACCGTCACGTCGCCAATGCACGCAAGCTGGCCGAGTTCCTCGCCGCCCACGAGGCCTGCAGCGACGTCACCCACCCGGGCTTGCCCGAACACCCCGACCACGCGCTGGCCGCACGGCTGCTGCCGCGCGGTGCGGGCGCGGTGTTCAGTTTCGAGATCAAGGGCGGGCGCGCGGCCGGTCGCAAGCTCATCGAGAGCCTCAAGCTGTTCTCGCATCTCGCCAACGTCGGCGATGCCAAGTCGCTGGTGATCCATCCGGCCAGCACGACCCATGCACGCATGGACGATGACGCGCTGGCCGCGGCGGGCATCTCGCCGGGCCTGGTGCGCCTGTCGATCGGGCTCGAGGAAGCCGACGACCTGGTCGACGACTTGTCGCGCGCGCTCTACCGCTCGCAGAAATGAACCAGCCGCCCGCTGTCTGAAACCGTCGCGAAGAGCCAGGAGTCGTACATGTATTTCGAGGTCGATGGCGCGCGTACCTTTGCCGCCGGTCGCATCACGGGCGGTAGCGACGCCCCGGTCGTGGTGCTTGTCCATGGCGCTGCCATGGACCACAGCATCTGGGTCTACCACACGCGCTACTTCATGCACGCGGGGCGCGACGTCGTTGCCGTCGACCTGCCCGCGCACGGCCTGTCCGACGGCGCGCCGCTTGCCACCATCGAGGACATGGCCGCGTGGCTCGAGCGCTGCCTCGATGCGCTCGGCATCACGCGCGCGGCGGTCGCCGGGCACAGCATGGGCGCACTCGCCGCGCTCGAACTCGCCGGCCGTGCCGGCGATCGCGTCGAGCGGCTCGCGCTGCTCGGCTGTGCGTTGCCGATGGCGGTCGCGCCGCCATTGCTCGAACAGGCCGCGGCGGACAGCCCCCTCGCACGCGACATGATGGTCCTGTGGGGCCATGGCACGCGCGCCCACACCGGCGGCAACCCGGTCGCCGGCATCACCATGGTCAACGCCGCACTGCGCCTGATCGAGCGTGCCCGCCCGGGTCTGCTGCACGCCGATCTCCATGCCTGCAATGCCTACGTCGAGGGTTTCGCGGCGGCGGCCCGGGTGAGCGCGCGCACGCGCCTCATCTGCGGCAGCGAGGATCGCATGACGCCGACCGCCAGTGCGCGCGAGCTGGCCAGCGTGATCCCGAGCTGCACCGTCGACGTCATCGGCGACTGCGGCCACATCATGATGAGCGAGAGACCCGAGCAGACCCACCGCCTGCTCGTGCAGGCGCTGTCCTGAGGCGGCAACGCTTGTCCGCATCGGAAACGCGGCCCGGGCTCCTGCCCGGGGCCCGCGCCGGTTTCGGCGACTATGTCCACGCCACGCTGGTGCTGCTCGCCTTTGCGTTGTTCGCGAGCCAGAACCTGGTGCACTACCCGGTCGCGTTGATGGGCCTGGGTGGTCTGGTGTTCATGGTGCGCCGCGCACCGCCGCCGAACGCCGCCGCCATGCGCCCGCTGCTGGTCCTGTTCGGCTGCGTCTGGGTGCCGATGCTCGTCGCCCTCGTCGATGCCGTCGAGCCGCGGCACGCAACCAAGACGGTGCTGCTCTATCTCCACTTCCTGCCGGCCGCCTGGTACCTGGTCTGCGTGTGCGCGCGCCCGGCGGTACAGCGCCTCGTCGCACAGGGCGTCGTCGCCCTGGTCCTCTTCGTCGGGCTCGACGCGTTCGTCCAGCTGATCTGGCACGTCGACCTGTTCGGCTACCCCTACGACGGCCAGGTGCTGAAAGGCGTGTTCCATCCCAAGCAGCGGCTCGGCCTGTTCCTGGCCGTCTTCGCGCCGCTCGTGCTCGAGGTCGTGCGGCACTGGTGCCACGCCTTTCCGCGCCTGTGGTTGCTGCACGTGCCGCTCGTGCTCGTGATCCTGATGTCGCTCAAGCGCAGCGCCTGGCTGATGCTCGTCGTCGGGGTCGGCGGCTACCTCGTGCTGCTCGCCAACACGCGCGGCGGTCCGCGGCGCGGACCACGCTGGTGGCATGCGCTGCTCGTCGTCGTCGTGGTCGCTGGCGCCATCGCCTTCAATCCCGCGCTGCGCCAGCAGCTGGCGCGCAGTGCCGAGATGGTCAGCAGCGACGTCGCCGCCATCGACCGCGCCACCTCCTACCGCGTCACGCTGTGGCGTACCGGCAGCGCGATGTTTCTCGACAACTGGCTCAACGGCGTCGGCCCGCGCGGATACCGCCACGCCTACCCCGCGTACGCGGCGCCGGACGACTTCTGGATGGCACGCAACGACGGCGAAGGGCAGACCCATCCGCACCTGCTCGTGCTCGAGGTCGGTGCCGAGTCCGGCGTCATCGGCCTGGCCGGGCTGCTCGGTTTCTATGCCGTGTTGACGACGCTCGCCTGGCGCGCGCGCGAGGCGCCGCTGGCGCCGGTATGGCTGCTGTGTGCGCTGGTCGCCTGGTTCCCGCTCAACGCTCACCTCGCGTTCTACGGATCGTACTGGTCGACGCTCGCGTGGTTGCTGCTCGGCATGGGGCTGAGCGCGCTGCCGCCCGCCGCGGCGCGCGGCAGCCCGGCGCACCTGGACGACGGCGCCCGCGGGAACTCGCGGCACGACGCGCGGCGCTGAGTCCCACGGGCGCCGCCGGCCGGCGCGATCAGTCGCTCTCGCGGCGCTTGCGGCGCTGCGCGCGGCGCGCCTTCAACGTGCTGCGCTCGGCGGCGAAGTGACGCTTGTCGTCGCGCGGCCGCGGCCGCACCACGCCCCAGCCGAGCGGTTCGTCCTGGTCGTAGCGCTTGCCCAATTGCCAGGCGATCTCGGCGCGGGCGAGTTCGAGCCCGAGGTAGAACGCGTGCGGCGCATCGTCGTCCACGCCGAGCTGCGGGTAGAGTTCGTAGGCGTCGGTGCCATGGCGCAGGCCATGACGGTTGTAGACGTGGATACCGTCCGCGTTGACCTGGATGCGGAAGTTGTCATCCTTGACCGCGCGCGCGAGATCGGCCACTTCGCTGCTGCTGTAGACGAAGGGGCGGCGCTCGTGCAGCGCGAGCAGGGATTCGTCGATGTGCCGCGGCGGCATGTTGTCCTCGCGCGCCGCATACATCACGCGTCGCGCGTGGTCGACCTCGCGTATGACGCTGCGGCAGTGGGCACTGACCTCGGTCGTCAGCACGCCGGTGATGCCGAGTTCGGAGACGATGCCGAGCAGCAGGGTGTTCATGCCCAGCGTATCGGCGTGGGTCAGCTCCGAGAGGTTGCCGATACCCATCATGATTTCGATCTCGGGGTAGCGCTCGCGCAGGGTCGCGTAGCGCACCAGCGAGCGCGTGAAACCGTGGTAGATGACGTCGACCACCGGGTCGGCGTAGAACGGCCGGCCGTGCTCCGCGTAGCGATCGATGGTGCGGCACAGGGCATCGAGGTCGCGCGGGTTCTCCGCGATGAGCACGGGCATGCACTCGCCGTGGGCAGCGAGGTGCAGGGTCTGGTCGGTGAGGCTGAAACAGTAATCGGCGCCGGCGGCGATACCGCGTTCGAGCTCGCGCGGGTCGAGCGAGTCGATGCTGACGGCAAAGCCTTCGGCGCGCAGGGTTTCGACGCATGCCTCGAGATGCGGAAACGGCGTGTCGGGCAGGCAGCCGACGTCGATGACATCGGCACCGTCGGCGCGGAAGCGTGCCGCGCGCGCGACGACGTCGGCGACGTCGAGCTGGGGCGCGTCGACGATCTCGGCGAACAGGCGCACGTCGGTGCGGCTGATGTCGCGCTCGCGCGCACCACGCCCGAAATAGGCCGGCAGGTCCTTGAGTTCCTCGGGGCCGCGGGCAAACGGTTTGCCGAAATGGGCGGTGAGATCGTCGAGGTCGCCACGGCAGCGCCCGGGCAGGATGATGCGGTCGAATGCGCCGACGTCACCGAGGCGGCGCTTGAGCATGTCCGCGGTCAGCAGCGCCGCGACCGCGACGCCGGGTACGCGGATCTCGTAGCTGAAACCGGGCGCTTCGAGCGAATCGAGAACGCGCGCGAGACTCTTTTCGGCGAGCTTTCCGGTTACGAATAGCAGTCGTTCGGCCATGGTGCGGGGCAGTATCCGGGGCAGTGCGGCGATGGAAGCGGCAGTGTAAGGGAAACCTGCTGGCGCGGTCGTACGCCGTCCCCCGGGAAGCATGCACCCGGCGGCGGTGCAAGGGTTTTCCGCGCCGCTCCCGATCGGGATCAACCAGCCGGGTGATCCGCCTTCGGGCAGGCTTGCCGGCATTCGGCTGGTGGACTAGCTTTAAAGATGACGTTCTGATGACGTTCAACCCGACGGCAACCCGGTGGGAGGACCCCTATGTTCGAAAACGATCATTCCGTAGTCGAAACCCTGCTCAAGTCCGACGACGCGTTTCGTCGGCTGTACGACAAGCACGCCGATCTCAACGCCCGCGTCGACGAGGTCACCGCCGGTGACGCGCCGATGGAAGAACTCGAACTCGAGGCGCTGAAAAAAGAAAAACTGCTCCTGGCCGACCGCATGCAGAACATGATCCGGGACTTCAACGCCCGTCACTGAACCGCGAACGGCGCCGCCGCGCGCCCGTCTCATCCCGTCCGACCCCGGCCGCCCGCCGGGGTCGGCGTTTCCGGCCACCCGCTTCCCGTACGCAGCATCACGGGGCGGCTGATATGCGTTTTTGTTATACAATTCCTTCTGGTTATTCCCGGGACGGGTGGTCGACATGAAGCTGCAGCAGCTGCGCTACATCTGGGAGGTCGCCCGCCACGGCCTCAACGTGTCGGCCACCGCCGATCTGCGTCCGTTGCTGTCGGACGAGAGTTCGCTGCGGCGTCGCAACGCGTGTCTGTTGCTCGGTCACGGCGGAGATCGGGAGACCGCGCTCGCGCTGCGCACCGTGCTCGAGGAAGACGAGGTCGGCTACGT
>JAUIFX010000213.1 GCA_030429865.1 Gammaproteobacteria bacterium | reverse complement strand
CATCTCGGTGTCGCCGGGGCCGTAGACCGCCGGGGGACGCAGCACCACCCAGCGCGCTGCCGACGCCTTGAGCAGTTCTTCGCCGGCGCGCTTGCTCGCCGCGTAATGAGACACGGCCGGCCGGCTGGCGGCGAGAGAGGAGACGAGTATCACGCGCGGATCCGGCATGTGTCCGACGACGCTCGTCAGCGCCGCGAGGCCATCGACGTTGGCCGGGTGGAAATCGGCCTCGCTGCGCCCGCGGACGGCGCCCGCGCCGTAGATGACGAAATCCGTCTGGGCGAGGGTATCGACGAGACGCGGGGTATCGTCGAGCGCCGCTTCGAGCACGCGCACGCCGGGGGCAATGGCATCGCGGTGCCGCGAGGCCGGCCGAACCAGGGCGGTCAGCTTGCAGCCGGCGGCGCGCAGCGCGCGCAGCAGGTGGCGGCCGATGAAGCCGGTCGCGCCGGTCAGCAGGACTTTCGGAGGTTCGCTCGCCCGCTGCTCATCCATGCGCGCCGGCGACGTCGCCGGCGACGTTTTCCATGCGCGCCAGGAAGTCCTGCTTGGCCTTGGAACGGGACAGCTTGCCCGAGGAGGTTCGCGGCAGCGTGCGCGGCGGCACGAGATCGATGTGGCAGGTGATGCCGAAATGGGCCGTGATCAGACCGCCGAGTTCCTCGACCAGCGCGCGCGCCTTGGCCGGGTTGGCTTCGCGCGACTCGACCACCATCACGACCTGGTCGGTACCGGCTTCGTCGGCGAAGGAAAACGCCGAGACGTTGCCGAAGCGTACGCCGGGCAGGCTTTCGGCGAGGAACTCGAGATCGTGCGGCCAGATGTTGCGGCCGTTGACGATGATGACGTCCTTGCGCCGCGCCGTCACGACCACGTGGTCACCGACGCGGTAGCCGATGTCCCCGGTATCGAGCCAGCCGTCCTCGGACAGCGCTTCGGCCGTTGCGGTCGGGTTCTGGAAGTACCCGCTCATCACGCTCGGGCCGCGCAGGCAGATGCGGCCGCACTGGTAATCGGGCAGGTCCTTGCCGTGGTCATCGCGAATGGCGAGTTCGAAGCTCGGCAGGATCTTGCCGCAATCGACGAAGGTCAGCGTCTCGGTCGGATCCGCATCGTCATCGGCAACGACCTCGACCTGGCCGGAAGTCGCCATGGCGTTCTTGTCGACCGCGATCGCATCGATGCCGGTATCGAGCGGCGCGAAGCTGATCGCGAGCGCGCACTCGGCCATACCGTAACAGGCGACGAACGCCCGTGCGTCGAAGCGCGCCGGCTTGAGCACGTGCGCGAACTGGCGCAGGGGCTCGGGATGAATGCGCTCCGCGCCCACGCAGGCCACGCGCCAGGAGCTGAGATCGTAACGGTCCTGGTCAGTGAGACGCAGGCGCTTGGCGCACAGCGCGTAACCGAACGGCGGGCTGGAGGAAATCGTGCCGCGGTTCTGCGAGATGAGCTTGAGCCAGAGGCGCGGACGCATCGCGAAGGTGCGCGGGCTGAGGTAATCGGCCGAGAGCTGGCTGCCGAGCGGCAGCAGCACGAAACCGACCAGGCCCATGTCGTGGTAGAGCGGCAACCACGCCACCATGCGATCCTTTTCCGTGATTTTCAGGCCGTGCAGCGCGATGTCGCGCAGGTTGGTCATCACGGTCTTCTGCGAGATCTCGACCCCGCGCGGGAAGCGCGTGCTGCCGGAGGTGTACTGCAGGTAGGCCACTTCGTCGGCGCGCAGGGGTTCGAGCGTGCAGTCGAGCTCGGCGAGCAGGTCGAACTCCTCGGGCGTACCGGCCTTGACGAGATTCAGGCGCTCGACTGCCTGGCGCAGGAAGCCGACGTGGGATTCGGGGGCCACGGCGAGATCGGCACCGCAGCTGTCGAGCATGCGCTCGAGCTGCTCGACATAGGCCTTGCGGCCACCGAGCTGGAACCCGGCAGGCAGCGCCACCGGGATGTAACCGGCGTACTGGCAGGCGAAGAAGAAGCGATGGAACATCGGCTCCGTCTCCGCGACGATGGCGACGCGGGCGCCGCGCTTGCATCCGAGGCCGCGCAAGCGGCGCGCGAGGACGCGGGCCTCGTCACGCAGCTCGGCGTAACTCAGCACGGCGAACAACTCACCCTTGCCGTCGTAGAAGTTGTAGCCCGTCTCACCCTGGGCGGCGTACTCCAGGGCTTCGATCAAAGTTTCGAATGAGGCATTGCGCAACGGCAACAGGTTGTTGATTTTTGTCGCTTTCATCGTGAGATTCGTGAGTTTGTCTGGACTGAATCAACGAACGTAGAGTGCACCGTCCGTTCCCCCCTGAGACAGCGGGCGTGATTATAACCGCTTCGCAACATTAATGAGCTAACTTAATTAACTTGCGCTTTGACAACGAGATTCCGGGATGGCGTGCGGGCTGGGTGATTATTGGAATGATCACACCATACGAGCCGGAATCTGAGGCTAGGGGCGGATTTTCGTCGCCTCGGCGCCGATATGCAATAACTTGTTGATCGCGGGCGCTTCCGCGCGGGGCGAACCGCGCGCCGTGGTTACGCCGGCGAAGCAGGTGGGACCGGCCGCAGCGCGGAGAGTTCAACCGGCGGGGGGCGGCCCGGCACCCCGCGCGAGGGCGGCCCGTTCGCCCTGCGTCGGCGCAATCGCTACGGGCGGCTCATTCGAAGATCCCGTGCAGGTACCAGCGCCGCGCGCCGTCCAGCTCACGAAACACCCACAGGCGCCCACCCCGCGTGGTAATGGCGGTGAAATAATCGCGCGCCAGGCTTTCCTCTTCCCACCAGGCACTCTGGATACGCTCGCGTCCGGGTACCAGCGCGAGCGGCCCCTCGAACCAGGGCTGACTGTCACGGACCGCGAGCCGTAACGGTCGTTCGAGCAACCACAGGGGACGTCTTACCTGCCTTCCCCCCTCTCCCTGCTCGGCAAGCGTCGTCATACGACCCGCGTTCAGTAATGGCCGACGCCAGCCGAACGCGGCTTCGGGGCGATGCTGGGGCAGCACGCCCAGGCCACGCAGCGCGCGCTCACCGCAGCGGGCACGCACGCGGTCGGCAAAAGCCGCGTAGCCCTCGGCATGCCCCTGCCGGCGCGGCGTGAACAGGTCCTGTACGTGCGGCGCGCGTTCGCTGACCAGGTCCGCGACGTCCAGGCCGATGGCACGCACGGGCACGGCGAGCCGCTTGCGCATGAGTGTCTCGCGCAGCAACAGCAGCATGTGCTGCTCGTCGCGCGAAGCTTCGGCAAGGGCGAGTTCGAAACATTCGCGGCCACCGTCACGATCGACGAGGTGCCAGTGCAAGCGCCGGGTCAGCGCACTGCTCCCGCGCAGGTATCCGCCGAGTTCGCCCAACAGCCGCTCACCGGCAACGAGGAGAGCCCGCGCGCTGTCCACTTCCCAGGGCAGCTCGATGGCGCTGGCGAAGCGTCGCGGCGGCGCGAAGCCGGGGCGCGGATCGGCGCGCAGCCCGAACAGGCGGTCGAGGTGCTCGAGCAGCAGCGGTGAAAAACGTCGCGCCAGCCCGCTGCGCGGCAGGCGCCGACAATCACCCAGCGTGCGCACCCCGAGCTGACTCAGCGCGGCCTGCACGGCTGGCTCGAGACGCAGCGCCGCCAATGGCAGATGGGCCAGGGAGTCCGGCAACTGCTCCTTGTCGCGCACTATCGCGCGCGGCCGGAAGCGTGCCAGCAGGGCCGCGGCCAGCGGGGTCGGCGCAACCGCGTAATCGGCCCGGTAGCCGAGCCGCCGCAGGCCGCCACGCAACTGCCGCAGCAGGCTCTCGAGCCCGCCGAACAGCTTCAGGCTGCCGTCGATCTCGAGCACGAGGCCATCCGGTGCCACCGCGCTGAGCTCGGAAGTGAATTGCAACGCCCACTGGCATAACCGGGTCAGCGCGGCCTGCTCGGCCCGTTCCTCGCGTTCGAGCACGTTGATCCCACCCAGTGCATGGGCCGCGGCGAGCGGCATACCGCACCGGATCCCGAGCGCGGCGGCATGCCGGTTGGTCAGCAGCACCTGCGGCCGGCGCGCACCGGGCTCGACCAGCACGCAGGCGCGATCGCCGTCGCCCCCCCGCGTCAGTACTTCGAGTGCGAGGTGCGGCAGGTGCAGGTGCAGCCACAACGGCGCGTGCGTGCGCGCGGCAGGCCGGTCCGGTGCCCGTGACGGGCGCGGCGCGGTCTCGACATCCGCGGAACGGCGTCCGGGCTGGAGGGGGGTGATGGGAGAGGGTGCGGCCATGAGGTCGGCTTCCGGCAGACGGTCAGAGATCGAGACGGCAACGCGCGCCGTGATGCGTGCCACGTGCCTTGAGCACCTCGACTTCGAGCGCCAGCGGTGTGGCGCCTTCGTCGCCGGCCGGCGTCCCGAGCGCGAGCCGCAGCACGGCCGGCGACGATTGTGCGGCGCAGGCCGCCGGACGGAACACGATGCCGGTGGTCGCACCGGCCTCCGCGGCGAGTTGCAGGCGCCGCAGGGGCAGGGTCGGGATCGCCGCCCCGAGCCACATCAACGCGACCGCGCAGTCGGCGAAGCGTAGTGCCTGTTCGCAGGCCCACAGGATTTCGTCGTCCTCACCGCCCGCGCCCGACCGTGCCGGCAGGTCGACGAGCAGCACCCTGTCCAGCACCACCCCACCGGCATCGAGCGCGGGCGCGTAGGGAATGTGCGGCGGGTCGACCCACACGAGCCAGTCGCCGTCACGGCTCGCCGCGGCCAGCATCGGCAACACCAGGCGCAGGGCCCCGATCCCACGCGACGCGGTCAGGATCTCGATCAGCCCGGACCGCGGCCAGCCGCCGCCGGGCAGAATGGCATCGAGACCTTCAAAGCCGGTCGGACGGGTAGCCAGCGGCGGCAACTCCCCGCCCCGCCACATGCCGGCGCGCTGCATGAGTTCCTGCAGTGTCATCGGGCGTGCGTTCGCAACACGCCGACGGCGAGTCCTTCGATGACCAGCTCGCGGGTCGCGAGATCGACCTCGATGGGCTCGAAATCGGGGTTCTCCGGCAGCAGCCGGACTTTCGCGCCGCGTTGGCGAAAACGTTTCACGGTGACCTCGTCATCCAGCCGGGCGACGACGATCTGGCCGTTCGTGGCCTGCCGCGTGGCATGCACGGCGAGCAGGTCACCATCGAGAATGCCCGCATCGCGCATGCTCGCACCCGTGACGCGCAACAGGTAGTCGGCGCGCGGCTTGAACACGGCCGGGTCGATGGCCTGGTAATCCTCGATGTGCGCCACGGCGAGCAACGGCTGGCCCGCGGCAACGCGCCCGATCACGGGCAGGCCCGGCGTGTCCAGGCCGTCGTCCTCGACCACGCGGATACCGCGCGAAGCGCCCGGCAGCAGCTCGATGGCCCCCTTGCGCGCCAGCGCACGCAGGTGTTCCTCGGCCGCATTGGCCGAGCGGAAACCCAGCGCGCCGGCGATTTCGGCGCGGGTCGGCGGCATCCCGGTGCGCCGGATGGTGGCGCGGATCAGCGCGAGGACTTCGGCCTGGCGCGAGGTCAATCCCGAAACCATGACAAAACCTGTATACAAATACAGCTGTCAGTATATACAGCTCTCGTGCGATCTCAAGCACAGCCATAGCGCCGCGCCCACGCCACGTGGTGTCACGGGGGCACCGCGTCGATCCGGTATACTCCGGACGACTCGTGGCGCGCTCCGCGCCTGTGCTGCAACCGCGGCCGCGCCGGGCCCCCTGCCCCGGCCTGCCCCCCATTCCGGCATCCAAGAATCGATGAGCAACACGCCCGCACGCATCCCCTGCACCCTGTTTCCCGGTGACGGCATCGGCCCCGAGATCACCGATGCGACGCTGCGCGTACTCGACGCGCTGGGCGCGCCGTTCGACTGGCACGAACAGGCCGCCGGTGCCGGCGCTGCGGAAAAACTCGGCGATCCCCTGCCGGACGCCGCCATCGAGGACATCCGCCAGACCCGCCTCGCGCTCAAGGGGCCGCTGACCACGCCGGTCGGCTCCGGCTACCGTTCGGTCAACGTGCGCCTGCGCGAAGCTTTTCAGCTCTACGCCAACGTGCGGCCCGGGCGCTCGCTGCTGCCCGACGGCAAGTTCCCCGACGTCGACCTGATCCTGGTTCGCGAGAACCTCGGCGGCTTCTACGTCGGCGTGGAACATTTCATTCCCATCGGCGACGACCCGCACGCGGTCGCCGAGGCGACCGGCATCCTCACCCGCGAGAACTGCCGCCGCATCGCCGAGTTCACTTGCCGTTTCCCGGGCCCGCGCGATGTCGATATCGGCGATGGCGACGCGGGCGCCTTCGCCGATATAGGCCTCGGCAAAGGCGCGGCCGATGCCACGTGCAGCGCCGGTGATCAGCGCGGTTTTGCCGTCGAGCCTTTTCATGCGATCCGCAGGCCCTTTGCGTCGAACTTGTGGGTGACGTCGTCGCGCGGGGTCAGGTGAATACGGTCTCCATGGCGGAAGCCGACCTCGCCATCGGCACGGACGGTGATCGTTTCAGCCAGACCGGTGTCGTGGATGTGAAAAAACGTATCCGATCCCAGATGCTCGGACACGCCGACGACACCGGACCACGGGCCGGATTCGGCCGAGACCGAGATATGCTCAGGACGTATGCCAATCGTATGGGCGCCGTGTTTTTTCGCCTCCGCGCCCTCAATGAAGTTCATCTTGGGCGACCCGATGAAGCCGGCGACAAAGAGGTTGCGCGGTTCCCGGTAGAGTTCCAGCGGCGAGCCCACCTGTTCGATATGACCGGCGCGCAGCACCACGATCTTGTCGGCCATGGTCATGGCTTCGACCTGGTCATGGGTGACGTAGATCATCGTTGTCGCAAGGCGCTTGTGCAGTTCGGAAATTTCCAGCCGCATGCCGACCCGCAAAGCCGCGTCGAGGTTCGACAGCGGCTCGTCGAAGAGAAAGGCGGCCGGTTCCCGCACGATGGCGCGGCCGATGGCAACGCGCTGGCGC
Organism: Gammaproteobacteria bacterium; assembly: GCA_030429865.1. GTDB lineage: Bacteria > Pseudomonadota > Gammaproteobacteria > JACKNG01. Next base: position 27 of record JAUIFX010000213.1, on the reverse strand, counting down.
TGGCCGCCTGACAGCTGGCCGGGCCGC
>JAUIFX010000212.1 GCA_030429865.1 Gammaproteobacteria bacterium | reverse complement strand
CCGGCGTGTTGTTCCTGCTCGGCGCGCGCTTCGGGCCGCGCGCCATCGCGCCCGGCGACGAGCCGGTGACCGGTCTGCTGCGCGGGCGGGCCACGCGGGTGGCGCTGGGCTGCGCGCTGATGTTCTCGTTCTCCTACCTGTTCGTGCGCGAGGCGACGCTCGCCGTCGGTCCCGGCACGTTCCTGTGGCGTGGCGGCTGGACGGTGGTGACGGTCACGGGCATGCAGGTGGTCGCACTCGGCGCCTGGCTGCTCGTCACCGAACCCAGGGTCTTCACCCAGTTGTGGCCGAACCGCGGCCTGGTCGGGTTCATCGGCCTGACCAGCGCGCTCGGATCGATCGGCTGGTTCACCGCCTTCGCGCTCGAGAACGCGTCCTACGTGCGGGCGGTGGCGCAGGTCGAGGCGGTGTTCACCATCATCATCTCGTGGTGCTATTTCCGCGAGTCGGTGCGGCGCATGGAGCTCGTTGGTATCGTGACGATGATCGTCGGCGTGTTGATGTTCCGCCTGGTCGACTAGCACGAGGCGCGGCGATCACGGGGACGTGAGGTGGCGCCGGGATAAGCGGCTCCCGGGCTCTAAACATTCGCCGGCCGAGCGGGTAGGGTAGAGGCGAAACGCGGTGGCGGACGCTGCCGCGGAACCGACTGGGCCGCGGCCCGTCTCATTGGCGGGCATGATGAGGAACGAACTTGGAGCGCGACGAGCAGCACCCCGAAATGGCCAATGAAGGCGACCACGCGCAGGCGGACGCGGCAACGTCACCGCGTGCGGGCATCGTTGCCGATCTGTGCCAGGACATCGCCGCCGGTCATCCGCTGATCTGCGTGTGCGATGCCGGCCGCGCTCGTACCCAGGCGCTCGAGACACTCGCCGCCGGGCACGGCGAACTCGGGCACATGGTGCACGTCGCGGCACCGCACGCCGGCGCGCTGCTCGATGACCTCGTGCACGTGCTCTCGCCCAACGCACCCGAACTCGATGCACGCATGGCGCGGCGCGAGCTTGCCGTACAGCTGACGCGCATCGCGCAGACGGCGCGACCGATCGCCCTCGTCGACGACGCGCACACCTTGCTGCCCGAGGACATCGACCTGTTGCTGCACTTCTTCCCCGGACGGCGCGCGACACTGGTCCTCGCCGGCAGCGGCAACCCGGCGATCTGGTTCACCGGCAGCGGTCCCGGCGTAGCGGCCTTCGAGGCCGCGGTGGTCTACGAGCTCGGTAGCGAGCGCGAGGACGGTGGCGGACATGCGGAGCCTGTCGAAGACGACGAGACGAGGGGCGAAGTGCCCGGGCCCGGGACGCTATCCGGCGATGCCACGGACCCGCCGTGGGACGCGCGCGCGGCACTGCCCGCCGATGAGCCCGACGCCGTGCGCCTGGACGGGGATGCCGACAACACGGTACCCGACGAGCGGGGCGTCGCCGTGCCGCCCTGGTCGATGCCCGCCGAGCTGCCCGCAGGCGACGTGCGGCAACCCGGAGCGGACCCCGGCCAGGGAGGCAGCGGGCGTGGATTCACGGCGCGCGATGCGAACGCCGGTGAAGTGTCTGTTGCCGGCACTTCGGCAGTGACCGAGCCGGCGGCCGTTGCTCACACCGGACGCGTCTCTCCGGCGCCGTCATCAGGGCCGTCATCAGGGCCGCCCGGTGAGCCGGACGCCGCGCCCGGCGCCGCTGCGGCCGCGGCGCAAGCGGCCGCCCCGGCGCGTCCCGAGGCCGGTGCCGAGAGCGGCGCCCGGGACGCCTCGCGAGCGTCACCGCGCACCGAGAGTGCCGTCGCGCCTGCCGCTGATTCCGGACCTTTCAAGAATAGCAAGTACTCACATCAAGGCGTGCCGCCCGGGCTCGGCACTGCCCGGGCCGCAGCGGCGCCCGGCCCCGCTGACGCCACCGGCATCGCTCGCCGTAACCGTTACCTGGCGCTCGCCGCGATCGCCGTCATCGCGGTCGTGACGCTGCTCAGCCGCTGGCCGGATGAGCGCGCCGACGAGGCGCCGACGCCCGTCCGCACCCCGGCCGAGGCGACGCCGCGCGTTGCCGTGCCGCCGCGCCTCACCCCGCCGGTCGAATCCGCGCGCGGGCCCGGGCCGCGTGCCGTTGCCGGGGCGGCGGAACGTGGCGGCGCTACGCACGAGTCGCCGACAGCGCCGCCCGCCACCGCGCCCGCACGTCCGACATCGGCAAGCGCCGAATCCGCGGCGGCCGCGCCGCCCGACGACGCAGCGGTCATCGCGCTGCCCCCGGTAACACCTCCTCCCGCGCGGGAAACGGCAGCGCGCGGGAGCGAGCCCGCGCCATCCGTGGTGCCAGACGCGGCGGAGAAATCTCCGGCACGGCCTCCCGCGCCAACGGCATCCGTGGCGCCGGCGGAGGAGGAACGCCTGCCGGTCCGTGCCGCGCCGCCCACGCGCACCGTCGTCGAAGCACCTCAGCCGGCGACGCGTGCGGCACCCGCCGCGCCGGCCGTCGACCGCGAGGAGGTCGCCAGGATGTACGCCGAGCGAGCCGCCTACGAGTGGGACCAGGGCCGGCTGGACGCGGCCGCGGTCAGCATCGCGCGCGGGCTCGAGAGCGATCCGCTGAACCGCCGCCTGCGCGATCTCCAGGTCATGCTGCGTTCGGCCCGAGACGCCGACGCAGCGCCCTGAGGCCGGCGCGGACGCCGGCGCGCACGGGCCTGCCGTTGCGCGCCGGCGGTGCGGTAAAGCCTCAGCCGACGCGTCGCCGCATGAAGCCGAGACCGGCCAGCGCGCCGCCGATCAACGGCAGGCTCGCCGGTAGCGGCACCGGCTGCGCCGCGGTAACGGTAATCGTTGCGAGCGACTCGTAGCCCGAGAAATCGAGCGCCGAGACGTCCGCGCCGCCGAGATTGAGGTAGGCGAGGAAGTCGCTGCCGAGGGCCGCGGTGATGACGCCGTTCTCGTCCGCACCCTGGTTCGGGCCGCTCTGGCCGCCGGGGATGCCGAACAGGCCATTGGCCGCGGAAGTCGCGAAGTCGTTGACCTCGGTACCGGCATCCCACACGCGCACGACGTCGACACTCACACGCCCGAGCGTGCCGTCGAGCAGGCCGCCGAGCGCGACGGCGAGCGGGTCGTCGTTGCCGATGAAGAAGTCCGAACTCGGCAGCACCATCGCGGCGAAGGACAGGAACGAGGCCGAGCCATCCTCGCCAACGGTGAACTGCGCGCTGGCGCTGGTGCCGGGCGCGATCGGCGCGCCGCCGACGATTCCGCCGACGCCGCCGAACGACGCGCCCAGGGGCATCGCGTTGCCATCTTCGGCGATGGCCTCGATACCGGCGCTGGCAGCGCTGCCGGCATCGAACGCGTCGAAACTGCCGTCGTGGAAGCCGACCCACAGCGGCGTCAGCCAGGTCCCGCCGGCCGGTGCGTTGTTGGTGACGGTGACCTCGACCTGCGCCGCGTGCGCGGTCGCCGTCAGCGTAGCCAGGCCGATCAGGGCGGCGAGGCGTGTGACCCTCTGGTTGATTCTCATCGTTTTCTCCTTGTCGAGACAGGTGACTGCATGGTGGTGACAGTCCGCGGCACCCCCGGTGCGCACGGCCTGTTACCCCGCAATACGCTGTCCTTGGCGAAAACGATGCGCGGCTCAGCGCGCGCGCAGGAAGTACGCCCCGGCAGCCATGCCGATACCGCCGAGCGCCAGGCCCGGCAGGACATGGAAGAAGAGATTGTGCGTCGGCTCGTAGAGGCAGGCGAGTTGCATGAGCGTCGCCGCCAGCGCGCCGGCACCGAGGCCGAGCGCGAGGCCGTTGACGGCGCCGTGCAGTGGCCAGCGGCGCCGCGCCAGCCACAGGAGCAGGACGAGGGGCGGTGTGCCGGCCAGCAGCACCTCCCAGATGCAGCCGGAACGCTTGCCGAGCATCGACACCGCCAGTGCCGGTTCGATGAACGCGTAGAGGTTGAGCGTGGCCCATGCGCCCAGCGCCGCCAGCGCCGGGGCGAGGCGACGCCACGGTGAGCCGAGCGCCGGCACGGCGAGCGCGAGGCCGCCGGCGCAGAGCAGCGCCGCACTCGCGATGCCGAGCGCGGTTTCGGCGGCGAAGCGCGGCGCGGCCAGGAGCTGCCCGAGGAAACCGGGCCGGAAAGGCTGCACGAAGAGATAGCAGGTGGTCACGAACAGCGCCCCCAGCACGAGCCATGCGACCGTCGGTGACGCAACGGGCGCACGGCGCCGCACCGGCGCGAGATCGTCGACCAGGCTCGTGATGAGTCGATCGCGGGGCAGGGTCATGTCGGTAATCCCTCGGCATCGAGCAGCTTGCGGATGGCGATCAGTCCGCGCCGCAGGCGCGCCTTGAGCGCGGTTTCGGAAATGCCCAGCCACGCCGCCGCCTCGGCCGTGGTACAGCCGGCATACTGTGTCAGCGCGATGGCTTCGCGGTGGTCGGGAGCCAGGCGCTCGAGCACGCGCACGCCGTCGAGGCGCCGTGCCAGTGCATCGATGTCGCCCAGCGCCGGCGCCGTGTGCGCAGGCTCCTGGTCGCGCGCCCGCTGCGTGCGCCGCAATACATCGATGGTGCGATGGCGCACGAGCGTGAACAGCCATGGCCGGAACGGCCGGGCCGGGTCGTAGGTGTGGCGGGCGTGGTGCACGGCGAGCAGGCATTCCTGCACGCAGTCCTCGAGCCCGACGATGGGGCCGAAACGCACGCGAATGTAGGTCTCGACGGCTTGGGACAGCGCCGCCAGCAGCGCCCCGTACGCGGCCTGGTCGCCGTCCTGCGCGCGCGCCATCCAGGCCGCCCAGCGTGCTTCGTCCGCGGCCCAGCGTTGCTCGTTCGTCGTCATGCCCTCGCGCGCGCCTCCGATCCCGATGGTGTCGGCGATTGCGCACCATCCTGACAGCAATACGGATGCCGTGCGCGAAACGATGCGCGCGCCGTCGAGGCGCGGTCGCAATCGAGCAAAAATGTACTATATTGAGTATAAAGTCCACTATGATACTTGACGACATGATCCCTGAACAGGCTTCCTCGCAGACCCCGGGCCCTGCGCGCCCGCTACCCCCGGCGCAGCTCGCGGCCGGTGCCCTGAGAACCTTCTTCAATATCGTGGCCGCCTGGCGCCTCGATGCCGAGCAGGCGATGCGCCTGCTCGGGCTGACTTCGCGCAGCACCTATTTCAAATGGAAGAAGGACCCGGCGGGCGCGCGACTCACGCCTGACACGCTCGAGCGCCTGTCGTACCTGTTCGGCATCTACAAGGCGCTGCAGATCCTGTTGCCGCGTGCGGACGCGGCGGACGCATGGCTGCACCGGCCCAACGACGCGCCGCCGTTCAATGGCCGTCCGGCGCTCGAGCGCATGCTCGGTGGCCAGGTGGCCGATCTCTACGTGGTGCGCCAGTACCTCGATGCGCAGCGCGGCTGGTCGTGAAGCCATCGCTCGTCCACCTGTGCTGGCGCCCGAGCTGGCGCCTGGTGTCGAGTCGATTCCCGCCGGCGGGACTGTTTGACCGGGTTGCCGATCCGGCCGATCTCGAAGCGGTGTTCCAGGTCGAGAGCCTGACCAACGATCGCCTGCGCGACGCCGCCGGCGACATCGCCCTGGTCCCACCCGGCGACCGTGTCAGCGGCCCCGGCACGAGTCCGATCATGGCCGCTTTCACCCATCTCAACCGGCAGGGCAGCCGTTTCACGGACGGCAGCTTCGGCGTCTACTACGCGGCGTATACGCTCGCTTCCGCGATCGCGGAAACAGCCTGGCACCGCGGGCGTTTTCTCGCCGCGACGCGCGAGCCGCCGATCGAGATCGACATGCGCGCCTACGCCGCGGACCTCGACGCCGAGCTGCATGACATCCGCGGCGCGCGCGCCGCCTGGCGCGATGTCTACGATCCCGACCCGGCTGCCTACGGTGCCGGGCAGGCACTCGCACGCGAGCTGCGTGCCGACGGTTCCAACGGCATTGCCTACGACAGCGTGCGCGACCCGGGGGGCGAGTGCGTCGCGGTGTTCCGGCCGCCCGTGCTCGGGCCCGCGCGCCAGCGCGGTCACTACTGTTACGTGTGGGACGGCGACGCGATTGTCGGCGTCTACGAGAAGAAGGCGTACAAGCCAGTCTTCCGCTGAACGCGGCGCAGGCCGCCCGCCGTGCCGGCCGCGCTCAGCGCCGCGCGCGGCGGTGGCCGCGCACGACGAGTCCCCCCAGCGCGCTCAGCAGCAGCCAGGCGCCCGCCGGCAGCGGCACGGCGGACACGGTGGTCAGGCGCACGATGTCGCTGCCGGCGCCGTCGAGGTAGACGATCTCGAACACGGCGAGACCGGCATCGACGAACTGGCCGTTGGCGAATATACCGTTGATGTCGCTCGCCAGCAGCACGTCGAAGCTCTCGCCGACGAGTGGCACGTAACCGCCGAGGAGGTCGACGGCGAGGTCGCCGCCGAGGAGCGCGCTGCCGGTGATCGAGAGCATGTCGAAGTCACCGAGGCCCGCAATCTCGATCAGCAGTTCACCCGCTGCGCCCTGGCTGAAGTCGCCGTCGATGGAGAGCGTGCCGGGCGAGCTGCCGGGGCCGACGATACCGGCATTGTTGTCGACGTCGCCGATGATGGTGCCACTGCCGGAGAGCGTGCCGCCGTCGACGATGAGCGTGCGGTTGGCGATGTCGAACATGCTCTCCACGACCGTGGCGCCGGCGGTCTGGCGGTAGTCGTCGATGCTCTTGATGCCGCCGGCACCGAGTGCCTGCACGAGTCCGCGGTTGACGAACCCGAGTGCGTTCGGATCGATGACGAGGGCGCTGGCGCCGTCGGCGAGGATCGTGCCGTCGTTCCGCATCCCGCCGCTGTTGTCGAGCAGGCGTCCCGCGCCACGCACGGTGAGGTCGGCGCCGATGGTCGTCACGGTATTGTTGTTGATCAGCCGGCTGGTGCCGTTGCCACCGAGAACGACGGTGCCATTACCGCCGAGTGTCTGGGCGCCGTTGAAGAGCAGCGTGGTGAGGTTGCCGGTGCTGTTCAGCGACCAGGTGCCGTTGACCGTCAGGCCGTT
>JAUIFX010000014.1 GCA_030429865.1 Gammaproteobacteria bacterium | reverse complement strand
GTGCTGCGTCCCCCGGCGGTCTACGGCCCCGGCGACACCGAGATGCGGCCCCTGCTGGCAACGATCCGCCGTGGGCTGGCGCCGGTCATCGGGCCGCGCGGGCAGCGCCTGTCGTTGCTTCATGCGAGCGACCTGGCGCGTGCCGTGGTTGCCGTCGTCGATCACTTCGACGCCTGCGCCGGGCGCGTGTTCGAACTCGACGACGGGCATCCGTACGGCTACGGCTGGGGTGAGATCATCGCTGCCACGCGCGGCACGTCACGCTGCCTGCGCCTGCCCGTACCGCGCATGCTGCTCGCCCTCCTGGCACGCGCCAACCTGCATTGCTCGACGTGGTTGGGCTATGCGCCGATGCTGAGCCCGGGCAAGGTCCGCGAGCTTTGCGAGCCCTACTGGCTTTGTAATAATCACGCGCTCACCGCGGCGACCGGATGGGCGCCGCTCATCCAGCTGCGTGAAGGCGCGCGCGACACGTTCGCGCGCTCCTGAGCCGACGCCGAACAGGATCCCGATTCGTGGCCAAGCCCGATCACCACACGATAGTCGCGGCGCTGATCGAGTTGCTGCACAAGGCGCTCGAGCAGCCGCGCGAGATCGGCCCCGATACCGCCCTGATCGCCGATCTCGGCCTCGAGTCGATCCAGGTCATCGAATACCTGTGCGAGGTCGAAGATCGTTTCGACCTCGCCATCGACGAGGACAAGCTGGCCGATGTGCGCACCGTCGGCGACCTGGCAGAGGTCGTGCGTGCGCTGTTGAGGGACTGACCTTCCATGGCATTGTTCGACAAGTTTGCCGCCGCGGCCGGCACCCGCGACCTGCTCGGGTCGCTACCGGTCAACCCGACCGACGTCGTCATCGAGCGCGTGCTCTCGGCGAGCGAGGCCATCGTCGGCGGGCGGCCGACCATCATGGCCGGCACCAACAACTATCTGGGCCTGACCTTCGAGGCCGATTGCATCGCGGCCGGCCAGCGCGCGCTCGCCGAGGCCGGTACCGGGACGACCGGCTCGCGCATGGCCAACGGCACCTATCGCGCCCACCTGGACCTGGAGGCGGAGCTCGCGGCGTTCTACGGCATGCCTTACGCGATGGTGTTCTCGACCGGGTATTCGGCGAACCTCGGCAGCCTCGTCGCCCTGCTGGGAGCGGGCGACGCGGTGCTGCTCGACTCCGAGGCGCATGCCAGCCTGTTCGACGGTTGCCGCATGAGCGGTGCCGACATCTTCCGTTTCAAGCACAACGACCCCGACGGGCTGGCCAAGCGCATGCGGCGCCTCGGCGAGCGGGCACGCGACGCGCTCATCGTCGTCGAGGGCCTTTACTCCATCCGCGGTGACTGCGCGCCCCTGCGGGAGTTCGCCGCGGTCAAGGCCGAATACGGCGGTTACCTGTTCGTCGACGAGGCGCACTCCCTGGGTGTCTACGGGGAGGGCGGTCGCGGACTGGTCGAATCGGAGGGTGTGCTCGACCAGGTCGATTTCGTGGTCGGCACGTTCAGCAAGAGTCTCGGCTCGATCGGCGGCTTCTGCGTCAGCCCGCACGATGTGCTGACCCTGTTCCGCTACGCGAGCCGGCCTTACATCTTCACCGCGTCGCCATGTCCGTCGGTCATCGCGACCACGCGTGCCGCCCTGCGGCACATCGCGACGCGGCCTGCCCTGCGCGAGCAGGTATGGCGCAACGCGCACCACCTCTACGGCGCGCTGGCCGGCCTCGGCCTCTCGCTGGGGCCCGACGTGAGCCCGGTGATCGGCGTCGCGTTCCGCGAGCGGGACGTCGCGCTGCGTTGCTGGCAGGGGCTGCTCGACGCCGGTGTCTATACGAACCTCATCCTGCCGCCTGCCGCTCCGGAGGGCGGAAGCCTGATCCGGGTCAGCGTCACGGCCGCGCACAGCAGCGACCAGATCGAGACCATCGTGGCCGCGTTCCGCGACGTCGTCGCGCGCCACGCGCCCGGCTGCGCGGCGTGACCACGGTCCGCTGCGAAGCGCTCGTGCCGCCCGGTCAGCGTCAGGCGGCCGTGCGCAGCGCGTGCCGCACCACCAGCCCGCTGCCGACCAGCACGATGGCGTACAGCGTCGCGGTTGCGGCGCCCGGCCCGTGCAGGCCCCACGACGGCGTCAGTGTCCAGAACATGAGCACGTAGACCACCGCGCCGAGGGCCTGGACGACGAGGCTCTCGCGTGCCCGCCCGAGCGTATAGCTCGCGGGCCGTAACGCGGCGCCGGCGAGTTCGAGTGCGGCGGCGCCGATGAGCCAGGTCAACAGCGCGGCGGCCTGTTCGTAGCCGCTGCCGAGGGCAAAGCCCAGGAGCGGTGCGCCGAACCACACGGACAAGCCGGTAGCGGCGAGGGCCGGCACGCCGAGCAGTGCGGCCGCGGCCAGGATGAGGCGCGTGAAAGCAGCATCGCCGTGGTGACGCAGGCGCGCGAGGTCCGGGTAGATCGCCTGGCGCGCGAGCAGCGCCGGCTTGGATACGACGTTGGCAAACTCGCGCGCGATGCGGAACAGGGCCGCGCCGTCGGCGCCGAGCGATGCGCCGGCGAGCAGGGTGCCGAGCGGCTTGGCGACGAGGTCGAGCGAACTCTGCCAATAAACGACGTGCATGAATCGCCAGATACCGGGATGTTCGCCGCCGACGTCGCGGAGCCGCACACGTCCACGCAGGTGATCGCGCCCGACGCGTGCGCGTGCGACCCGCCAGCCGAGCACCTGCACGGCGAGGTACTGCACGACCTGGGAGACTGCCCAAACGGCAGCGAAAGCGGTAAGACTGGGTTCGAGCACGAACCCGACCACGGCGACGCCGGCGAGGCGCAGCCCGTTGCCGACCACGAGCGCGATGCTGATGGCATCGAAACGATCGAACAGGCGCAGGGCGCCGCTCGCGGTCGCCTGCCCCATGAACAGCAGCAGCAGGCAGTAGCCGGCTGCGACGGGCTCGAACGATGCCGGCCACAGGCCGGCCCGCGTCATCAACGGCACGCCCAGCTCCGCGATCGCGGTCGCCAGCAGGGCGCTCGCGCAGTCGATCACGAGGCACGCACGCATCAGGCGGCCGAGCGCGCCGAACTCGTCGCGTTCGACCAGCGGCACGCCGTAACGGATGATCGCTTCGAACGGCTTGACGTTGACCAGGCCGCGCATGATCAGCGTGTAGGCGTGCACCATCGCGAGCAGTCCGAAACCGCCCGGGCCCAGGACGCGTGCGCTGATCAGGGTCGCGCCCAGCGCGAGCGCACCGCCGACCGCGCGTCCGCTCAGCAGCGAGACGAAGTTGCGCAGCGCGCGTCGCGGCGCCCCGTTGCCTTCGCCGGCGCGGCTCACCGGAAGCCGCCGCGACGGTAGAGCCGCCACAGCACCGGCCAGCCGAACAACAGCGGGTGACGGCGTTGCAGAGGCGTGGGCTCGACGTGCACCCCGCTGTGCCGCGCGACCTTCCAAACGATATAGTCGAGCGGATCGTTGAAGGTGAACGCGGCTTTGAACAGCCGGGCGACGGAGAGCAGCTTGCCCGCCACGCGCCGCAGACGCCACTCGCGTGCGGCGTGGACCCGCGTCGCGGCCGGCACCGTGGCGTACCAGTAGCCGTCTCCGCCGCGTTCCAGGCCGGTGACGCCGGCGAGCGCCTCGGTACGCTGCGCAAGGTGCTCGGCATAGGTGTCGGCGAGCGCGCCTGCACGTTCCGCGTCTTCGCTGCGCAGCTCACAGCCGTAGGTCAGGGTAAATGCGCGGGACCACAGTTCACCGGTCGTGAAGCGCGACGGCAGCACGGCGCAGCTTGCCCGGATCATGCGGGCCGCGGCCTCCTCGAAGCTGTGTTCGAGGCGTGCCGCGATGGCCGTGTCGCGCGCGTAGAGCACCCTGGCAGGCTGGGCAAAACGCGCCCAGAAATAGGAATGGAAGTCGTCGGCGATGGCGCGTTCGAATTGCTTCAGCGTGACGGTCGCATACTTGGCCGCGCAGCTGTCCCCGGCGTCGTCGAGCACGACGTGATAGACGTTCGGCGGCAACACCCGGTTGGCCGCCGCTGGCAGCCATCCGCCGAGTGCGCGGTAGTCGTCGAGCAGCACGTAGAAGTCGAGCACGGTATCGCGCTTGCCGCGCAGCCACGAGCCGTAGAGCACGATGGCCTCGACATGATTCGCGTAGCGCTCGAGCAGGTGGCGTACGAAGCGGGCCGGCCAATCGTCCTGCGCGCGCGGTGCGGAAGCGTCCGTACCGGGATTGGTCACGCCTTCATGCGTCAAGGCCGGCAACCCCGTCGGCACGCGCGGCCGCGCGCACGGGTCGCGCTCGTCCCCGGTATCCGGCGACGCGCCTATTCATAAGCGCTGCGCGTGCCCGCGAACGTGCGGTAGGCGCGCGCATGGCGGAGCGCCGCGTCCGGGTCCTTGAGCCAGGAGTCGAGGGGCGGTCCGCCCAGCCTGACCAGGCTTGCGTGGGCGAGACGCACGGCGAGCACCGCGGTCGTCAGCACGGTCCATGCGGCGACGCCCAACAAGCCCAGATCGGGCCGTCCGAGCAGCGCCGCGGGCGTCAGAATCAGCAGGCACGGGTTGCGCCGCGCGGTGACGAGGCGGAAGTAGGCGTCGAACGGCCGCCATGCGAACAGGCCGCAGTGGCCGAGGGAGTGAAACGCGGCCTCGACCAGGCGCCCGCCGATGTAGCCCCCGACGATTGCCCAGTGCACCCACGAGAGCGGAAATCCCGCAATCGCGTCGGCGCCCAGCCCCAGCCCCCAGTACACGTACCAGATCGGCGGGTGCACGATGTCCATGCCGTGGTCCAGCCAGTGGCCGACCCGGCTGCTCATCACGGTCACCCGGGCGAGCTTGCCGTCGACGGTATCGAGCAACGTCATGACCCAGCCGCACGCGAGGCCGGCAAGGTAGTGCCCTTGGTAGAACAACAGCGTTGCGAGTACGACGAGGGCCAGGCCGGTCAGCGTAACCATGTTGGGGGTGATGCCGGCATTCGCGCACCAGCCGACGATGCGCCGCGCCGGTCGGGGCCACCACCACTTGGTGACGAGGTCGGTCACGCCCTTGTAGGCGTTGCCGTAGAGTTTCGATTCCAGCGCTCCGCGGCGCGCCGCCGCGAGCGGTTCGAGCAGCGGAGCGGCAGCCTTGCGCAGTTGGCGGTCGTAAGCCCCCAGTTCGTCAGGGGTCAGCACCGTCGTCGTGGCCGGGCGCGGTGCGTCGGCGTCCTGCAGGCAGCCGAGGTGGGCTTCGAGTTCGGCACGTGGCGCGAGCGCCGCGGCGATGCGGCCGCTGGCGGGGCATTCCAGCAGGGTCGCGCCGCGTTCGAGTAACGCGGCGAACGTGCGTACCTCGAACAGGTAGGCTGCGTCGATGAGCAGCACCGCGTCCGCATCCTCGGCGGCGTCCTGCGGGTCGTCGAGGAGGCGTGTCACGCCGCAGGCAGCGAGCTGGCGGGCGATGCGCTCGCGCGAGTCGAGGCCCCACAGGCGGGTCTCGCCGTGGCCGAGGATGCAGGCTGCCACGTGCGTGGCCTGGGGCATTGCCAGGGTCATGCTATGCTTCGCTGAACGATAGGAAAAAACCCATCAATTGTAGAGGGTTACTCGTGAGCGGCAAAGTCCGCCCGGGTCGCGCGCGAGGGCTGGAACCGCCGCCCGGGCGCTGCGCGCGTGCTGCGGCAGCGGCCTCGTTACCGCGCCGCGCAAGTGCAAGTATGACCATGCGCGGCGCCGCCGCGAGGCGGTGATCGAGCCGGAGCCCGTTCCGATGCGCCTCGTGCACTTGAGTGATCCCCACCTGTCCGACCTGGATGGCTACGCCGGGTGGCGCCTGCGTGGCAAGCGCCGCCTCGGCTACCTCTCGTGGATGCGGCGGCGGCGTCATCACCACCGTCGCGACGTGCTCGAACAGCTGTGCTCGCGGGTGGCACTGGAGCAGGCCGATGTCATCGCCGTGACCGGTGACCTGGTGCAACTGGGGCTGCCCGGTGAAATCGCCCAGGCGCGCGCCTGGCTCGACGGGTTGGGCGCTGCGCCGCTCGTGCTCGTGCCGGGCAACCACGATCTCTACCGTGACGACGCCGTGGATGGCGTGCTGGCGTCGTGGTCGCGTTACCTGCACCTCCCCGAAGCGACGCTCGAGGCGTTCCCGAGCCGTTTCGATTGGGGGCCGCTGACCGTGATCGGACTGTGCTCGGCGTACGCGGCGCCGTTCTGGTCGGCCGCGGGGCGGCTCGGCGCGGCCCAGCTCGCCCGGCTGGACGACATCCTCGCCGCGAGCTCGGGGCGTCTGCGCTGCGTGCTGGTGCATCATCCACCCCTGCCGGGCCAATGTGCGCCGCGCAAGGCGCTGAGGGACGCCGCCGAGCTGGCCGGGCTGCTCCAACGTCACGGCGTCGAACTGGTCCTGCACGGGCACATCCATCGTAATGCCGCGCTCCGTCATGCTGCGCACACCCGGGTGCTCGCCACGGCCTCGGCGTCGAACGCGGACACCTCGCGCCGCGCTTCCTACCGGGTGCTCGACATTGCCGAGCGGCCGGACCGGTGGTTGCTCGATGCACGCCTGATGACGCTCGACGGCGACGGCGGCGTCTCCTGCCGCGATCATCTGCGCTGCGAGTTCCCGCGCCGTTGAAGCGGCCCGCATCGCGGCCCGGTCACGGCAGGCGATGTACCGCGACTAGCGCACAGGCGAGGACCACCGCGCCGGGCAGCAGGGCCGGCGCCACCGGGTTCAGATCGAGAATCAGCGTGAGCTGGCTGACGGTCTGCTCGAACAGGTAGAACACGATGCCCACACCGCCGCCGAGGGTGGCGCGCAGGCCGGTCGAACGCGTGCGCACGGAAGCGAGCACCAGTGGCACCCCGAGCAGCATCATGCCGAGCAACGTCAGCGGCAGGCTGACCTGGCGCCAGAAACGTGCCTGTTGTTCGCGGGTATCGACGCCTGCACCCCGCGTCTCACGCAGGTAGCGCCACAAATCCGCCGGTGACAGCGCGTGGATCGGCGCGATCAGCGTCGCCATCTGCGCTGGCGTGAGGAAGCTCTCCCAGCGCATTTGCGCGAGCCGGCGGAAGCGGATCGTCTCGCTGTCGAGCACTTTCTCCTCGACGCCGTGCAGCACCCACTCGTGGGCGCTGACAACGTCCGCGCGCGCCGCGCGGATCTCGCGCGCGATTCGCTCGTGCTCGTCGAGCTCGTAGATCTCGATATCGCGCGGGACGCGGCCGAAGTCGATGCTGCCGACGCGGATCAGGTGGCGGTCGCGACGACTCCAGAACCGCGCACCGCCGATGGCGGTCTGCTCGAGCGTGCGCGTGCGGAACTCCTGGGCCTTGCGTTCAGCCGGTGGCATGACGACGAACTGCAGTACGATCACCATCGCGATCAGGGCCAGGGCCAGGATTGCCTGCATGCGCATCAGCGCCCAGCTCGATATCCCGGCTGCGCGCATCGCGGTCAGCTCGCTGTGGTTCGCGAGCATGCCGAGCCCGAGCACGGAAGCGAGCAGGGCGCTGACCGGCAGCAGGTCGAGCACGCGGGCCGGGAGCGTGAGCAGGACGACGGAAATGGCGTCCGCGACGGTGAAGGCGCCCTTGCCGACATCTTCGAGCGCCTCGGTCAGGGCGAGAAAGCTGAACAGGACGAGCAGCAAGCCCAGCACTACGGCGCCGGCCTTGCCGAAGTGGATTGCGACGTAGCGGGCGAGCGTGCTGTTCACGCGAAGCGTCTCCGGCGTACGAGCAACAGCGCGCCCAGCACCGCGGCAAAGCCCAGCGGCGCCCACCAAAGGGAGGCGACGACCTGCTGCTCGACCCAGGTGCGTGCGACGCCCAGCAGGTTGTAATAGACGGCGTAGATGGCGACCGCCAGCGGCACGCGCGCGTAGCGGCCGCGCCGCGGCCGGTGATCGGTCATGGCGAGGGCGGCGCATGCCAGCAACAGGCTCGATACCGGCGTGGACAGCCGCCATTGCAGTTCGGCGCGTTCGTCAGGCGCATGCGCATCGAACAGTGCCGCGCTCGTTGCCGCCTTGCGATGGTATTCGTCCTTGACCGCGCTCCCCGCTGCCATGGTCAGCGTCAGCTTGTCGAAGCGGCCGTAGAAATCCGCCATGTCCGGGCCGGTCTTGTGAATGCTTGCGTCGGTCAGCAGCAGCCGGTGACGCTGCGGCGTCACGAAGGCTTCGAGACTGCCGCGCGGCGCGGTGATGATCTCGATGCTGTCCTCGCCGCCGGTACGGATGAACACGCCGAGCAGTTCGCGGCCAGCGTCGCGAATCTCCTGTGCGTATACCGTCCGCTCGCTGCCCTCGTAGAAGTAGAAACGCTGTGGCTTGATGCGATCGAGTTCCGAGGCCGCCTCCGCGCGTTCTTTCAGCGCGTACATTTCGCCATAGGCCCACGGCCGCACGCCGAGCGACAGCGCGGCGACGCACGCGGCGAGCAGCGCTGCACAGGCCAGCAGGGGACGATTGATGCGGGCATCGCGTATGCCGCTGGCGCGCATCGCCGTCAATTCGCTGTGCTGGTTGAGTCTTCCCAGGCCGACCACGAGACCGAAATAGAAGGCCAGTGGCAGAAGTACCTCGAGTGCGATGACGCTCTTGTAGAACGTCAGCTGCGCCACCTCGCCCGCACTCAGCAGTCCACCGGCGGCATCGGTGAGAAAGCGCGTCATGCTGTAGGCGAGAAAGACCACGGTCAGTATGATCGCGATAGCGGCAAAGCTCGCGCCGATTTCGCGAATCAGGTAACGGTCAATCAACACGATGAAGCAGCTCGGACGCAGAGGACGGCAGGCAGGGCGGCAGAGCGGCTATCATGGAGAGCGCCCGCGATGGCTGCAAGCGCGCCTCGCCGGGCTGCTGGTCTGCCTCGCCACGGCAGCTGCTGCGCGCGCGGCCGAGAACGTGCCGTTCGCACCGCTCGAGGATGTCGTGTTCGTGCGCGCACGCACGGCCACGCAGTCGATCTCCGGGGATCGCTTCGACGCCGCGGGCGATCTCTTGCTGCGCAGCGACGCCTGGACCATTCGTTCCGACACGGCCGTCATCGAGGGTCCGCTCGCTGACCCGGCGGTCATCGAAGTATCCGGCACGCCCGCGCGCATCATCTACCAGGACGGCGAGGCCGACGGGCCGCTGGAGGGGCAAAGCAGCCGTTTGTGGTTTCGGCCCCGCGCGGAGGAGGTCGTGCTCGAGGGTGATGCGAGCGTGGTGCGCGGCGGTCGCTCGGTCTCGAGCGAGAGCATCCGGTACCTGCTCAATCGCGACGTGTTCAGCGCCGGGCGTTCGGGACGGGTGAGGGTGGTCACGACGCCTGACTGACGGCGCCGCGGCACGCGCCTCAGCGCCCGACTTCGGGCCAGGCTTCGAGCAGTTCCAGGCGCAGGGCGTCGAACACCCCGTCATCCGGTGAGGCCTGATGATCCAGTCGTGGCGGACCGGGCCAGCCCGGGTCGGGAAACTCGCAGCCGCCGTAGTGCCGCGCTTCGGCGTAGCGCGGCAGCACGTGGAAATGCACGTGCGGGTCGACCATCATCAGCATCAGGTAATTGATCTTGTCGTAGCCGAACAACTGCGCGAGCGTCAACTCGATGTCGCGCGTGACCCGTGCGAGTTCGGTCGATGCGCCTACCGGCAGGTCGCCGAAGGCCTCGGCGTCACTGCGTGCGGCGAGCACCAGTGCGCCGAGCGTGGCCTGCGCGGGGCGCAGCAGCACGACCCAGTGTTCGTACTCACTGAGAAGCGTGGTGGGATAACCGAACTTCTCGATCGTCGCGTTCACGCGCCCGGGGCCTCACACGCCGGCAGAGGCTGCCGCAGGCGCTTCCATGGGCCAGCGCGTGACCAGGCGTGCAGCGCGCTCCAGGTCGAGCTGGTCGTCGATCTCGCCCCAGCTGAGACCGTCGATCGCGCATGTCGTGACGATAGCCTCGGCCGCCAGCGCATCGATGACCGACAGGTACCACTGCTTTAAGCCCGAGCCGTGGCGCATCATGTATTCGACCTGGTCGCGGAAGCGCGCCCCGCCGCGCGCGTCGAAGTGCATCATGCCGATGGACTCGCCGTTGACCGTGGCGCGGTCGAGCTGCTTGCCGACGCGTCTCAGCACGCCGTCTTCGACGACGACTTTCATGTCGTCGTCGTCGTAATTCGCCTTCGCGTCGGTCACCAGGGTGATAGGCGCACGCCCGCAGTCGGAGAGCAGCCGTTCGAGGATGGCCGCTTCGAACAGGGTGTCGCCGTTGATGATCACGAACTCGCCCTGCATTTCGTGGCGCGCCACCCAGCAGGTGCCGAGGTTGTCGCAGTTGGCGAAGAACGGGTTGTAGAGCGTGCGCGTGGGGACACCGCGTTCCGCCTCGGCAATGCGCTCGATGTGTTCGGCTCCGAAGCCCGTGACAACGACGACTTCGTCCACCGCGCAGCGTGCGATCTCGTGAAGCTGCCATTCGAGAACGCTGCGCCCGGCAACCGCGAGGGCGGCCTTGGGCGTGCTCTGGGTCAGGGGCAACAGGCGCCGGCCCTGCCCGGCACTCAGGATGATGGCTTTCATGACATGGGGTTTCCGCGGCTGGACGCCGATGGGGACGGCGCGCGCGACTTTAACACAAATGTCACGAACGCTTCGAGGGATGCCGCGCGCCCGGCCACGATCCGGCACCCGGGGCTGGCAGCCGCGGCTAAGCCGCGGCAGCGGCCGCCGGCGGGCATTGCCGCGGCGCTCAGCGCTTGCCGAGCCGGCGGTTCCACTCGGCCAGGTTGCGCAGCGGATCCTTGACGTAGTGCGTGGCCTGCATCAGGCGCAGGATGCCGCGGTTGAAGCGCGTCCCCACCGCGTCCATGGGGCGATCGACGTCGATGAACAGCACTGCCCGGTACTCGTCGGTATCGTTGCGTACTTCATGCTCGTAGGTGTCGTCGAACAGCAGGCAATCGCCTTCGCGCCAGCGACAGATGTGGTCGTCGACACGGAGCCAGCATTGCTCGCGGGCCGCTGGTACGCGCAGGCCGAGATGGCAGCGCACCAGCGCGCGCGTCGGGCCGCGGTGAGGCGGGATGTGGTAGCCGGGCGCGAGGATCGAGAACCACGCGTTCTGCAGGCCCGGAAGGCCGCGCAAGACCGCCGCCGTGCGCGGGCAGGCCGCGCAGTTCTCGGCCACCTCCTGGCCGAAGATGACCAGCGCATAGGTCTTCCAGTTGTCGCCGCGCGAGATGCGCGCCTGGTCGGGCGAGATCTGGTGGAATGCCGGAATGTCGTCCGGGTGGGTCCAGACGGCATCGAACTCGGCGCGTATCCCGGGCCAGGCCGCTTCGAGGCGCGGCACCCAGTCGAATGTCGCGTTGTCGAGTACCGGCGTCGTCGCGATCCGCGAGTGACGGGCCTGGAAGTCGGCGATGGCGCGCAGGAAACGCTTGCCCGCGCGATGCACCGCGGCGCGTCGCCAGCGTTTGAAGGAGGAAGCGTCAGCAGCCATGGCTCGGTGTCATCCGTAGAAAGCGAGAAGGTCGGCGCAAGCGGCACGGGAATATCGCGCATGCCTCGCGTGGATGGCTTGATCCAGGTGAACTGAGATCAAGCGCGCAGGGAGCCCGGTGGCGCCAGTCGGCGGGACACCGTTCATTGGCGGGCGCTGCCGCGGGCGGTGAGGATGCGCTCGGCGAGCGCGAGATCCTCGCGCGTATCGACGTCCACCGCGGCGCTCGGATCATCGAGCATGACGTGCCCGACCGTGGCCCCGGCGCGGCGCGAGAGCAGCGTCAGCGCGGCGTCACGGGTGAGCGTGCCGGCGAGGTAGCGGGCCAGGGTCGCGAGGCCGAGATGGCGGGCGATGCGCCAGGGGCGCTTGCGTTCGCTCTCGATCGCGCGCCAGTAGTCGAGCGCCGCGGCGGCGCGCGGGGTACGCAGCAGGAACAGGTTGGAGCCGCAGCAGGCGCCGTCGGCAAAGCGCAACAAGGTGCGGCGGGACTCGGGCCAGGCCGCGTGTACGCGTGCCCAGGCAACGAGGCCGACGACGACATCGGCGGGTACCCGCGCTGCGCGCGCGCAGAAATCGTCGACGAGCGACGGTGTGAGCAAGGCATGGTCTCCCGTGGTGAGCAGGAGCGGGAAGCTGTCGCAGGCGGCCATGGCGGCGACCGCGCTCGCCGCCGGTCCCGTGGCGGGCGCATGCCATGCGTAGTCGCCGGCAGCGAGCAGGCCGGCGATGGCCGGGCTCGAGTCACGGACTTCGCGCCGCGGGCCGACCAGCAGGCCGCCGCTGACGGCGCGGCTCGCGCGCAGGGCATCGAGTACGCGCTCGAGACAACTCCGCCCGGCAACCTCGGCGAGCACACCGGCCTCGAGGCCGAGGGCGCGCGCCAACGCGTTGCCGCCGGGACGCTCACCCGCGAGCACGATGGCGCGCAGCGACGGTGGCGTTGGCGCGCTCATCGTGGCGATGCCTCGCCGTCAGGTTTGGCCCAGCGTCTTTTCATACACGCGGTAACGCTTGGAGCAGCGTCCGCCGAGCGTCGCGATGATGTTCTTCATCGCCTCGTTCGATTCCAGGATCCACGACATCTCGACTTCGACGAGGCCCTTGCGCAGGCCCGGCGCACGCAGTGCCTCGACCACCGACAGGGCGAGGCCCGGTCCCAGCCGCGTGTGATGGAAGCGCCGCCGCACGCCCATCAGCGGGATGCGTGCGGTGCGCGGATAGGAGAACTTGAGTCGCCGGATGAGCTTGAGCCAGCCGAATGGCAGCAGGCGGCCATCGAGATCGGCGATCGCTTCGTTGACGTTCGGCAGCAGCACGATGAACGCGACCGGTTCGCCGTCGAGTTCGGCAATCTGGATGAAATCCGGCGGAATGATCATCAGCATCTCGCGCCCGATGGTGCGGAACTCCTCCGACGTGAACGGCACGAAGCCCCAGTTGCCCGACCAGGCATCGTTGAAGATGTCGCGCAGGATCTCGAGGTCCGCGTCGCGGTGCCCGGGATCGAGCGCACGCATGCGGATGCGGCGGCGCAGGCGCGCGTACAAGGTGGCCATGACCGGCGGCGGTTCGAATGCGGCGCTGATGAGGTAAGCGAAGAGGTCGGCTGCCTTGGCATAGCCGCAGTGCTCGATGGCGCGCGCATGGTAGGGCCGTGCGTGCGTCATCATGAAATAAGGAGGGCTGTCGAAACCGTCGACCAGGAGCCCCACTTCCTGGTTGATGTTGAACCCGAACGGACCGCGCACGCGGCGCATGCCGCGCTCGGCCAGCCAGCCCTCTGCAGCGGCGAACAGCGCGGCGAACACGGCGTCGTCGTCGATCGCGTCGATGAAGCCGAAGAAGCCCGTGGCGTCGTGGTAACGCTCGAGGTGGAGCTGGTCGATCTGCGCGGTGATACGCCCGACCGGCTGCCCGTCGCGGTAGGCGACCCAGCCCTGCCATTCGAGGTGCGCGAAGACCGGCTGCTTGGGCGACAGCGCCTCCCGGCGCTCGAACAGCAGCGGCGGGACCCAGGCCGGGTCGTCGGCGTACACCCGCCATGGCAGGCGCAGGAAATCGTCCAGCGTGCGGCGGTCGTCGGTCGCGCGCAGATGCAGCTTGCCGGCAGGGGAATCGAGCATCGGAACCCGTCAGTCGGTGCGGCCCGGGACGGCCGCGGAGGCGGCATGTTAGCCAAGTCGATGCGACGAGGGAACCGGGCGCCGCGCGCACCCCGGCCCGGCCGGCGGTGCTTTATACTGCGTCGACCCAATGGCTCGAGGGGAGCGAAATGAAAGCGAAAGTTGCGCAGGAGTACGTGCAGATCCAGGACCTGGAATGGCAGCCGTTCCCGGATGCCCTGTCCGAAGGCGGTATCCGCTGGAAGCTGCTGCACGTCTCGCCCGAGGTCGGATGCTGGACGGCGATCTTCGATTGTCCGGCCGGCTCGTCGTTCAACCGCCACATCCACGTCGGTCCGGGCGAGTACCTGCTGACCAAGGGTAAGATGGAAGTGCGCGGCGGTGTCGAAGAGGGCGGCGCGACGGCGCTCGCACTCGGCTACGGCTACGAGTCGTGCAACGCACGCCACGACAAGACCTATTTTCCGATCGACAGCGAGTTCTACATGACGTTCCTGGGGCCCCTGCAGTTCATCGAGGACGATGGCTCGCCCATCGCCGTCGTCGGCTGGGAGCAGGCGCAGGACCTGTGGGCACAACAGACCGGCGCTGCGTGACGGCGGCTCTTACAGCGCCGCGGCGATGAGTCGTCGTACCCAACGTGCCGGCGCGTGCGGCGCGGCACGAGGTGCGGGAACGCGGCGCCCGCTTCGAGCGCGCGCCGCCGTGCGCCCGGAACGACCGGCCTGGGCACGACGGACACCGCGGTGATCAAGCGGCTCGTCAAGGCGTTCCTGCCCCACCAGTCGCGCTACTACCGCGACCGCCTGCTGCGGCGCGTCAACGAACGCCGCCTGGCGGCCTGCCTGGAAGAAGTCGGGGTCGCGGCCGGACGCATCGTGTATCTCCAGTCGGCCTTCGGCAGCCTGGGTTACTACCCCGACGGCCCCCGGCGTTTCCTCCGCATGCTGCAGCGGATTGTCGGGCCGGCCGGCACGATCGTCATGCCGAGCTTTCCGTTCGGCGGCGCGATGGAGGACTTCGTCGCCACCCGGCCGGTTTTCGACGCGCGCTCGACACCGAGCCGTGTCGGTCTGCTACCGGAGGTCGCACGGCTCCTGCCGGGCGCCTTGCGCAGCTGCCATCCGACGCACCCGGTCGTGGCCGTCGGCGCTGCGGCGGGAGACATCGTAGCAAACCACGAACGCTGTGATTCGCCGCAGGGCGAAGGTTCACCGTTCGCGAAAGTCGTCGCTGCGGACGCGCTGGTGCTGCGCCTGGACACACCGGCGTATCCCCTGTGCCATCGCCTGCAGGAATGCGTGCCGTGGCCCAACCTGTTCCTCGACGAACCGGTCGCGCTCGAGTGCATCGACCTGCATGGCCGCGCGCACCGCGTGACGACGCGGGTCTACCGCAAGCGTATCCCGTTCGTCATGTTCTACCCGGTCGCGGCGGGGGCGGCGCCGGTGGCCGGAAACATCATCGATTTCCCCGTCGTCTTTCCCGCGCGCGAGGCGGCGCTGGGTAGCGAGGGAGGCAAGGCCGCCCTGCTGGAGACCTTGCGCGATTATCGTGCCCGCCTCGCGCCGCGTGCCGAGTGGCGCACGGCACGTTACAATGACGCGGTCATCGACGCCTTCTCGGCACGCGAATCGATGGCGTTCGCCGAGCACGAGGCGCGCCGGACCATCCACGCGTTCCAGTCGCATTACGCGTTGGCTTCGCTCGAGAGCGGACTCGAGCAGCAGCGTATCGTCATCTAGCGCGGGGCGGCGCCGATGGGTGACCGGGGTTGGTCGGCAGGCGACTGCTCGGCGTGCTTGCTACGGGCCGCTTACCGGCGCGGCGGCAGGGTGCCACCGTCAGCGCGCGACGGCCGGTACTGCGTGTCGGTGAGAACGTCCGAACCCGGCCGTCCGCAGGAGGCTGGTGCCGAGGAGAGGACTTGAACCTCCACTGGGTTTCCCCAACTGGCACCTGAAGCCAGCGCGTCTACCAATTCCGCCACCTCGGCAACGAGGGGCGCAATCTACCCATTCCATCTGAGCTAGTCAATGCGTTCCAACAACCCTCGCCATCGCCGCCACGCCAGCGATCCCTTGCCGCACATCGACGACCTTCCCGGGCGTGCCGCGATTGCCGAAGCGCTGGCCGGGATCGGCGAACCGTGCAGCCTGAAAACGCTTGCCGCGCAGCTCGAGGTCGCCCGCGGCGACCCGCAGGCAGCGCTCGAGCGGCGCGTGCGCGCGATGGTGCGCGACGGGCAGCTCATCCAGAACCGCAGCGGTCTCTACGGACTCGCCGAGCGCATGGAGCTGATCCCCGGCCGCGTGCTCGCGCACCGTGACGGTTACGCGTTCGTGCGCCCCGAAGCCGGTGGCGACGACATCTACCTCGCGCCGCGCGAAGCGCGACGCACCCTGCACGGCGACCGGGTACTCGTGCGCGTTGCCGGCTACGACCGTCGCGAGCGCCCGTACGGCAACCTGGTCGAGGTCATCGAGCGCGCCAACGAGCGCGTGGTCGGACGCTACTTCACCGACCGCAATTTCGGGTTCGTCGTGCCCGACAACCGGCATCTCAACCAGGACGTGCTGATCCCGCCCGGTGCCGCGGGCGACGCGCGCGACGGGCAGATCGTCGTCGCCGCGATCGAGCAGCAGCCCGACCGCCACTCGCAGCCGGTCGGGCGCGTGACCGAGATCCTCGGCGAGCACATGGCGCCGGGCATGGAGATCGAGATCGCGGTGCGTTCCTACAACCTGCCGAGCGAGTGGCCCGAGGCGGTGCTCGACGCGGCGGAACGTGTGCCCGAGGCGCCTTCGCCCGAAGAGATTGCGCGCCGGCGCGACCTGCGTGACCTGCCGCTGGTCACGATCGACGGCGCCGATGCGCGCGATTTCGACGACGCCGTGTTCGCCAGGCGTACTGCGAAGGGTTTCACCCTGACCGTGGCGATTGCCGATGTCGCCCATTACGTCGAGCCGGGCTCGGCACTCGACGACGAAGCGGTCCGGCGCGGCACGTCGGTGTACTTCCCCGACCGCGTGATCCCGATGCTGCCCGAGGCCCTGTCGAACGGCATCTGCTCGCTCGTGCCCGATGCGGAGCGTCTCGCGCTCGTGTGCGAGATGAACATCGGGCTCGACGGCGAAGTGCGCCGCGCGCGCTTCTTCGAAGCGGTGATTCGCTCGCACGCGCGGCTCATCTACAACGATGTGCAGCGCTGGCGCGACGGCGAGATCGACTCGCTGCGCGGCGTCGATGCGAAGGTCGCCCGCAGCCTCACGGCCCTCTACGACCTCTACGCGCTGCTGAGCGAAACCCGCGAGGCACGCGGCGCGCTCGATATCGACAGCGTCGAGCCGCGCTTCCACTACGACGAGCTCGGCAAGATCGCGAGCGTCGAAGCGACGCGCCGGGTCGATGCACACCGCCTCATCGAGGAGTGCATGATCGCTGCCAACGTCGCCGCGGCGCGGCATCTCATCCGCCACAAGTGTGCCGCGCTATACCGCGTGCACGACGTGCCCGACGACGACCGCGTCGAAGACCTCGGGCGCTTCCTGGGCGAACTCGGCCTGCGCTTCCGGCACGGCAAGGAGCTGGACGCGAAGGATTTCGCCGCCGTGCTGGCCGCGGCCCGCGAGCGCGCCGACCGGCGGCTGATCGAAACGGTCGTACTGCGCAGCCTCAAGCTCGCCGTCTACAGTGCACAGAACACCGGTCACTTCGGCTTGTCGCTCGATGCCTACACGCACTTCACCTCGCCCATCCGGCGCTACCCGGACCTCGTCGTGCATCGCGCGCTCAAGGCCCGCCTGGACAGCGGCGAGGCGCTGGACGCCGGGCGCATGCCCGAACTGGCCGAACACTGCTCGATGTGCGAACGGCGTGCCGACGAGGCGACCCGCGACGCGGTCGCGTGGCTCAAGTGCGAGTTCATGCTCGACAAGGTCGGCGACGTCTTTCCGGGTATCGTCGCCGGCGTCGCCGAGTTCGGTGTGTTCGTCGAACTCGACGACATCTTCGTCGAGGGCATGGTCCACGTCTCCGAGCTGCCGGGCGATTACTACAAGTACGATGCCGTCGGCCACGTCCTGCGCGGGCGCGCCCACGGCCGCGAGTTCCGCATCGGGCAGGCCATTGCAGTGCGCGTTGCGCGGGTCGATCTCGACGAGCGCAAGATCGATTTCGTGCTCGCCGAGCCGGCGCCCGGCGACGCGCCACGGCGCGGACGCCGCCGGCGCCGCTGATGGCAAGCCGCGAACTCGTCATCGGTGGCGTGCACGCCGTGCGCACCGCGCTCGCTCGTGCACCGGGCGACGCGCTCGAGCTATGGCTGCGGCGCGAACGCGAACATGCCGCGGCGGACGGCCTCGAGGAGACCGCCCGTGGGCTCGGCATCGCGGTGCAGCGCGCCGGCGGCGAGACGCTCGACAAGCTCTACGGTGACAGCCACCACCAGGGCGTGGTGCTGCGCCGCCGCGCGCCGGCCACGCTCGCCGTCCACGCGTTGCTCGAGCGCCTGGCCAGCCGTCCCGCGCCGCCGCTGCTGCTGATCCTCGACGGCGTGCAGGACCCGCGGAACTTCGGCGCCTGCCTGCGCGCGGCCGACGGTGCCGGGGCCGACGCGGTGATTTACCCGCGCGACAAGAGCGCACCGCTCGGCAGTGTCATGGCCAAGGCGGCGAGCGGTGCGGTGGACAGCGTCGGGCTCGCGGCGGTGCCGAACCTGGCGCGCGCGATGCGCGAGCTGGCGGCGGCCGGCATCTGGATCACCGGCACCGCCCACGACGCGCCGGGCGACCTGTACGCAGCGGATTTCCGCCCGCCCGCAGCGCTCGTGCTCGGCAACGAGGGCAGCGGTCTGCGGCACCTGACCCGCGAGCGCTGCGATGCGCTGGTGCGCATCCCGATGCATGGCGTCGTCGACAGCCTCAACGTCGCGACCGCCGCCGCGGTCTGCCTCTACGAGGCGCGTCGCCAGCGCGGCGCCTGAGCCGCGCGGCCCCGCGAAACCCTTGGCGTCGAGCAGTATGTGCGCGTAGAATACGCGCCCCGCGCAACGCCGCGCGGCTCTCTCCTTGCTTCACCGGGGACCCGGGAAGCTTCAATCCACAAGGAGTCCTGATGAGACACTACGAAATCGTGTTTCTGGTCCATCCGGACCAGAGCGAGCAGGTCGGCGCGATGATCGAGCGTTACCGCTCGATGATCGAGACCAACAATGGTCAGATCCATCGCCTCGAGGACTGGGGCAGGCGCCAGCTCGCCTATCCCATCAACAAGATTCACAAGGCCCACTACGTGCTCATGAACATCGAGTGTGACGATGCCACGCTCGAAGAGCTGACCAGTGCCTTCCGTTTCAATGACGCGGTACTACGCAACCTCGTGATCAAGCGCGACCAGGCCGATACCGAGCCGTCGCCCATCGCGCAGGCCAAGGACGAGCAGTCCGAACGGGACGAGGAGCGCAATCGCCGCCAGCGCGAACGGGCTTCGGGCGGTGATCGTTCCGAGGGTCGCGGTGAAAGCCGCTCCGAGGGCAACACCGAGAAGTCCGAGACCGCTGACGCCTGACGCTAGGCAGGAGAAACAGACATGGCCAAGTATTTCCGCCGCCGCCGCTACTGCAAGTTCACCGCCGAAGGCGTCAAGGAGATCGATTACAAGGATCTCGCCACGCTGAAGGCCTACATCACGGAGAACGGCAAGATCGTGCCGAGCCGCATTTCGGGCACCAAGGTGCGCTACCAGCGCCAGCTCGCCACGGCGGTCAAGCGCGCGCGCTACCTCGCGCTGCTGCCGTATTGTGACGCGCACTAGCGCGGGCGCGCCGGGCACGCCCGGCGTCCCGGGCTGAACGGGAGCCTCGGACCGTGCGGTTTCTCGCGCGGTATGCCATGCGCGGACCGTTCCACGCGGCGGCCATGGCCGCCGCGATGCTGCTGGGCTCGCTGTCGATTGGTCTGCTGACCATCCTCAGCGGGGCGGTGGTGGCGCTGACGACCCTGCGGCACGGTGCCAGCCAGGGGCTGCGCGTGATGGTCGTCGCGGCACCGCTCGCGGTTGCGGTACGCATGCTCCTCGGCGGTCCCGGGCTGCCCACCCTGGTCCTCGGCCTGGTCGTCTGGCTGCCCGCCTGGCTGATGGCGGTCAATCTCAAGCGCACCGGCCGCCAGGCGTTGCCCTTGTTGCTGGTTGCGGCCCTGGTGGCGGCTTACGCGCTGGCGATGCGCCTCGCCGTCGGTGACGTCAGTGCCTTCTGGGCAGAGCGGCTCGAGAGCCTGTTCGCGCTGATCGCGCGCGACGGCGGGCCGCAGCTCGGCACCGGCCAGATCGCCGCCGTGGCGGACCAGATGCACGCCTGGACGCTGGTCGCGATGTTCTGCGTGTTGTCATCGATCATTTTTCTCGCGCGCTGGTGGCAGGCGGCGTTGTACAATCCCGGCGGCTTCGGCACCGAGTTCCGCGAGCTACGGCTACCGCGGGCGATGCTGGCCGCCGCCGCCGTGGCCGCTCTCGCGGTCGTCGTCGATCGCAGCACGACGGCCGGGCCGCTTGCCATCGCGAGTGACGCTTTCATCGTGGTGGTGGTATTGTTTGCGTTCCAGGGACTCGCCGTGCTGCACGCGCGGGCCCGCGCAATTTCGCTCGCCAGGGGCTGGCTCACCGGCCTCTATGTTCTGCTGGTGCTGACGCCGCAGGTCGTTGGGCCGATACTCGCTGCCACGGGCGTCGCCGACGGCGTGGCGGATTTCCGGCGCCTCGCGCCGCGCTCGCGCGGCGGGCAGGGCTAGAAGACACGAATTGAATCTCCAGACGAGGCCCTGCGGGAGCGCGCCTCGTGACGGAACCCGGTGCCTGCCCCGAGGGCAGGCAGACGTTCGCTCCCGCGACAGAGGACGAGAGTTATGGAAGTTATCCTGCTAGAGAAGATTCACCGCCTCGGCGCGCTTGGCGACCGTGTCAACGTACGCCCGGGCTACGGCCGCAACTACCTCATCCCGCAGCGTAAGGCGGTGCCGGCGACGCCCGACAACGTGGCCCGTTTCGAAGCGCAGCGCGCCGAGCTCGAACGCGCCCAGGCCGATGCCTTCGAGGCCGCCACCGCGCGGGCCGAATCGCTGAAGGACGCGCGCGTTACGATCAAGGCCAAGGCCGGCAGCGAGGGCAAGCTGTTCGGTTCGGTCGGTACCGGTGACATCGCCGAGGCGCTGAGCGCGGCCGGCGTGGCCGTCGAGAAGCGCGAGGTGCGCCTGCCGCACGGCTCCCTGCGCGAAGTTGGCGAGTTCCAGGTCGAAATCCACCTGCATGCCGACGTCGACGTCGAGGTGATCGTCGAAATCGCGCCCGAGGACGCCGTCGGCGCGGCCTGAGGGCGACGGCCTGCCGGTGCCCCGCCCGTGAGCCTTCGTCACGCCTGCCGTTCGCTTCGTGCCGCGCGGCCGTCGCGCGCGGCGGCGCAGCGCTGATGGCCGTCGACACCGCGATGCGCCCGGTCGCCGACGCGGCGACCGACGCGCTCAAGGTACCGCCGCATTCGATCGAGGCGGAGCAGTCCGTGCTCGGCGGGCTGATGCTGGACAACGAGGCCTGGGTTCACGTCTCGGAACGCATCGGCGGCGACGATTTCTATCGCCGCGACCACGGCGCGATCTATCGCTGCATCGAGCGCCTGGCGAGTGACAACAAGCCGTTCGACGTGGTCACGGTGGCCGAATGGCTGACCAGCCACGACGAGCTCGACGACGTCGGTGGCATGGGCTACCTCGCCCAGCTCACCGAGAACACGCCGAGCGCGGCGAACATCGCCGCCTATGCCGATATCGTGCGCCAGCGCGCGATCCTGCGCGAGCTGGTCAGCGCGGGAACGCGCATTGCCGAGAGCGCGTTTCGTACCGAGGGCCGCACGCCGGACGAACTGCTCGACCTGGCCGAGAGCCTGGTGTTCGAGATCGCCGAACGCGAATCGCGCGGGCGGCGCGGTTTCCGCCCGATCAAGGAGCTGCTGGTCGATGCGCTCGATCGCATCGACCACCTGTTCCAGCGCGACAACCCGATCACCGGTGTCGCGACCGGCTACTACGACCTCGACAACAAGACTTCCGGCCTGCAACGCTCGGACCTGGTGATCATCGCCGGGCGGCCGTCGATGGGTAAGACCGCGTTCGCCATCAACATTGCGCAGCACGCGGCGATCAAGGACGAGCTGCCGGTTGCCATCTTCAGCATGGAAATGCCGAGCGAACAACTCGCGATGCGCATGCTGTCCTCGCTCGGCCGCATCGACCAGCACAAGGTGCGCACCGGCAAGCTGGCCGACGACGACTGGCCGCGCCTCACCCACTCGGTGGGGATCCTCTCCGAAGTCAACCTGTTCATCGACGACACCCCGGCACTGACGCCCGGAGACCTGCGTGCGCGGTGCCGCCGCCTCGCGCGCGAACACGGGCTTGGCCTCATCGTCATCGACTACCTGCAGCTCATGCAGGTGCCCGGCTCGAAAGAGAACCGGGCGACCGAGATCTCGGAGATCTCGCGCTCGCTCAAGGCGCTGGCGAAGGAGCTCGACTGCCCGGTCATCGCGCTCTCGCAGCTCAACCGCAGCCTCGAGCAGCGCAACGACAAGCGCCCGGTGATGTCGGACCTGCGCGAATCGGGCGCCATCGAGCAGGACGCCGACGTCATCATGTTCATCTACCGGGACGAGGTCTACAACGAGGAAAGCCCGGACAAGGGCATCGCCGAGATCATCATCGGCAAGCAGCGTAACGGCCCGATCGGCACCTGCAAGCTGCGTTTCTTCGGCGAATACACGACGTTCGAGAACCTGTCCCACGACAGCTTCGGTGGGGCCGACGCATGACGCGACCGGCGCGGGCGATCATCGACCCGCACGCGGCCCGCCACAATCTCGCCAGGGTCCGTGCGCTCGCACCGGACTCGCGCGTGCTGGCGGTGGTCAAGGCCGATGCGTATGGCCATGGCGTGCTGCGCATGGCGCGCTTGTTCGCCGACGCCGATGCCTACGCGGTCGCTTCGCTGGACGAGGCCGTGCGCCTCAGGGACGCCGGGGTCAGCAAGCCCGTGGTCCTGCTCGAGGGGCCCTTCGATGCGAGCGAGGTCGATGCCATCCTCGCGCTCGGTCTCGAGACGGTGATCCATACCGCCGAGCAGATCGCGATGTTCCGCGAGCGCGGCCGCAGCCTGCCGGTATGGCTGAAGTTCGACACCGGCATGCATCGCCTCGGGTTCGCGCCGGCGGACTGCGCCGAGGTCGTTGCCGCGGTCGCCGATTTCGCGCGGCCGTTGCGCTTCATGACGCACTTCGCCAACGCGCACCGGCGCGGCGACGCGAGCGTCGCCGCGCAGCAGGAGCGCTTCGCGGCCCTGCTCGGTGAACGTCCGGGTGAGCGCAGCCTGGCCAACTCCGGGGCGATCGTCGCCCGCCCCGACAGTCATGCCGACTGGGTGCGGCCGGGACTGATGCTGTACGGCGTCTCGCCGCTCGACGACGAAGCCGCCGCCGACCTAGGCCTCGCGCCGGTGATGACGCTGCGTTCGCGCCTGATCAGCGTGCGTCACCTGCGCGCCGGGGAGAGCGTCGGTTACGGCGGCGCTTTCACCTGTCCGGAAGACATGCCGGTCGGCGTGGTCGCCTACGGCTATGCCGACGGCTACCCGCGCCACGCACGGACCGGGACACCCATCCTGGTGCGCGGTGTGCGCACGCAGGTCATTGGCAACTGCTCGATGGACATGATGACCGTCGACCTGCGCCCGGTGCCGGATGCCCGCTTCGGCGACCCGGTCACCCTGTGGGGCGCCGGGTTACCGATCGAAGATGTCGCGCGGGCCTCGGCAACCATCCCCTACGAGCTGTTGTGCCGAGTGCGGATGCGCGCGCATTACGAGGAGGGACGGCCGTGAAGGCGCGCCGACAGTACCAGTGCCAGGAGTGCGGCGCAGTGGCGCCGAAGTGGTCGGGTCAGTGCGGCGATTGCGGCGCCTGGAACGCCATCGTCGAGACGGTCGCGCGCAGCGGCGAGGACAAGCGCCAGCGTTTCGCCGCCAGCGGCGATACACCGCACGTGCAGAAGCTGGGCGAAGTGCGCACGGAACAATCGCCGCGGCTGGATACGGGCCTGGGCGAGCTCAACCGCGTGCTCGGCGGTGGTCTCGTCGCCGGGTCGGTCGTGCTGCTCGGTGGCGACCCCGGCATCGGCAAGACCACGCTGCTGTTGCAAAGCCTCGCGGCGACCCGGCAGCTCAATGCCGTCGACGCGCTCTACGTCAGCGGCGAGGAATCGGCGGCGCAGATTGCGCTGCGCGCCGAGCGCCTCACGCTGCCGGTGGCCGATCTCAAGCTGCTCACCGAGACCGATGTCGAGCGCATCCTCGCCGAGGCCGCGCGCGAGCGGCCCGCCGTACTCGTCATCGATTCCATCCAGACCGTCTTCTCCGATGCCCTGCAGTCACCGCCGGGCAGTGTCTCGCAGGTCCGCGAATGCGCGAGCCGCCTGGTCAGCTTTGCCAAGAGCACCGGGATCGCGCTCTACCTGATCGGCCACGTCACCAAGGATGGCGCAATCGCTGGCCCGCGCGTGCTCGAGCACATGGTCGACGCGACCTTGTATTTCGAAGGTGAGCCGGACGGCCGTTACCGCATGATCCGGGCGATCAAGAACCGTTTCGGAGCGGTCAACGAACTCGGCGTGTTCGCCATGACCGACGGCGGCCTGCGTGAAATCGCCAACCCGAGCGCCATCCTGCTGTCGCGGCACGCACAGCCGGTGCCGGGGAGCGTGGTGATGGTCACGCGTGAAGGGACGCGACCGTTGCTGGTCGAAGTGCAGGCCCTGGTCGACGAATCGCAGCTCGGCAATCCGCGCCGCGTTACCGTCGGTCTCGACCCGAACCGCCTGTCGATGTTGCTGGCCGTGCTCAACCGCCACGGCGGGGTCTCCACTGCCGGCTGCGACGTGTTCGCCAATATCGTCGGCGGCGTGCGCGTGCACGAGACCGGTGCCGATCTCGCGATCCTGCTCGCAGTGCTGTCGAGCCTGCGCGATCGGCCCCTGTCGCACGAACTCGTCGCCTTCGGGGAGATTGGCCTGGCCGGCGAGATCCGGCCCGTGCCCGGTGGCCCCGAGCGCCTGCGCGAGGCGGCCAAGCACGGCTTCAAGCGCGCCATCGTGCCGCGTGGCAACGTGCCCAAACCGATGCCGGAAGGCATCGACGTGACCGTCGTGTCGCGCCTCGACGAGGCGCTCGACGTGCTCCGCGACTGAGTTGCCGTCCCGGCCCCGGTCCTACCGGTCGGTGGCCTGCTCGAGCGCGTCGCCGGTTTCTTCGACGGCTTCGTCGACCCGTTCGCCGGCGCGCTCCATCGGTCCTTCTTTCTCGCACGCGCCGAGGAGCAGCATCGTGGCGACGAGTAGTACGTGAATCAGGTAGGGCATGGGTTCGGGTACTCCGCGGTTTGCTCAAAGTGGTGCGTGGGTCGCGGCGCCGGGGCCTCGCATCGAGCACCGCGCTGGCCGGCGTTCGCGCCCGTCCCGCCAGAGTGCACGACGCGTGCCAGCCGGGTAGCGTCACATCGCGCCCGGCACCGTGCATCGCGCAATCCGCCTGCATGGCGCGCCGCTTGTAAGAAGGGCCGGCAGTGAGCACATCTTGCAGGCGCTCGACCCCGGCGGCGCGGCGTCTTGTCCGGCGTCGCGCGCGGCCGAACGGTGTCACCGGTACGCCGCGGCGCGCCGCTCGTGGTCCGCTCCTTGCACGGCGTGGGTACCGGCTGCGCGACGGCCGGCGATCGCGGTCACCGCGCGGTGTCGATGCCGGCTTCGTCGAGCAGCCCGCCGGGGGCGGGCAGCGCGCCGCGATGACGCTCGCGCACCGCGTCCGTCCCATTCGACCCAGGAGGATAAGCCATGCCCAGCTACCAGTTCGTGTGCCAGGAGTGCGCCAATCGTTTCGACATCGTGGAGTCGGTCGCCGAAAGCGAACGCCACCGGCCGCAGTGCCCGGGATGCGGCAGCCGCGACCTGCGTCAGAACCTGAGCGGCATCCAGGTGCGCACGGCGCGCAAATCGTGAGAGCGCGATGTCTGCCGCGCTCGATATATAGTGGCGTCCTCGGAGCGGGCGCGCGCCGCGCCCGCCTGCGATTTTCAACAGGAGGAGGTCTCGATGATTCGATTAGAGTTCGCCCTGCGCAGGAAGCCGGGCATGTCGCGTGCGGAGTTCCAGGCGTACTGGCGGGATCGCCACGGACCGTTGGTCGCCCGCCATTCGACCACGCTCGCAATCCACCGATACATCCAGCTGCATACGCTCGATGACCCGATCAACGATGCGCTGGCAGAGGCCCGGGGCGGCATGGAACCGGAATACGATGGCGTGGCGGAACTCTGGTGGACCAGCCCGGACGCGTTCGCGGCCTTCTCCAGCGAAGCCGGCAAGGCGGCGGCGCAGGAACTGCTCGAGGACGAGCAGCAGTTCATCGACCTGCCCAACTCGCCGCTGTGGTTCGCCTACGAGTATCCCCAGGTCAACCCCAGCGAGTACATGGTCGCCACCGAGCACAGCCCGTTGGTGAAGCTGTTCTTCTGCCTGCGGCAGCCGTCCTCGCAGTCCCTGGAGGAAGCGCAGTTGTACTGGCGCACCAACCACGGACCGCTCATCCGCGGCGTCTCGACCGGCTTTCGCATGCAACGCTACCTGCAAGTGCATTACTGCGAGCATGCACTGGAGGCCGGCCTGACCGGGCCGCGCGGGACGCGCGTCGCGCCCTACGCGGGGCATGCCGAAGCCTGGTTCAACCGCGCCGACCTGATGACGATGGCGAACGTGCCCGAAGCGACCCGCGCGATGGAACTCGCGATCGAAGACGAAGCGAAGTTCATCGATTTCAAGCGGTCGGCGATGTGGATCGGCAAGGAGCACGTGTTCATCGATCGCCGTTGACCGGCACGCCTGCGGCCGCGTCCCGTGGCGTGCCCGGCGCAAAAAAAAACCCCGCCTGGCACGGCGGGGTTTTCTTGCCGAGGCGGTGGCCGCGTCAGGCGCGGCGGACCGACTTGCGCCTGCGGTAGCCGAGACCGCCTGCGAGTCCGAGTGCCATCAGCGCGAGCGAGGTCGGCTCCGGTGCCGAGGTGTTCGGCGGCGGCGGCGGCAGGTCGGTATAGCAGCCGGCCAGCGACGCGATCTTGAAGCGATCATTGCCGTCGACGACGAGGCCGTTGCCGTAGGTCGGGCCGTTGCCCGCGACCGCGTCGAACACGGCACCGACGGCCCAGTAGCTCGAGGTATAGTCGAGGATGTCGCCGTTGGTCACGGCTTCGAGATCGAGGTAGCCGTTGGCGTCGTTCTCGTCGTAGTCGAAGCTGCCGATCAGCGACCAGCCGTCGCTAATCATGTCCTGGTAGGCGAAGCTGCCGCTGCCGGGCGGTGCGTTCGTGCCGGGGGTGACGCCCGGCGGCACCGGCTCGAAGGCGAACAGCGAGAAGTCCGCGTCGCCGCTCCACCAGCCCATCGAGATCTGCGAGACCGTGACCGGCGCGGCGAACTCGAAGACGACCAGGTCGTAGCCGCCCGAGTTGTCGATGGCATGGTAGGGCGACCCTTCGCCGCCCGAACCCCAGTAGTTGTCGTAGTTCAGCGACAGGTGATCGGCGCCATAGATCGTCAGCGGCCGCTCGATGAAGTTGCTGGTGTCGGTGTTCTGGTGGTAGCCGGTCGCATCGACCGCGATGCCGGGCGGGT
This sequence comes from Gammaproteobacteria bacterium, assembly GCA_030429865.1. GTDB lineage: Bacteria > Pseudomonadota > Gammaproteobacteria > JACKNG01. The sequence continues at coordinate 14,346 of JAUIFX010000014.1, read as the reverse complement.
TCGAATCAGGCGAGGTGCTGGTGAAGTTCCACTCGTAGGTATCGCAGGTGCTCGACGAGCCGCCGCTGCCGCAATGACTCCACGAGTACCAGGCGTTCGCATTCGCCGTGAAGGCGAGGCACGCGGCTCCCAGAGCGCCCATCAGTACTTTGTTGTTCATAAAAGATCCCTTCCAGGTTCAGGTTCGATCCGTCGAATCCCGCGGCTTGGCGACCGTGGGACAATCGGCTCTTGCGTCTTGGTGTCGTAGTAAGCAAGCATCAGGCCACAAAAAAAAATATCCGATTTATCATTGTGTTGCCTGTTAGTTGCTTCGAATCCGCCGTGCCGGCGCCCAGGATCCGTAAAATCGGTTGACGCCGTCGGCGCCGCGCGCGGACGATGGTGGCGGCCAGCATCGGCCGCGTTGCCCGCAGGGGGCGCCGCTGCCATCCCCGAGTGTGACGCATGACCGCGCGAGCATGGACGCAACGAAGCTTCACACCGTGACGCCTGATCGCCAGCCGGGACGCTGCACGAGTCGGGAAAATCGAAAAAATGCTCGATAGAATAGATAGTTACGAAAATATTCGACGCAGCGTAGCGTACCGTTTCGCGCCCCGCGCATGGACTGCCGTGGGGCGGCGGGGCCGTCTCGCGGCGCCGGCGGGGACGCGGCGCGCGGCGCGACGCGAACTGTAAAGAAAACTGACAGCGGGTCAGGGCGTCGACGCGGCGAGCGAGCGTTGCAGCGCCTGCGCCGCGCTGCGGCTGGCGAAGTCGCGGCTATCCTCGAGCGCCTGCTCGAGTTGGCGTCGCGCTTCCTCGGCGCGGCCGAGCGCGTTCAGCACGACTGCCAGGTGGTAGCGGATTTCGCTGTCGCCACCGCGCCGTGCCAGTGCCTCGCGCAGGAACTCCAGTGCCTCGGGGTGAGCGCCGCGCTGCGCCAGTATCCAGCCGAGCGTATCGTTGACCATGGCATCGCCGGGGGCGAGCGCGTGGGCTTCGCGGGCGTGCTTCTCGGCCGCCGGCAGGTCGTCGAGTTGCAGACACAGAAAGGCGAAGTTGTTCAGCAGGCCGGCATCCTGCGGGCGCTGCGCGATGAGCTCGGCGTATACCTCGCGCGCGCGCTCGAGTTCGTTGGCACGAATCAGGTCTTCGCCGAGCGCCGAGCGTACCGAGGCATCCCTGGGGTGGGTATCGAGCCATTCTTCCAGCCGGCTGCGCGCGGCGTCGCGGCGTCCGCCCGCGGCGAGCGCCCGGTAACCGCCGAGGACCGCTTCGGAGCTCGGCGAGAGCGCGTTGACGCGGTCGTAGTCGGCGAGCGAGGCGGCGTAGCGTTGCAGCGCGAGGTTGGCCTGGGCGCGGAACAGGTAGGCGGTGGCAAGCGCCGGTTGGTCGGCGATCACGGCCGTCGCGCGCTCGATGGCCTGCTCGAAGTCGCGCTTGCTGAGCGAAATCTCGATTTGCGCGAGGCGGATGCGATTATCGCCCGGGTTCTCCTGCAGCGCTTTGAACAGCGCGTACTCGGCGTCGGCGAACTGGCCGATGCGGGCCTGCATGGCGGCGGTACGCAGCTGCTTGTCCGGATCGAAGCCCGCCACCTGGGACATGTTTTTCAGCGTCGCGCGGGCGTCGTCGTACTTGTTCATGCGCACGAGCACGGCGGCAAGGCGCTCGAGCACGTCGAAGTTGGTCTCGGCACGTGCCTTGGCGCGCAGCGCGAGGTCGTAGGCACGCTCCAGCTCACCGTCCTGCAGGTACAGGTCATAGAGATGGAACAGCGCATCGATGCCGGCCTCGCGCGGGCGCGCAGCGTCCTCGGCGAGGCGCATGCCTTCGCGACGATCGCCGGCGGCGAGCGCCACCCGCGACAGCTCGAGCGTCAGCTTGGGGTCATCGGGTTTGACGGCGAGCAGCCGTTCGAAACGGGCGCGCGCGGCGTCCAGCTCACCGGCCCTGACCTCGAGCTTGCCGAGATTGATGGCGGCGGGCCGGAAGTCCGGCGCCTGCTCGAGGACCCGCTCGAACTCCGCCCGTGCTGCCGGCAGCTGGTCGTCGACGAACAGGGCGATGCCGAGCAGGTTGCGGAACACGACGTTGTCCGGTGCGGTGCCGAGCAGGGTACGCGCCGCGGCGACGGCTTCGCCGCTCTGGCCGGTGCGCAGGTAGGTGATGACCAGGGCGACGCCGCCCTGCGGATCGGAAGGATCTTCACCGAAAGCCGCCGCCAGGTCGGAAAGTCCTTCGCTGACGCGTCCGGCGCCGATGTTCAGCATCGCGAGGCGGCCGCGCGCGACCGCCGCCGTGTGCGATGCTCCGGTCGCCTTCTCGAGCAGGTCGGTGGCCTTGTTCGCGTAACCGCTGATGGCGTAGGCGGTGGCGAGCAGCAACTGGGCGCGCGTGTCGCGCGGCGCGAGTGTCGTGACCGGCTCGAGGACCGGAATGGCGTCGCGCGCGGCGCCGAGCCGCAGCAGGGTGTCGCCGAGGGCCTTGCGTGCGCCGAGATCCTGCGGCTCCTTGGCGATATAGCTGCGCAGCGGCGGTGCGGCCGCCTCGTATTGCTTGAGCCCGTAGTAGGCAAGCCCCTGGATCAGCTGCAGCGCGGGATTGTCGACGAAGGCCTCCGGGCTCATCGGCGCCAGCGCGGCGACCGCCTGTTGCAGCGCGTCGCGGGCGCCCTCGGCGTCGCCGCGCCGCGCGGCGATGACCGAGCGCAGGTAGGCCGCGCGCGGTTCGTCGCCGAAGTTCTCCGCGATGTACTCGAGGTCGGGGTCGGCGGCGTCGTCGCGGCCGAGATCGATGAGCAGCCCGACGCGCGCAATGCGCACGTCGAGATCGCGCGGGTCGCTCTCCAGCGCCCGCGCGTAGGCGTCGAGCGCACCGTCCGGGTCGCGCAGTGCGTGGCGGATGGCGCCAAAGACGCTCCAGGCCTTGCTGCTGTGCGGATGTTCCTCGACCGCCAGGGCGACGACCTCGCTGGCCGTACGCGGATCCCCCTCGAGCACGTGGCGCGACGCGTCCGCGAGGCGCGCTTCCAGCAGCTCGGGTTCCAGCGTCTGGGCAGCCGCGATCGCCGCGCGCGCCTCGTCGAGCTCGCGCCGCAGCAGGTGGGCGCGCGCGCGCAGCGCGTGGACGCGCGCCGCCGCCGATCGGTTCAGGCCGTCCGCCTGCAGCTCGACCAGCGCGCGCGCGGCCTTGCGCTGCATCAGCAGCGCCTCGCCGAGCAGGGGCAGCACGGTGTTGCGGTCCGCCCCGGCAGTGAGGGCGGTGTACAGAACGTCCTCCGCGGCGAGACCGAGGGACTGGTCGAGGTAGATGCGGCCGGCGAGCAGCAGCGAGGGCAGGTGCTCGGGATCGCGCTGCAGGGCGTTCTTGATCTCGATGATCGCCGCGAGCGCCTCGTCGTCAGCCTCCAGCTGGACGGCCTTTTCGTGGAACTCGCTGGCCGACCCCGGCGACAGCGCGGCCTCGGCGGGCGCCAGGTGCAGCAACAGCGCGAGCAGGGCCAGTCGTGCCGTGCGATGAGCGGGCATCACGGACATGGCGAGGATATCGGGTTTTCTACGGGGCACTTTAGGAGCCGTCCATGGTTGTCGAACATCATTGTGACATCGCGGGCCGGCGTGGAACGCACCGGCGGGGGCCTCGCCGCGCATGCGTGCGATGCAGCCCGGGGTATCTTTATCGGCGGCGCGCGTGCGCGGGCCACCTGCGCGCCTGCCGGCTGGCCCCGGCGACGCTGCCGGCCGGCGGATTCACCAGCCGCTTCCGCACGCCGATGATGCGTATCGGCGGACGCGATGGCAAACGGCACACGATGGATCGCGCGCCGGCAGCCCGGCTGCGTTCCGGCGCACGGACCGGCCGGCCGCGACGATCGTTCACACTCGCGCGCAGCCGCCGCTCAGCCGCTGGGGCTCTCGTCGAGCCAGTCACCTGCCGCCGGCGCGCGTTCGCCGCTGGTCGTCAGGCGGGCCGTCTTCACCGATTTCTCCAGCGTCTGCACGATCTCGACGGTGATGTCGCCGACGCGGAACGTGGTACCCGTGATCGGGATGTCCTCGAGCGTTTCGATGATCAGGCCGTTGATGGTCTTGGGGCCATCGGACGGCAGACCGAAACCGTAGGCGCGGTTGATCTCGCGGATGTTGGCGCTGCCGTCGACGAGGAAGCTGCCGTCGTCCTGCGGGTAGACGTCGCGAACGTAGATCTGGGGATCGGTCGTGAACTCGCCGATGACTTCTTCGAGCAGGTCCTCGAGCGTCACCAGGCCGACGATATCGCCGTATTCGTCGACGACGAAGGCGATGCGCTGGCGCGCTTTCTGGAAATTGAGCAGCTGCACGTAGAGGTCGGTCGTCAGCGGCACGTAGTAGGGATCGTGCAGGATGCCGCGCAGGTCGTCGATGCCGAACTCGTCGGCTCGCAGCAGGCGCGTCACGCGGCGCATGTGCAGCACACCCTCGACGTTGTCGATGCTGCCGCTGTAGCAGGGCACGCGGGTGTGATGGCAGGTCTCGAGCTGGTCGGCGATGTCGGCCCACTCGTCCTCGAGATTGATACCGTAGATCTCCGCGCGCGGGACCATGATGTCCTCGACCGTGACGTTCTCGAGGTCGAGAATGCCGAACAGCATCTGGCGGTGCTTCTGCGGAATCATCGCGCCGGCTTCCTTGACCACGGTGCGCAGCTCCTCGCGGCTGAGCGGATCCTCCGCGCGGCCGACCGAACTGACCCCGAACAGCGCGAGCAGCCGGTTGGTGATCTGGTTGAGCAGCCAGACCAGCGGGTAGAGCACCACCATGAGCACGCCGAGCAGCCACGAAGACGGGAAAGCGACGCGCTCCGGATGCAGCGCGGCGAGCGTCTTGGGCATGACTTCGGCAAAGATCAGCACCACCGCGGTCAGGACCAGCGTCGAGGCGATGAGCCCGCCCTCGCCGACCAGCTCGAGCGTCAGCAACGCGAATATCTGCGCGGCAAGGATGTTGACGAAGTTGTTGCCGAGCAGGATGAGGCCGATCAGGCGATCGGGGCGATCGAGCAGCTTCTGCGCGCGTTTCGCGCCGCGGTGGTCGCGCTCGGCGAGATGGCGCAGACGGTAGCGGTTGAGCGCCATCATGGCCGTCTCGGAGCTCGAGAAATAGGCCGAGGCGCCGATCAGCGCGATCAGCGCGATGACCATGGAGACGATGGGAAAGTCGTCCACCGCTAGCGCTCAGGCGCGCTGCAGGATCAGCTCGAGCGCGATCTTCGAGCCGAAGAAGCCGAGCGCGAGCAGGACGAAGCCGACGATGATGTACTTGACCGCCTGGCGGCCGCGCCAGCGGCGCCAGTGGCGGCCGGCGAGGAGTACGGCGAAGGTCAGCCAGGCGAGCAACGAGAAGACGATCTTGTGTGCGAGGTGCTGGCCGCGAATGTCCTCGATGTACAGCGCGCCGACGGCGAGGCCGACACTGAGCAGCACGAAGGCGATGCCGGTGAGCTGGAACATGGTCCGTTCCATCACCGTCAACGGCGGCAGAAAGCCCATCACCGGGTGATGGGCTTTCAGGCGGTGCTCGGCGAAGGCGTAGTAGAGCGCCTGCAGCGCGGCAATGGCGAACAGGGCGTAGGCGATCAGGGACAGCGCGATGTGCAGCGCGATGCCGGGCGAGGCGTGCACCACCAGGTGAGGCTGCGAGAAGATCAGCGACAGGGCGACGACGATCGCGGCGAAGGGCAGGATCACGACCGACAGGCTGCCGCGCGGGCGGCGCGCCGTGGCGAGCACGGCGACGCCGGCGACCAGCCAGGCGACGAGCGACGCCGCGGCGAAAACGCCGAGGTTGACGCCGTGCCCGGTGACCGTGAGCGGGTAGAGTGTCGCGGCGTGGGCGAGCAGGGCGAGCAGGGCGAGCAGGCCGGTCGCCGAGCGCAGGGTGTAGCCCTCGTGGGCGGCCGCCGGACCCGTCGAAGCGCGTATCGCGGCGGTGATGTACAACCCGATCGCGACGAGTCCGAAGAGGACCATGTTCATGGTAGCGCGGCGGCAGTCATGGGGTTGGGGATGATGGCATAATTGCCCCTTACAATGAAGCGCGCGGCGGCCTGCCCCGTGCCGCCGTCCGAAGCAAATTCCCGAGCCAATACAGTATGTTCCAGAATCTCACGGATCGTCTGAGCGCAGTCGTCAAGAATCTCTCCGGGCGTGCGCGCCTGACCGAGGAGAATATCGACGAGACCCTGCGCGAGGTGCGCATCGCGCTGCTCGAGGCCGACGTCGGCCTCGACGTCACCAAGGACTTCCTTGCCGCGGTGCGCGAGCGGGCCCTGGGCCAGGAGGTGATCGGGACGCTGACGCCCGGCCAGGCGTTCATTCGTGTCGTGCGCGACGAGCTGACCGCGCTCATGGGCGAGGCCAACAGCGCGCTCGACCTGGCCGCGCAGGCGCCGGTAGTGGTGTTGATGGCGGGCCTGCAGGGTTCCGGCAAGACCACCACGACGGCCAAGCTGGCGCGGCGCCTGATGCAGCACGAGCGCAAGCAGGTCGGCCTGGTCAGCTGCGACGTGCACCGCCCCGCCGCCATCGAGCAGCTGCGCGTGCTGGCCGCGGAGATCGGTGCCAACTACTACCCGAGCGACGTCAGCCAGCAGCCCGAGGACATCGCGCTCGCCGCGCTCGGCGCCGCGCGTCGCGGCTTCGATGACGTGCTCATCGTCGATACCGCCGGCCGTCTCGCCATCGACGCCGAGATGATGGCCGAGATACAGCGCATCCATGCCGCCGTGGCGCCGCACGAGACGCTGTTCGTCATCGACAGCATGATGGGCCAGGACGCGGTGCAGACGGCGCGGGCCTTCAACGAGGCGCTGCCGCTGACGGGCGTGGTGCTGACCAAGAGCGACGGCGACGCGCGCGGCGGCGCCGCGCTGTCGGTGCGCCGCGTCACCGGCAAGCCGATCAAGTTCCTCGGTACGGGCGAGAAAACCGACGCCCTCGAGCCTTTCTATCCCGATCGCATGGCCTCGCGCATCCTCGGCATGGGCGACGTGCTGTCGCTGATCGAGGAGGTCGAGCAGAAGGTCGACCAGGACAAGGCGATGAAGGTCGCCGAGAAGCTCAAGAAGGGCAAGGGCTTCGACCTGCAGGATTTCCGCGACCAGCTCGACCAGATGAACAACATGGGCGGCATGTCGGCGATGCTCGGCAAGCTGCCGGGCATGAACAACCTGCCGGACAACGTACGTGAGCGGGTCAACGACAAGGAATTCGTGCGCCTTGCCGCGATCATCGACTCGATGACCCCGCACGAGCGCCGCTTTCCGGCGGTCATTAAGGCGTCGCGCAAGCGGCGCATCGCGGCTGGTTCCGGCACCCAGGTGCAGGACGTCAACAAGTTGCTCAAGCAGTTCGACCAGATGCAGAAGATGATGAAGAAGCTGAGCAAGAAGGGCGGACTGAAGAACATGATGCGCGGTATGCGCGGCCAGTTGCCGCCCGGTTTCCCGATGCAGTAGCGCGGCCCCGGGCCGAGGGCCTTGCCGTCCGCGCCGCGGCGTAGCCCGACGGGCCGCGCGCCGCGTCGCCGCTTTACCGTTTCCGATCGGAGGACGAGCCGTTGAACGCGAAGGACGACAACTTCGAGGCGCGGGCGCTCGAATATCACGAGCTGCCACGGCCGGGCAAGATCGAGATCGCCCCGACCAAGCCGCTCGCCAACCAGAACGACCTTGCCCTGGCCTATTCGCCCGGCGTCGCGGCGCCCTGCGAGGCCATCGCGGCCGATCCCAATACCGCGCCGCTGTACACCGCGCGCGGCAACCTGGTCGCGGTGATCACCAACGGCAGCGCCGTGCTCGGCCTCGGCAGCATCGGCCCGCTTGCCGCCAAGCCGGTGATGGAAGGCAAGGCGGTGCTGTTCAAGAAGTTCGCCGGTATCGATGTCTTCGACATCGAGATCGACGAAGACGATCCCGATCGCCTGGTCGACGTCATCGCAAGCCTGGAGCCGACATTCGGCGGCATCAACCTCGAAGACATCAAGGCACCGGAGTGCTTCTTCGTCGAACAGAAACTCAAGGACCGCGTGCGCATCCCGGTCTTCCACGACGACCAGCACGGCACGGCGATCATCGCCGCCGCGGCGATCCTCAACTGGCTGACCCTGGCCGAGCGCGACATCGCCGACGTGCGCCTGGTCGCCTCCGGCGCCGGTGCGGCCGCGATCGCCTGCCTGCGCCTGCTCGACCAGCTCGGCCTGCCGCGCGACAACATCCTCGTCACCGATCGCGCGGGCGTCATCTACGAGGGGCGTGTCGAGGAGATGGACGAGCACAAGGCCTTCTTCGCCCGCGCGACCGAGCACCGCACGCTGGCCGAGGCGATCGTCGGCGCCGACATCTTCCTCGGCCTGTCCGCGGGCGGCGTCCTCAGCGAGGACATGGTCGCGAGCATGAGCGAGCGCCCGCTGATCCTCGCGCTGGCCAACCCGACGCCCGAGATCTGGCCGGAAGCGGCGCGGCGCGCGAAGCCGGACGCGGTCGTCGCGACGGGGCGCTCGGACTACCCGAACCAGGTCAACAACGTCCTGTGTTTCCCCTACCTGTTTCGCGGCGCGCTCGATGTCGGCGCGACGACGATCACCGAGGAGATGAAGCTGGCGTGCGTGCACGCGCTCGCGCGCCTGACCAAGCAGGAGGCGTCCGACGTCGTGCTCGCCGCCTACGGCGGTGACGCACTGCGCTTCGGGCCGGACTACCTGATTCCGAAACCTTTCGATCCGCGCCTCATCACCGAACTCGCACCTGCCGTCGCGCAGGCGGCGATGACGAGCGGCGTCGCCACCCGCCCCCTGGCGAGCCTGCGCGCCTACCGCGAGCAGCTCTCGCGCTTCGTCTTCCAATCGGTGCTGTTGATGCGTCCGCTCTACGAGCGCGCCAAGCAGGAGCGCAAGCGGCTCGCCTACGCGGACGGTGAAGACCCGACCGTGCTGCGCGCCGTGCAGTCGGTCGTCGACGATGCCATCGCGCAGCCGATCCTGATCGGGCGGCCACGCGTGATTGCCAAGCGCATCCGTGAACTCGGCCTGCGCATGCAGCCGGGCAGCGATTTCGAGGTCGTCAATCCCGAGTCGGACCGCCGCTACCGCGAGTACGCCGAGGCCTACCACGAGATCATGAAACGCAAGGGCGTTTCACAGCAGGACGCGCGCGACGTGATGCGCTCCAACACCACCGTCATCGCGGCGATGCTGGTGCGCCGCGGTGCCGCCGACGCGATGCTGTGCGGCATGGTCGGTGAGTACCACGATCACCTGGTGCATGTGCGCCAGCTGCTCGGCGCGCGCGATGCCGTACTCGACATGGCCGCGTTGAACGTGCTCGTGTTGCGCAAGGGGACGTATTTTCTCTGTGACGCCTACGTCCATGACGACCCGAGTCCGGAGCAGGTCGCGCACACGACGGTGCTCGCGGCCGAGCAGGTACAGCGCTTCGGCGTGGTGCCGAAGGCGGCCCTGTTGTCGCATTCGAACTTCGGCACGAGCAACAGCCCGGGCGCGCTCAAGATGCGCGCGGCGCTCGCCCTGGTGCGCGAGATGGCGCCGGGTCTGGAGATCGACGGCGAACTGCAGGCCGATGCCGCGCTGGTCCAGGCGATCCGCGACAAGGCGCTGCTCGACTCCGATCTCAAGGGGCAGGCCAACCTCCTCGTGATGCCGAACATGGATGCGGCCAACATCGCGCTCAACCTGCTCACCGTGCTCGGCGAGGGCGTTGCCGTCGGGCCGATCCTGCTCGGCTGCCGCTACCCGGCGCACATTCTCGCGACGTCGGCGACGGTACGCCGCATCATCAACATGAGTGCACTGGCGGTGGTCGATGCCCAGCTCGCCGCCGCGGACGGCTGAGTTCAGCGCAGCATCGCGGTCGCGTTGCCGGGGTTGTCGCGTCCGTGCGCCGCGACGAAGCGTTCGACGAGCGCGTCGAGATAACCGTAGATGGGCTTCATGTCGGCCGGCTCGATGATGCCGTGCTGGCCGGCCGACCATACCTCGGTGGCGACGAAGCCGGCGGCGGCCTCGCCCAGCGGCAGCTTGCGCAGCAGGCGCAGCGAGATGCCGTAGTGGTAGAACGCGTAAGGGTTGCGGTTGGCATCGAAGCGTACGTCGAGCCGCGCGGCGTCGGGTTCGCGCGCCGCCTGGGCCGCGTCGACTACCGGCAGGCCGTAACGCGAGAGCTGGGCAGTAACGCGCTCGCGCATCTCGCTCGCGGTCAGGCCGTAGCGCGCGAACTCGTCGGGTACGCCGCTGATCGCGACCTGCACGCTCGCGACACCGGCCAACGGGCTGGCGCCGAAGGCGTCGTCCGCGGCGTGGCTCGTAAGCGCGGTGGTGGCGAGCAGGATCAGGAGCAGGAAGGGGACGGTGCAGAACCGGTTCAGGGCAACGGGCATGATTCGCCTCCCTCAGCGCGCACGCGCGCCGCGCACGAGCTGGTGCAGGTGGATGATGACGATGAGCGTGAAGCAGGCGAGTGACCATTCGGCAATCGACAGGCCGAGAAACGTCCAGTCGACGAGGGCGCAGTCACCGCTGCCGCGCAGCGCCTTGCGGATGACGTCTGCCAGGGGATACATCTCGAGCATGTACTCGAGACCCGGGCCGCAGGCGGGCACGCGGTCTTCGGGCAGGTGCTGCAGCCAGACCTGGCGCGCGGCGATACCGCCGCCGACGAGCGCGGCCAGCACGGTCAGGCCACCGTAGACCAGGCGACCGGCGCCGCGCGGGCCGTGGATCGCGCCGATTGTGCAGATGACCAGCACGCCCATGAAGCACAGGCGCTGGAAGATGCACATCGGGCAGGGCTCGAGGCCGTCGTGGTATTGCAGGTAGTAACCGTAGGCGAGCAGGCCGGCGCAGGCGAGCGCGGTGGCGGCGAACAACAAGCGTGGGCTCAGCGACAAAACGGACTCTCCTCGCGGTGTGGTAGCAGAGCGGCGACCGCCGCGAACGCGTGCACGGCGGCGGTCGGCCGGCGCTATTCTACGCTGCCGGCCGGGGTGCGATGGTCTCGATCAGGTGCGAGACGATGCGGGCCTCGCACCAGTAATGCGAACGCCACGGTACCCGGCCGCTGAGGAAGGCGACGTGGCCGCCGCCCCGCGTGAGTTCGAGCGTGACCGGCGGCGCGAGTTCCGCCGCCTGCGGAATCGCGCTCGGCGGCACGAACGGATCGTCGTCGGCGTGGACGATCAGCGTCGGCACCGCGATGTGGCGCAGGAATGGCCGGCAGCTGGCGCGCTCGTAGTAATCGACCGCGTCGCGAAAGCCGTGCAGCGGCGCGGTGACGGCGTCGTCGAAGGCGCGGAAGCTGCGCAGCCGGTGCAGCGCACCGGGGTCGATGGGGGCGGGGCGCGAGGCGAACTTGGTGGCGAACTTGCGCCGCATGCTGCCGACCAGGCGGTGCTGGTAGAGCCGCGAGAAGCCCTGGTCGAGGTAGTCCGCGCAGGCGCCGAGATCGAACGGCACGGAGACCGCCACCGCCGTCGTCACCGGTGCGGCGGCGCCGCGCTCGCCCAGCCACTTGAGCGTCACGTTGCCGCCCAGCGAGTAGCCGACCACCGCGCAGGGCGGGCGTCCCGAGCGCCGCTCGATCAGCTTCACGAGGTAATCGAGGTCGCCCGTATCGCCGGAGTGATAGCTGCGATCGAGCCGGTTCGGCCGCCCGCTGCAGCCACGGAACTGCAGCACCACGCCACGCAGCCCGGCGGCGTCCAGCCCGGCGAGCAGCGCGCGCGCGTAGCTCGAGCCGTGACTGCCTTCGAGGCCGTGCAGGATGATCACGACCGGTGCGTCGGCCGGTCCCGCCCAGGCGAGCTCGAGAAAGTCGCCGTCGGGCAGATCGAGGTGTTCGAACGTGAGCGCGAGCGGTGGTGGGCGGCGGCACAGGCTGGCCCAGATGGTTGGCAGGTGCGGTCCGGGCAGCCACCGAGCGGGGACGAAGTCGGTACGCTGCACGACGCGGCCGTGCACGTCCGCGCCGGCGCCGTGCTCAGGCGTCCGGTTCATCTCCGTCGGCGGCGCGTTCGAGCGGCACGTCGGGCTGGTCGGATAGCCTCACGTCGGCCGCTTCGAGGTCGAGGACGCAAAGCAGCTCGCCGTGGGCCGCGTCGCGTTGCGCCGCCAGCAGCACGGTGCCGCGAGCGGTATCGGCGCCGGCCGCGAGCAATCGGGTGCCGGGCGGCGGCGGCACCGTGCCCTCGAACAACAGGTGGGCGAGGCGTCGTTTCACGCTGCCGCGGAAGCGCACGCGGGCAATGATTTCCTGACCCGGGTAGCAGCCCTTGTCGAAGCTGACACCGGCGTGTGCGTCGAGATCGAGCTCCTGTGGCAGGAACTGCTCGGCGAGTTCCGGCGCCAGGCGCGGCCGGCGCCGGCGGATGTCGGCCAGGCTCGCCGCGAATTCGCCGACCGGCGTCCCGGGCAGGGAGTCCCAGCAAGCGGCGAGACTCGTCCCCGGGCCGGTCAGCCAGGTCCGTCCGGCGGCGTCGGCGGCGGCGAGCACGTCCTCTGGCAGGCTGGGCGGGATGCCGGTGTCATCGAGGGCAATCACGCCGTGGTCGGCGAGTTGGTCGACCGTGACCGCGGCGCGCAGCACGAACATGCGCAGCCGCCTGGCCAGCGCTTCCGCCTGTTCGCGCGCGACCAGCAGGCGAAAGCCGCCGTCGCCATCCGCTATCACGGTGATCAGGAACAGCACGCGGCCTTTCGGCGAGCACCAGGCGGTGAGCACGCCGTGCCCCGGCTCGAGCGCTTTCAGGTTCGCCGCGACCTGGGCATGCAGAAAATCACGCGCGTCGGCGCCGTTCACCGCGACGACCGCAAGGTCCCCACGCGGCGCGCGGGTCGGCGCGCATGCGGCCGCGGCGGCTTCGCGCACGGCATCGCCGAAGGCCAGGATGCGCCCGTCCTCGCACGACGCCGCGGTGTCGGCGAGGCGGGCGGGGAACACGCGCGTCTCGTTCACGGCGCGCGAATGCGATCGACGAGCGCGGCGAACGCGGCTTCGTCGGGACGGCCGCGCCCGGTCATCCAGGCGTAGAGATCCATGTCGCTCGAATCGAGAAATCGCTCGAGGACATCGAGCTCGGCGGCGTCCATGTCCGCGGCGTGCCGATCGAACCAGGGCTCGAGCAGCACGTCGAGCTCGCGCATCCCGCGGCGGCAGCGCCAGCGCAGTCGCTTGCGTTGTGCTTCGCTCATGACGGCAGCCTGCCCGACGGAGTCCCGCGCGGTCGAATCGATCCCAGCCGCCGCGCGCTCAGAGCGACCGTGCGGCGATCATTTTCTTGATCTCGGCGATCGCCTTGGCCGGGTTGAGGCCCTTGGGACAGGTCTTGGCGCAGTTCATGATCGTGTGGCAGCGGTAGAGACGGAACGAATCGTCGAGTTCGTCGAGACGCTCGCCGGTCGCCTCGTCGCGGCTGTCCGCGAGCCAGCGATAGGACTGCAGCAGGATCGCCGGCCCCAGGTAACGGTCGCTGTTCCACCAGTAGCTCGGACAGGCCGTCGAGCAGCAGGCGCACAGGATGCACTCGTAGAGACCGTCGAGCTGCTCGCGCTCTTCCTTCGATTGCAGGCGTTCCTTGTCCGGTGGCGCCGGTGTCTGCGATTGCAGCCAGGGCTTGATCGAGGCGTACTGGGCGTAGAAGTGCTTGAGGTCGGGCACCAGGTCCTTGACCACGCTCATGTGCGGCAGCGGGTAGATCTTGACGTCGTCGGCGACGTCTTCGATGGCCTTGGTGCAGGCCAGCGTGTTGGTGCCGTCGATGTTCATCGCGCACGAGCCGCAGATCCCTTCGCGGCACGAACGCCGGAAGGTCAGGCTGGGGTCGATCTCGTTCTTGATGTAGATGATCGCGTCGAGCACCATCGGCCCGCACTTGTCGAGGTCGATGCGGTAGTGGTCGACGCGCGGGTTCTCGCCGGAATCCGGGTCCCAGCGATAGATCGAGAAGGTGCGCGAACGCTTCGCGCCCTGGGCGTGGTCGTAGGACTTGCCGGTGCCGATCTGGGAGTTCTTGGGCAGTTTGAAGTTGGCCATGTGACTTTTCGCCCCGCTTAGTAAACGCGCTTCTTGGGAGGGATGACTTCGATATCGTCCGAGAGCGTGTACATGTGTACCGGCCGATAATCGAACTCGACCTTGCCGGCATCGTCCAGCCAGGTCAGCGTGTGCTTCATCCACTGCTCGTCGTCGCGATCGGGGAAGTCCTCGCGGGCATGCGCGCCGCGGCTCTCCTGGCGGTTCGCCGCCGCCTCGATGCTGACCATGGCGCAGCCGAGCAGGTTCTCGAGTTCGAGGGTCTCGAGCAGGTCGGAG
>JAUIFX010000211.1 GCA_030429865.1 Gammaproteobacteria bacterium | reverse complement strand
CGCCGGACAACCTGGTCGCCCAGGTGTGGCAATGGGCGCATGCGGAAGTGCTGGACGACAAGCGCGTGCAGGGCCTGCGCGCCGGCTCGCCGCTCGGCCGCGTACTCGCCGCCGGCCTCGCCAATCGCCACCACGATCGCGTGGTGATGAAAGAGGGCATCGAAGAGGCCGGGCGCCACGTCGCCCACGAACTCGGCCGTTATCTCAACACGCTCGGCACGATCGCCTCGATCACACCGCTGCTCGGTCTGCTCGGCACGGTGGTCGGCATGATCAAGGTCTTTACCGTCATCACCGTGCAGGGCGTCGGCGGCGATGCATCGGTGCTCGCGGGCGGCATTTCCGAGGCCCTCATCACGACCGCCGCGGGGCTTTCGGTGGCCATCCCGACGCTCATGTTCTACCGCTATTTCTCGGGGCGCGTCGAGGATTTCGTCGTCGTCATGGAGCAGGAGGCGCTGAAGCTCGTCGAGGTTCTGCACGGTGATCGCGAGACGTCCGCCGCGGGCGGCATGGAAGGGGTGGCGTGAATTTTCGCCAGCCGCGCAGCCGCGAGGTCGACGTCAACCTGACGCCGCTGATCGACGTCGTCTTCCTGCTGCTGATCTTCTTCATGGTGTCGACCACGTTCGTCAAGGAATCGAAGATCGACCTCACGCTGCCCGAAGCGAGCGAAGAGCTGCGCGAGCACACCGTGACGCGCATCGAGGTCGCGGTCGACCGTGAGGGCAACGTGTTCGTCAATGAGCAGGCGCTGGTCAATTCGCGCGTCGAGACGATTCGACAGGCGCTTACCGAGGCGCGTGGCGCGGCGCAGGATGCCGATCCCGTCGTCGTCATCAGCGCCGACGCACAGACCAGTCACCAGGCCGTGGTCGACACGATGGATGCCGCGCGCCAGGCCGGCCTGCTGCGCGTGACCTTCCCCACACGGACGCGGGCGGAGGACGACTGAGCGTGCCGGGCCCGAGGTGGGGCCGTGCCCGAGGTGAGATCGTGCCCAAGGTGAGATCGTGAAGGGCCGCTGGCACGCGTTCCTCGAGGAGCTGTGGTACGGCAAGCACCCCGCACAGCCCGTGCTCGCGCCGCTGGGCTGGCTCTACCGTGGCATCGCACGGGTGCGCCGCGCGATTTTCGCGACCGGCCTGCTGAGCGTCTACCGCGCGCCGGTGCCGGTGATCGTCGTCGGCAACATCAGCGTCGGCGGTACCGGCAAGACGCCGCTGGTGATCTGGCTCGCGCGACGTCTGCGCGACTACGGTTTCCGCCCGGGCATCGTCGCGCGTGGCTATCGCGGCAGCGCGCGCAGCTGGCCGCAGCAGGTCCGCGTCGACAGCGACCCCGTGGCGGTCGGCGACGAGGCGGTCGTCATTGCCCGGCGTACGCAGATGCCGCTCGCGGTCGGCCCCAATCGCGGCGAGGACATCCGCGCGTTGCTGCGCCACAGCGACGTCAACATCATCCTCTGTGACGACGGCCTGCAGCACTACGCGCTGGAACGCGACATCGAGATTGCCGTGATCGACGGCGTGCGCCGCATCGGCAACGGCGCCTGCCTGCCGGCCGGGCCGCTGCGCGAACCGCCCGCGCGCCTGGCGGAAGTCGACCTCGTCGTGACCAACGGCCTGGCCGGACGCGGCGAGTTCGCGATGCGCTACATCGTCGACATCGCGCGCCGCGTCACCGCGCCCCGAACTACCCGCGCGCTGGCCGATTTCGCCGCCGGGCCGGTGCACGCGGTGGCCGGGATCGGCAACCCGGAGAACTTCTTCGCCGCGCTCAAGCGGCAGGGGGTGCGCTTGATCCCCCATGCATTCCCGGACCACCATCAGTTCGCGCCGGCCGATTTCGCCTTCGGCGACGGCGCGCCGGTGCTGATGACGCAGAAGGACGCGGTCAAGTGCGAGCACTTCGCCGACGATCGTTTCTGGTACGTGCCGCTCGAAGTGGAACTGCCCGAGGTATTCGAGCGGCGTCTGAAAACACTGCTCAAGAAGGTAATCGATGGACAAGAAGCTGCTTGACCTGCTGGTCTGCCCGGTCACCAAGGGCCCGCTGATCTACGACCGTGACCACGCCGAACTGATCTCGAAGTCCGCCCGTCTCGCCTACCCGATCCGCGACGGCATCCCGGTGATGCTCGAAGACGAGGCACGCGAGTTGAGCGAGGAAGAAGTCGAGAAGCTGCACGCTTGAACTTCCACGTCTACATCCCGGCGCGTTACGGCGCCAGCCGCCTGCCGGGCAAGCCGCTGCTGGAGTTCGACGGCAAGCCGCTGGTGCGCCACGTGTGGGAACGCGCGATGGCGAGCGGCGCGGCGAGCGTGGTCATCGCCACCGACGACGCGCGCATCGAGTCGGCGGCGCGCGCGTTCGGTGCGTCGGTCGAAATGACCGACCCCGCGCTGCCGTCGGGCACGGACCGGATTGCCGCGGCTTGCGCCGCACGAGGCCTGGCTGCCGACGACGTGGTGGTCAACGTACAGGGCGACGAGCCGCACATGCCGAGCGCCGTCATCGAGCAGGTCGCCCGCGTCGTCGCCGGCGGCGGCTGCGACATGGCGAGCGTGTGCGAACCACTCGAGGCGAGCCAGGTATTCGACGCCAACGTGGTCAAGGTCGTGCGCGACGACGACGGCCGCGCGCTCTATTTCAGTCGCGCGGCGATCCCCTGGGACCGTGACCGTTACGCGCACGAGCGGACCGTCGGCGCGCTCGACGCCTATCGCCGGCACGTCGGCATCTACGGTTACCGGGTCGGCTTCCTGGCCCGCTTCGTCAGCTTGCCGCCGGCGCGCATCGAACAGCTCGAAGCGCTCGAACAGCTGCGCGCGCTTGCCGCGGGCGCCGTGATACGGGTGCCGGATGCCGTCGCTCCCTGCGGCCGCGGCGTCGATACCCCGGCCGACCTCGAGCGCCTGCGCACCGGATGAACGGCAGCGTCGCCGCCCGCGGCATCCTGTTCGTGTGCACCGGGAACATCTGCCGTTCGCCGCTCGCCGAGGGGCTGTTCCGCGCCGGCCTCGCCGGGCGCGGAGACGACTGGCTGGTCGACTCCGCGGGTATCCATGCCCTGGTCGGGCAGCCGCCGGCGCCGCTCGCGCTCGCCACGGCGGCGGAGTTCGGCGTCGACATCGGCGGGTTGCGCGCGCGCGCGTTCGAAGCGGCCGACTTCGCGCGCTTCGCACACATCGTGGCCATGGATGCGGGCCACCTCGATTACCTGCAGGCGGTTTGCCCGCCGCATTGGCCGGGACGCCTGTCCCTGCTGCACGATGCCCGGGGGCGAGCGTTCGAGGTACCCGATCCGTACGGCCGCGCCGCGTCCGCCTACCGGCGCGCGGGGCGGCTCATCGCGCGTGGCGTCGCGGCCCTGCTGGCCGAACTCGATGGCAGTGGCGGGGCGGCAGCCGATACGGCGGTGCGCGACGGCGGCCGCTAGCGGCGCCGGGCGCGCTGCGCCGGCAGGCGCGCCTCAGCGAGAGCGGTAGGTGATGCGACCCTTGCTCAGGTCGTAGGGGGTCAGCTCGACGGTGACGGTGTCGCCGGTGAGGATACGGATGTAGTGCTTGCGCATCTTGCCCGAGATGTGCGCGATCACGACGTGACCGTTTTCGAGCTCGACGCGAAACATGGTGTTGGGCAGGGTCTCGACCACCTTGCCCTGCATTTCGATGTGGTCTTCTTTAGCCATGAACTGGATGCTGTCTCCCGGAAGCAGGCGGCGCTGGAGCGCGCAAGCGCGCAATTCTGCCTGAAACGGGCTGCGCCGGCAAAGCCCGTGCCATGTCTGCCGGCGGCACCGCGGACCGGGCTCAGGGCGCGCCGGCGCCGCGGCCGGGATCGCGCACCCAGGCGCCGTCGCGGAAACGCTCGAGCGGCTCGAACTCGGTCTTGTAGTTCATCTTGCTGCACTCGGCGATCCAGTAGCCGAGATAGACCCACGGCAGGCCGGCCGCGCGCGCCCACTCGATTTGCTGCAGGATCGCGTAGCGGCCCAGGCTGCGCGCGTTCTGCTCGGGCGCGAAGAAGGTGTAGACCGCCGACAGGCCGTCGTCGAGCACGTCGACCACGGCCACGGCAAGCAGTTCGTCGCGACGGCGGAACTCGTAGAAGCGGGTGTCGCACCAGCCGGCGGTGAGGAAGCTCATGTACGCGCTGGGGTTCGTCGAGTCCATCTGCGAGTCGGGATGGCGCGCGCGCAGGTAGCGTTCGTAGAGCGCGAAGTGTTCGCCGTCGAAGCGCGCCGGCCGTTCCCGCACGGTGAGATCGGCGTTGCGCGCCAGGGTGCGGCGATGGCGTCGCCGTGGGCGGAAGTCGTCGACCGCGATGCGCACCGCGACGCACGCGTTGCAGCTGCCGCAGTGCGGCCGGTAGACATGGGTGCCACTGCGCCGGAAGCCGTGCGCGGAAAGCCAGCTGTAGGTCTCCGTGCTGAGCCGGATCCGCGGATCGGCGAACATCGTCACCGCCGTGCGGTCGGCAAGGTAGCCGCATTCATGCGGCGGCGAGGTGAAAAAGCCGATGCGCGGCAGGGTCGGCGGCTCGTTCATGGCGCGGTCCGCCAGGCCCGAGCCGCCGGGGGCTCGGCGACGAGCCTCGCCAGCGCCTGCTCGAACGGTCCGCGCAGCATCAGCCGCGCGCCGAGGCTTGCCAGGTGGGCGGTCGGCAGCTGGCAATCAATCAGTTCGTAGTGCCACGCCTCGAGCAGGCGGCACAGGTGTACGAAGGCCACCTTGGAAGCGTCGCGTACGCGACTGAACATCGATTCGCCGAAGAACACGCGGCCGAGCGCGACGCCGTAGAGGCCGCCGACGAGTTCGCCATCGAGGCGGCACTCGACCGAGTGCGCGTAGCCGCCGCGGTGCAGGGTGAGGTAGGCGGCGCGCATGTCGTCGGTGATCCAGGTTCCACCGGCATCGTCGCGCGGCGCCGCGCAGGCGGCGATGACGGCCGCGAAGTCGCGGTCGAAGTCGAGCTCGAAACCGCCGTTGCGCAGACGCTTGGCGAGGCTACGCGAAATGCGCACGTCCCACGGCGCGAGCACCGAGCGCGGTTCGGGTGACCACCACAGGATGGGCTGGCCGTCGGAGTACCAGGGGAAGATGCCGCGCTGGTAAGCGTTGACGAGGCGCGCCGGGCCGAGGTCACCGCCGATGGCGAGCAGGCCCTGGGGCTCGTCGACGGCGTGCGTGGTGGGGGGGAAGTCGGCGGCCAGGCAGCGTTCGGCGACCCAGTAGAGCGGGCGGTTCAGGCCGGGGGCGTCCACGCCGTCGGGCCTGCTGGAAGTCGTCTGGACGCCACGCGCGCGCCGTTCGGCTCAGGCGTCGTTTCGGCGGAAGGCGAGATGGTCGTCGAGGCTGGCGATGTACTGTTCGAGCGCATGCCGTTCCTGGTTCACGAAGTCCTGCACGGCGCGACGGAAACCGGCGTCACGGATCCAGTGCGTGGACCATGTCTGCACCGGTACGAAGCCGCGTGCAAGCTTGTGCTCGCCCTGGGCCCCGGCGTCGAGTCTGCGCAGGCCGTGGCGGATGCAGAAATCGATGGTTTGATAGTAGCACAGCTCGAAATGCAGGTTGTCGTAGCGCGCAGTGCAGCCCCAGTGGCGCCCATACAGCGTGTCACCGCCGCGCAGCGCGAACGCGCCGGCGACGTAATCGCTGCCGGCGCGCGCGAGGATCAGCACCGGCGCCCCCGGCAGGCGCGCCTCGAGCGTCTGGAAGAAGGCCTCGTTGAGGCGCGGCTCACCCCACTTGCGGTGGAAGGTCGAGCAGTAGAAGTCGTGAAACACCGACCAGTGCGCCGGCGTGATCGCGTCGCCGGCGAGCGTCTCGATGGTGAGTTCCTGCGCCGCCACCTGGCGCCGCTCGCGGCGCACCTGCTTGCGCTTCTTCGAACTCAGCGCGGCCAGGAAGGCGTCGAAGTCGGCGTAGCCGTCGTTGAACCAGTGGTACTGGCAGCCGAGCCGCGCGGCCAGGCCGGCATCCTCGCACAGCTGCTTCTCGGCCTCGCTGAGGAACAGGCAGTGCCATGACGACAAGCCGTTGTCGTTGCACAGCTGTACCGCGGCGTCGACGAGCGCGCGCGCGGCGCGCTCGCCATGTGCGTCGTCGCGGACCAGCACGCGGCGGCCACTGACCGGCGAGAAGGGCACCGCGGTGACGAGCTTGGGATAGTAGCGGCCGCCGGCGTGCTCATAGGCGTCGGCCCAGCTCCAGTCGAAGACGAACTCGCCGTAGGAGTTGTCGCGCAGGTAGAGCGGCAGCGCACCGACCAGTTCGCCGTCGACCCGCGCGAGGACGTGCTGCGGATACCAGCCTTGCGGTTCGAGGCAGCCGGTGTCTTCGAGGCCATGGAGAAAGCCGTGACGCAGGAACGGATCCTCGCCCGCCAGCGCGTCCCATGTCCCGGGTGCGATGCCGGCGAGTGATTCGACGACTTCGAGCTTCATGGCGTGGCGGGCGGTAAGGCGCTACTCGGGCTCGCCCGGCTGCACGTCGAGATCGCGACCGAGCACGCGCAGCATCGCGTTCTTCGACCGCGTCAGCGGGAAGCGCGTCTCGTGGTAGGCGCCGTTGCCCGTGACGAAGCGGAAGGCGACCGTACTGCCGTTCATGAGCTGGTAGAGCACGGCCGATTCGAGCCGCCGGCCGTCGAGGCGGGCGAGCGTGAAGCGCGCGCGGTGGCCCTGCACCGAACAGCGCTCACCGCGCTCGAAGTGATGCAGGGGGCGGCGCTGATCGATCTGGAAGGTCGGACAGCTGGTCGCGCCGAGCGGGCTCGGCGCCGCCGTGACGAACTCCGCGAGCACGGCATCGCCAGCGCCGCGGTACACTGCGAGGAGGTCGCCCTGGTCGTTGACGACCTCGGCCCGGGGCGCTTCGTCACCGGGCGCGCGAACGCGCCACGGGGCCGCTGCCGCGCCGGCGCTCGCGGTGGCGAGCAGCAGCGCACCGGCAATGGCGCCGAGTGAGCGGTGCGGGGCGCGGTCGGGGGCCACGTGTGAACGTCGGGCAGGGTGGTGCGGGCGCT
>JAUIFX010000013.1 GCA_030429865.1 Gammaproteobacteria bacterium | reverse complement strand
GAGTCTTGCATGATGAATCGTCTCGCCCTGGTTTCCCTCGTCGCCGTCGTGCTCGGCGCGGCGGCATCCGTCAGTCCCGCCCAGGCGCCGAGCGAGGAAGAGATGCGCCGCCTGATGGAACAGGCGCGCCAGATGCAGCAGAACATGCCGATGCCCGATCCGGCGCAGCTCGAGCAGCTCCAGGCACATGCCGCGCGCATGCAGGCCTGCCTGCAGAACGTCGACCAGGATGCGCTCGGGCAGATGCAGCACGAAGGGGAGGCGCTCGCCCGCGAGATCCAGGCGCTGTGTGCCAGCGGTGAGCGCGACGCCGCCCAGGCGCGTGCCATCGACTACGGACGGCGCATGGCCGCTTCGCCGGAGATCGCCGAACTCGCGAAATGCGGCGAGATGATGCGCGGGATGATGCCGTCGCTGGCCGGGATCATCGCCGACGGCGGCATGCCCGACGGCGCGACCCACGTATGCGACGGGCCAATGCAGCCGTGAGCTGCGGCGGCGGGCCGCACGCACCGCCGGTGCGGACGGCATGCTGCCTCAGATGCTGCCCTCGGTCTGGATGTGCAGCAGCGCGCCGCAGTGCTTGCAGTGAACGGCGTCGTTGTCGTGCCGTACGAGCCCGCAGGCCGGGCACTCGAAGCGTACCTTCTCCGGGCGGAAAATCGTCTGGATGAGGCGCAGGAACAGAGAGATGCCGAAGATCATGATGAGCACGGCGAGGATGCGGCCGCTCGTGCCGATCAGCGTGATGTCGCCGAAACCCGTCGTCGTCAGCGCCGTGATGGTGAAGTAGAGCGCATCGACGTACTCCCTGATCGCCGGGTTGCGGCCAATCTGCAGGACGTAGACGAAGGCGGTCATCACGAAGATGAAGATGAGCAGATTGACCACGCTGAAGATGATGTCTTCGTGCCTGCGCACGAAACGCGAATGCTCGCGAAGCTCGCGGATGACATGGTAGGAGCGCAGCAGGCGCAGGGCGCGGATCACTCTCAGGAAAAGGAAGTTCTCGGTGAGGCTAGGCGCGAGCAGTGAGCAGATGACGACGAGGTCGGCGAGTCCGACCGGGTTGAATACGAAGCGCAGGCGTCCGCGGGCGATGTAGCAGCGCGCCGACCACTCGGCGAGGTAGAGGATGCCGATGAGTTCCTCGATGATGTGCAGATCGTCGACATGGTGCAGGAATGACGCAACGACGAAATAAAGAATGCAGACGACATCGAACAACAACAGCCCCCAGCGGAAACGCTGCGCCGGCGCATCGTGTCCGTGGTAGAGGCGGTCGATTCGCGCGAACAGTGGTGCGGCGTCGCGACGCGGCCGCGCGATGTCTTCACTCACGGTGGCGACATCCCCATGTCGTCGCCGGCCGCACGGCCATCGAGGGCGGAGCCCGCGTTCAATCCAGATCCGGGTGGGTGGCGATGAAGTGCTTGAGGACCTGGGTGAGCTGCTCGACGCGGGCAATGTCACCGTGGTCGGCCGCGTGCATGATGTCGTCGAGGATCATGCGCTTGAGCATGCGCTCGCCGGCTTCGTTCGCGGTCAGGTAGGCGCCGAGCTCGGCGGCGATGATCGGCGGCACGTGCTCGTGCTCCGCAATCGCGTCGATCTCTTCGTTCGTCAGGTGAAGATACTCCATGCAATCGCGTAGCGAGATCATCATCGCCTCCCGGGACGTCAGGAATGTGACGTCATTGTGACAGAGTCGCGGCCCGAAACGGCTTGATCGAGGTCAGGCACGGCCGCCGGCCAGCGGCGACCGTGCCGCGGATTCAGGGCGTCACCCGGGCGACGAAGGCGCTCAGCTCCTCGTTGAACGTCATCGGCTGCTCGAGCTGCAGGAAGTGCCCCACGTCCTTGAAAATCTTGATCTCCGCGCCGGGGATGTTGTCGGCCAGGAACTGGTTGTGCTCGACGGTGGTCGCGCCGTCCTCCTCGCCGGCCAGGATCAGGGTCGGCTGGGTGATGTCCTTGAGGCGGTCGGAGATGTTCCAGTTGAACACGCCGCCCGGGTCGGCCGCGCTGGTGAAGAACACGCCTTCGGTGAAATTGCTCTCGACGCGGAAGCAGCCTTCCATGTAGGCGCCGATTTCCGGCCGCGTGGCCTTGGACCTGGCGGAGACGGCGGCGTCGAGCAGGCCGCTGAACATGCCGCGCCAGTCGGTCTGCATCGCCTCCGCCATTTCCGGCGGCGCCGATGCCGCCATGTTGGTCGCGCTCGAGAGGATCAGGTTGCCGACGACGCGCTCCGGGTAGTCGAGGCTGGTCTGCATCGCGACCATGCCGCCGATCGAATTGCCGACGAGGATCGCGCGGTCGACGCCGGCATCGTCGAGGATGGCAGCCACGTCGGCGGCCATCTCGGGAATGGCGTAACCGCCTTCGGGCTTGTCCGACTGACCATGTCCACGGTGGTCGACGGCGATGCAGCGGTGGCTGCGGGCGAAGTGCATCAGCTGGAACGTCCAGATGAAGCGATTGGTGCTCCAGGGGTGCAGGAAGACGATGGCGGGGCCGCTGCCAAAGCTTTCGTAGTAGACCTTGACGCCTTTGCGCGTGATGTGGGGCATGATGGAACCTCTCCTCGATTGTCGGATTGCGGCGCGGCGCATGGCCGCAGCGCCTCGATGATGTCGCTTTCACGGCGACAAATAAACCGCGCGCGTGTGGCCTGACCGTACAGGGTGTCCGTGGCGTTTGCAGGCCGCGGGGCGCTCGCGCAAGCTGTACGCCAGGAGCTGGCGCGGAGCAGGGCGATGACGGATGAGGCGGTCACCATCGAAGGCATCAGCGCGGTCACGTTCTTCACCGCGGACATGGCGCGCGCCGTCGCGTTCTACGAGGCGCTCGGCTTCGAGCCCGTCTACGGGGGCGCCGAAGCGCCGTTCACGAGCTTTCGCGCCGGCGTTGGCTACATCAACGTGGCGCGCGGCCGCGTCCCGGCGACCCTTTGGGGGCGCGTCATCCTCTACGTCAGCGACGTCGACGCGATGTACGCACGCGCGCGAGACGCCGGTTTCAGCCCCGAGATGGCACCGTCGGATGCCGCCTGGGGCGAGCGCTATTTCCATCTGCGCGACCCCGATGGCAACGAGCTCAGTTTCGCACGTCCGCTCGCGTGAACGCTTCGCGCCTGGCCGGAGGCGCGGCGCGAGGCCTCCGCGCGCCCGCGCCGCCACGGGCGCGAGCCGCCGGCTTCGCGGGTTCGCGCCGCTGCGACGGCGCCTGCGCGACGCTGGCGCGGAATGTCCCTGTTGCGGGTACGTTTGAATTTCGCACGCCGCGCCGTACACTGTCTGGCCGCGCGGCACTCATGCCGCCAGCAGGCCGCGATGGCGGCGACTGCTCCGCCATGCACGACGAGACCGCAGCCCCCATGAACGATCCCGCGAACCCTCCGGAACAGGGCAGCACGATGCCGGTTTCGCGTCGTATCCGCGAGCGCATCCTCGATGCCGGCCAGCGTTTCCATGCCAACGACAACATCGCCGAGTTCATTGCCGACGGCGAACTCGAACAGATGCTCGACGAAGTCGAGGCGCGCATGCGCGACGTGCTCGAGAGCCTGGTGATCGATACCGACAGCGACCACAACACGCAGGAAACGGCGCGCCGCGTGGCCAAGATGTTCCTGACCGAAGTGTTCCGCGGCCGTTATGCGCCGGCGCCGCCGGTCACCGAGTTCCCGAACGTCGAGCGGCTCAACGAGCTGATGATCGTCGGGCCCATCACGGTGCGCAGCACCTGCAGTCACCACCTGTGCCCCATCATCGGCCGCCTGTGGGTCGGCCTGATGCCGAACGAACATTCGAACCTGATCGGACTGTCGAAGTACAACCGGCTGGCCGATTGGGTCATGAGCCGGCCGCAGATCCAGGAGGAGGCGATCATCCAGCTCGCCGACCTGCTGATGGGCAAGGTCAGTCCGGACGGGCTCGCCGTGGTGTTCGAGGCCGACCACTACTGCATGCACTGGCGCGGCGTGAAGGACACCGCGACGAAGATGGTCAACAGCGTCATGCGCGGCTCGTTCCTCAAGGATGCGGCCTTGCGCCGTGAGTTTCTCTCCCTCATCGATTTGAAGCGCTGAACATGCTCGTCCGACTCCTCTACGCGAGCCGTCCGGCCGCGCCACTCAGCACCAGCGTCATCGACGCGATCCTCGCGCAGTCATTGAAAGGCAACCCGGCACGCGGCATCACCGGGATCCTCGTCTACCACGACCGGCTGTTCATGCAGGTCCTCGAGGGGGGACGTGACGAGGTCTGCGAGCTCTACAACGCGATCGTGCGCGACGATCGCCACGAGCAGGTACGTCTGTTGAGCTACTCGGAGATCGACGAGCGCCGTTTCGGCGGCTGGACCATGGGCTATGTCAATGCCGCGCGGGTGAATCCGTCCCTGCTGCTCAAGTATGGCGAGAAGGCCGTGCTCGATCCCTTCGCCTGGCCGGCGCGCGCTAGCCTGGCCCTGCTCGACGAACTCATCGCGACGGCCGCCGTGGTCAGCCGCAGCGGTTGAGGCGGTCGATGTCTTCGGCGGCCGCCGCGGCCGTCATCACGGCGCGCCGCGCGCCGCAGGTCAGCGCCGGAACAGGTAGAGCAGCAGGCTCACGACGACGCTGACGACGAGCATCGAGGTCAGCGGCACGAACACCCGCGTGCGGCCCGACTCGATGCGGATGTCGCCTGGCAGGCGCCCGAACCAGTTGAGCGTCCACGGCGCGTAATGCAGCAGCAGGCCGAGCGCGAGGAGCCCGATGCCGGCGGCGATCAGCGCGCGTGCCATGGTGCTGGCCGCCGGTTTGCTCAGCCGCCCTCGATGGCCGGCAGGAAGCGCACCTCGCTGTCCGGGCGGACTTCCTCGAGGAACCAGTCCTGGTAGATTTCGCCGTCGACGGCCACCGCGGTGCCGCGGCTGAGGCGTTCGGCAATGCCGGGGAAGCGCTCCTCGAGTGCGCGGACGAGGGCGCGCACGTCGCGCGCCTCGACCGCGTGATCGGTCTCGCCGTCGGCGAAGGCGCGCGCTACCTCGAGCGGCAGGACGACCTTCGCCACGGCGGAACCTCGTGCAGTCCTACTTGCCGTCGATGACCGCGAGCAGGCGCGGCGGCGACAGCGGCAGGTCCGTGACACGCTTGCCGATGGCATGCGACACGGCGTTGGCCACTGCCGCTAGCGGCGGCACGATGGGCGTCTCGCCGACGCCGCGCACGCCGTAGGGATGCCCGGGGTTGGGCACCTCGACGACGACGGTGTCGATCATCGGCAGGTCCGACGCCACCGGCATGCGGTAATCGAGGAAGCCGGTGTTCAGCAGGCGCCCGTCCTCGCTGTAGACGTACTCCTCGTTGAGCGCCCAGCCGATACCCTGCACGGCACCGCCCTGCAGCTGGCCCTCGACGTAGCTCGGATGGATGGCCTTGCCGACATCCTGGATGGCGGTGTAGCGCAGCACCGTGACGTACCCGGTCTCCGGGTCGACTTCGACGTCGCAGATATGCGTGCCGAAGCCCGGGCCCGCGCCGGTTGCGTTGATGTTGGCGCGCCCGCTGATCGCGCCGCCGGTCTTGTCGGCCTTGGCCGCGATGGCCGCGATGCTGAGCGGCTTGTGCTGGGTCGACTCGATGCACACCGCCTGGCCGTTCTCCCATTCGACCTGGTCGACGTCGACGTCCCAGATCTTGGCCGCGCGGCGCTTGAGATCGTTGACCGCGTCCTGGGCCGCCTCGATGACCGCCTTGCCGGTCGCGAAGGTGACGCGCGAGCCGCCGGTCAGCATCGAGAACGGCACCGACTCGGTGTCGGCGACGAGCGGCTTGATGCGCGCGACGTCGATGCCGAGCACCTCGGCCGCCATCAGTGCCATGGAGGCGCGCGAGCCGCCGATGTCCGGGTTGCCGGTGGCGACGATGACGGTACCGTCCTCGTTGACCATGACCTCGGCGCTCGAAGTACCGCCGATGTTGAACCAGAAGCCGGAGGCAATGCCGCGGCCCTGGTTGGGGCCTAGCGGGGCACTCCAGTGCGGGTGTGCCTTGGCCGCTTCCAGGGTTTCCTTGTAGCCGATGCGGTTGAACTTGACGCCGTAGGGCGCCTGCGTGCCTTCCACCGCGGCGTTCTTCATGCGCAGTTCGAGCGGGCACATGCCGAGCTCTTCGGCCAGCACGTCGAGCGTGCATTCGACACCGAAGGCGGCGACCGGCGCGCCGGGCGCGCGGTAGGCGGCAGCCTTGGGCCGGTTGACGAGAACGTCCCAGCCGACGCAGGAGACGTTCTTGATGTCGTAGGGCGCAAAGCCGGTCATGCAGCCGAGTGCTACCGGGGAACCGGGATAGGCGCCGGCCTCGTAGACCAGTTCGAGTTCACCGGCAACGATGGTGCCGTCCTTCTTCGCGCCGATCCTGGCCCGCGCGGTACCGCCCGAGGTCGGACCGGTGGCGCGCAGCACTTCGTCGCGGGTCATCACCATCTTGACCGGGCGGCCGGCCTTCTTCGCCAGCATCACCGCGAGCGGCTCGAGGTAGACGACCGTCTTGCCGCCGAAGCCGCCGCCGATCTCGGCCGGAATGACCTTGACCTTGGAGGTTTCCATGCCGCAGATCTTGGCCGTGTAGGCGCGGACCATGAACTGGCCCTGGCTCGAGCACCAGATGTTGGTGTTGCCATCGGCGGAAATGCTCGCGCAGCAGGCGTGCGGCTCGATGTAGCCCTGGTGCACGGTCTGCGTCGAGAACTCGCGCTCGACGATGACATCGGCGTCGGCGAAGCCCGCCGCCGGGTCGCCGAGCTTGAACTCGGTGCGGCTGGCGACGTTGGACGGCTTCTCGGGCGCGGGTTCGACGCCCGCCGTGTGGATGTGCTTGTGCAGCACGGGGGCGTTCTTCTTCATCGCCTGGGCGGCCGTCATCACGGGCTTGAGGACGTCGTACTCGACCTCGATCAGCTTGGCCGCCTTCTCGGCGATGTCCGGCGTGGTCGCGGCGACCGCGGCGACGGCGTGACCGTCGTAGTACACCTTGTCGCGCGCGATGATGTTGTGCGCCATGTCGTAGTAGCTGACCACGACTTCGCCCACGGCCTTGTCGTTGATGTCGATCTCGGGGAAGTCCTTGCCCGTGATCACGGCTTTCACGCCGTCGAGCTTGAGCGCCTTGTCGACATTGATTTTCTTGATCTTCGCGTGCGCGTGCGGGCTGCGCACGACGCGGCCGTGGATCATGCCGTTGACGGTGAAGTCGGCGCCGAAGTTGGCGCGGCCGGTGACCTTGTCGACGCCGTCGGGGCGGATGGTGCGCTTGCCGATGTACTGGAACTCGCGCCCGCTGTAATCGATGATCTTGCCGATATCTTCTTCGTTACCCATGGCTCATGCTCCTCGCATTTCGGCCGCGGCATTCATCACGGCCTTGATGATCTTGTCGTAACCGGTGCAGCGGCACAGGTTGCCCGCCAACCAGTAGCGGGCCTCGGTCTCGGTGGGGTCGGGGTTGTGTTCGAGCAGCGCCTTGGCCGCGACGATGAAGCCCGGCGTGCACACGCCGCACTGCAGCGCGGCGTCCTCGAGGAAGTGCTTCTGCAGCGGGTGCAGTTCGTCGCCCTGGGCGACGCCCTCGATGGTCTCGATCGTGGCGCCCTCGGCTTCCACGCCGAGCACGAGGCAGGCGCACACGAGGCGCCCGTCGAGCATCACGCTGCAGGCGCCGCAGTCGCCGGATGCGCAGCCTTCCTTGCTGCCGGTCAGGCCGAGTTCGTCACGCAGGCAGTCGAGCAGGGTCTGCTGCGTCTCGCAGAGGAATTCGGCCGGGTCGCCGTTGATGGTGGTGGTGACGTGGTGTTTGGCCATCGTGCTTGCCTCATTCTCCGGTGGCGCGCGCGAGCGCGATGCGGGCGGCGCGCTGGGCGAGAACCCCGGCCACCTTGGTGCGGTACGCGACGGTGCCGCGCTTGTCGTCGATCGGCTTGCAGGCGTCGCGACAGGCTGCCGCCATCGCTTCGAGCGCGGCGTCGTCGACCTTGGTGCCGACGAGGGCTTTACCGGCCGCCTTGACCAGCACGGCCTTGGGCGCGACGGCGCCGAGGGCGACACGCGCCTCGGTACAGACGCCTTTCGAATCCAGCGCCAGGCTGACGCCGGCGCCGACCACGGCGATGTCCATCTCGGTCCGCGGAATGAGCCGCAGGTAGGCGTCGCCCGAACGCTTGGGACGCTTGGGCAGGAAGAAGCTGACGACGAATTCGCCCGGCTTCAGGGTCGTTTTGCCCGGACCGCTGACGATGTCCTCGACCTTGGCCTCGCGCGTGCCCTTGGGGCCGGCGATGTGGCAGGTCGCAGCGGCCGCGATCAGGGCCGGCACGCTGTCGGCCGCGGGTGAGCCGTTGCACAGGTTGCCGCCGAGCGAGGCGCGGCCCTGGATCTGCGTCGAGCCGATCAGCTCGAGGCCTTCGACGACGCCCGGCCAGGCCTTCTTGACCGCGGCGTTGGCGCCGAGTTCGGCGCCCGAGACGGCGGCGCCGATGCGGAATCCGCCGTCCTCGCGCTTGACCTTGCGCAGCTCGGGGATGTGCTTGATGTCGACGATGAGGCCGGGACGCACGAAGCCTGCGCGCAGTTGTACGAGCAGGTCGGTGCCTCCGGCGAGTACCCTGGCCTTGCCCTTGGCGCCGGCCAGGCATTTGACGGCTTCCTTGACCGTTTGTGGTGTGGCGAATTGGATTTCGGACACGTTCCCCCCGTAAGCGATTCCTGGTTGACCGAGCCCCGTATCTTACACCCCTTGCGTGTTGCGGACAGATGAAACGCCGTGCCGGTTTGGCCGCCGGGGCGGACGCCGGCGGCGCGGGCGCAGGGCGCTGCTCAGCCGGGCAGCCGGAGCACGTTCTTGGCGATGATGTTGCGCTGGATTTCGTTCGAGCCGCCGTAAATGGTCGCCGGGCGGGCGTTGTAGAACTGGCTCAGCACGTCGACCGCGCTGTCGCCGAAGGCCAGGCGGCCGAGCGTCGCGCCGTCGGCGCCGGCCGCCTCGACCATCAGCTCGGACAGGCGCGAGAAGGTCTCGGTGCCCCATATCTTGAGCAGCGAGACGTCCGGGCCGAGGGGTTCGCCGCGGCGCACGATGTCGGCGAAGCGCTGGTAGGTGGTCTCGAGGTCGAGCACGTCGAGCTCGAGCCGGGTCAGGCGATCGGTGAAGGCCGCGTCCTCGAGCAGCCCGGCCGCTGCCGCCAGCACCTCGAGCCGCTGCAGGCAGTATTGCGATTGCTTGGGGCTGCCGATGAAGATGCGCTCGAAACCGAGCAGGGCCTTGGCGATGGTCCAGCCCTGGTTCAGCTCGCCGACCAGGCAGTCGGCCGGCACGCGCACGTTGTCGAGGAACACCTCGCAGAACTCCTCGTGCCCGGCGATGTTGCGGATCGGGCGGATCGTCACGCCGGGCTGCGCGAAATCGATGAGGAAGAAACTGATGCCCTGCTGGGGCTTGCCTTCCTTCGACGTACGGGCGAGACAGAACATGTGGGTCGCGTCCTGGGCCAGCGTGGTCCAGGTCTTCTGCCCGTTGATGACGAACTCGTCGCCGTCTCGCACCGCCTCGGTGCGCAGGCTCGCGAGGTCCGAGCCCGCGTTGGGTTCCGAGTAGCCCTGGCACCAGACGTTCTCGCCGGAGAGGATCTTGGGCAGGTAGCGCGCGCGCTGCGCCTCGGTGCCGTGACGGATCAGCAGCGGGCCGACCATCTGGATACCCATGTCCGGCGCACGGCCGACACCCCAGCGCTCCTGTTCCTCGATGTAGATGAGCAGCTTCGACGGCGACAGCCCCATGCCGCCGTGGGCGGCCGGCCAGGCCGGCGCCACCCAGCCCTGGCGCGAGAGTGTCAGGTACCAGTCGCGGATCTCCGCCCAGCGCAGGCGCGCCGACGGGTAGCGCAGCTCGGCCGGATATTCGCGCTCGAAGAAGTCGCGCACGATGCGGCGGAAATCCTCGTCGGAGATGCTGTCCCACTCGCCGTTGGCGGGCGCCGCGGGCAGCGGCCGGGCGGCAGCTTCGGCGTCGCCTTCCTCGCCGCGCACCAGCCGGGCCAGGCGCCGGGCATGAAAACTCGCGTTGCCGTGGCGCGCGGCCAGAGTCAGCGCACGGTTGAGAAACAGCCCGACGTCGCACTCGTCGGTATAACCGATGCCGCCGTGCAGCTGGACTGCCTGGCGCGCGATCAGCAGCGCCGCTTCGGTGGCGCGATGCTTGGCACGGCTCGCCGCGCGCGCGCGGGCGCCGGCGCTGGCGGCGCTGTCGAAGGTGCGCGCGGCTTCCTCGACGACGGCCGCGGCCATGATTTTCTGGATGTAGAGATCGACCGCGCGATGCTGCAGGGCCTGGAAGCTGCCGATCGGGCGGCCGAACTGCTGGCGCGTCTTGAGGTAGTCGAGGGTGATGTCGAACAGGCGCTCGGCAAGCCCCAGCAGGTAGGCGCTGGTCGCCAGGCGCGCGAGTTCGCGCGCGTAGCCGAGCGCGTTCTCGACCGCCGCTCCGCGTCCGAGCAAGGCGGTCGCGCCAACCACCAGCGCGTCGCAGCTGAGCGTGGCATGACTGCTGCCGTCAGCCTGCGGGAGCACGTC
Source organism: Gammaproteobacteria bacterium (assembly GCA_030429865.1). Classification (GTDB taxonomy): domain Bacteria; phylum Pseudomonadota; class Gammaproteobacteria; genus JACKNG01. Next base: position 31,733 of record JAUIFX010000013.1, on the reverse strand, counting down.
GACGTCGAGCCCGGACATGCCCGGGACGAGATGGAACAGGGCCGCCTCGCCGTCCAGCGTGGCCGGCACCAACCAGCCATCGGCCGTCGCGCCGAGCGGCACCTGGCGCAGCGCACCGCTGAGCCGGTAGCCATCGTCGGCGCGGGCGGCGCCGAAGCGCGTGGCGCCGCCGGCCAGCTCGCCGTCCTCGGCGAGCGCCGCGCCGAGGCGCAGCGTGCCGCTGCTGACCGCCGCGAGCAGCTCGTCAGTGCCGTCGATCTGAGCCAGCAGGGCGCTGACGGCGACGCCGCATTCGAGCATCGGTTCGGGCGCGACGACGCGGCCGAGTTCGCGGCACACCGCGTTGACCGCCTGCGCGCCGAGGTGCAGGCCGCCGGCAGCCTCCGGCACGACGATCGCGCCCCAGCCGAGCTCGCACATCTCGCGCCACAGGTTGGCGTCGTGCGCGACGCCCTCGTTGCGCAGGGCACGCAGACGGGTGACGTCGAGCGAGCGGGTGCAGAAGTCGGCCGCGCTGGCGGCGAGCATCTCGATGGTTTCGAGGTCGGTCTCCATCGCGGCGGGGGCGGGGGCGGTCTGGGACATGAGGGCTCTCCGGAGGCGGGATCCCGACAGTTTACCTGCAACGGCCACGGGGCCGTGCGCCCGCCCGGCGCCTTTCGGTGCCGTGTCGCGATTCCGTACACTGGCCGTTCGCATTCATTCATCCAGCCGGAGTACGCGCACAGTGACCCCCGAAGTCGTCAAGCTCGCGTTGGTCGAGGACCACGTTGCCCTCGTCCAGCTCGCCAACCCGCCCGTCAACGCGCACAGCCAGCGCCTGCTCGAGGAGGTCGCCTGGACCTTCGACACCATCAGTGACCGCGACGACATCCGCGTTGCCGTACTGACCGGTGAGGGCAAGTGCTTCTGTGCCGGAGCCGACATCAAGGAGCGTGTCGGCAAGGCACGCGAGGCCGGCGATCACTGGCAGAACTCGCGCCGGGCACGCGAGGCCTACCACAGCATCATGGAGTGCCAGAAGCCGGTCATCGCCGCGATCAACGGCCCGGCTCTCGGTGGCGGGCTGGCGCTGGCGGCGTCGTGCGACATCCTGCTCGCGAGCGAGACCGGTTGCCTGGGTCTGCCGGAGATCAACGTCGGCCTGCTCGGCGGCGGCCGCCACGCGCAACGCCTGTTCGGGCATTCGCGCCTGCGCCGCATGATGCTGACGGGACTGCGCGTATTCGGCCCCGAGCTCTACCGGCTCGGCGTGGTCGAAGCGTGCACCGCGCCCGAGCAGCTCCTCGACGAAGCGCTCGCCATCGCGCGGGAAATCGCCGGCAAGAGCCCGATTGCCTCGAAGCTCGCCAAGCATGCGCTCAACCAGATCGAGCAGATGAGCCTGCGCGACGGTTACCGCTTCGAGCAGAGCATGACCGGCGAACTCGGCAAGACCGAGGATTCGAAAGAGGCCATGCGCGCATTCGTCGAGAAGCGCGCGCCGGTGTTCACCGGGCGCTAGGACGGCCGGGGCTCGAGCGGCACACGCACGGTGACCGAGGTGCCGGCGTCGCCGCTCATGTGAAGCTCGGCGCCCAGTTGCTCGACCAGGCTGCGCACCAGCGTCCGGCCGAGGTGTTCGGCGCCGGGCTCGAGATCGACGTCGCAGCCGATACCGTCGTCGCTCACCGTCAGCGACGCGTGCCCGGCATCATGGCCGAGGGTTACCGCGATACGCCCGCGGCGTGACCCGGGAAAGGCGTGCTTGAGGCTGTTGACGACGAGCTCGTTGAGGATCAGGCCGAGCGGAATCGCGCGGTCGACGTCGAGGCGCAACGGTTCGCTGTGGCAGACGATCTCGATGCGCGCGGCATCGACGCCGTGTACGGTTTCGATGTGCCGCAACAGTTCGCGCGCGTAGGCGGCGAAGTCGACGTCTTCGACGGCGTCCGAGCGATGCAGCATCTCGTGGGCGAGCGCCATCGCGTGGATGCGCGCGCCGCTGTCGCGCAGCAGCTCGCGCGGCAACCCGGGTGGCGCGCGCCGCTGTTGCAGTGCGATCAGCGAACTGAGCGTCTGCAGGTTGTTCTTCACGCGGTGGTAGATCTCGCGTAGCAGCACTTCCTTTTCCCGCAGTGCGCCGTGCATGAAGTCGGCCGCGGCCTTGCGCTCGGTGATGTCGACGATCGAGGCGACGATGTGCGCGCCGTCACCTTCGGCGAGCGGGTTGAGTGCGACCTCGACGGGGAAGGTGCTGCCGTCCCGGCGTTGCGCGTACAGCTCGCGCTCGCCACCCATCGGGCGCGGCGTCGGCCGCGCCGCGTAAGCACGGCGCAGGGCCGGGTGAGCCTCGCGCTGGTCGTTCGGCACGAGGCGATCGACGGGCTCGCCGAGCAGCGCTCCCGGCGCGTAGCCGAACAGGGTTTCCGCGCGGCTGTTGGTGAGCACGATGCGACCATCGCCGTCCACCACGAGCGTGCCGACCGGTGAGTGTTCGACGAGCTGGCGGAAGCGCCGCTCGTCGCGTTCGAGCTGGCCGGTACGCTGGTCGATCTCGCGCGCCATCTGCTCGAAGGCGCGGCCGAGGTGCACGATCTCGGTGCTGCCGCCGGCGGGCGCCTCGAGACGCCCGCGGCCGGCGAAACCGGCCACTGCGCGCGACATTCTCTCGAGCGGACGTACCACCGAGCGCGCCAGCAGCATGCCGATCGCTACCGCGAAGAGCACGATGACGGCCGCGCTGCGCAGGATCGCCCGGGTCAGCCCGCTGGCACCGCCGACGAGCGTCGCGCGGTCGGCTTGCTGCACGATCATCAACGGTGGACCGCTGCCGACGTCGGCGCGCGCGACCGCGAGGTAGCGCACGACGCCAGCGGCGTCTTGCCACGTCGTGCGTCCGTCGGCGGCGGCGTCGAGCGCGGGCCCGGCGCTCCCGCGGCCCGCGCAGCCGAGCGAGGCGGCGGCCTCGTCGAAGTCCGACGGCACCAGCAGGCAGCGGCCGTCCGCGTCGGTAATCGTCAGGTCGAAGGGCAGCTCGTCGAGTACCGCGAGGCGTGCGGCGAGCGGCCGCAGGTCGTCGTCGATGACGAGGACGCCGGCCAGCGCACCGTCGCTTGCGCGGACCGCGGTGGCGGCTCGCAGCAGCGGCACGGGCAGCGCTGCTTCCGCGCGGGGATCCGTTTCGGCCAGAAGCGCGGAGAGGTGCACGCGGCCGTCGTCGAGTTCGCCGGCGGCGACATGGCGCTGCGCCCGGGCGTCCACGATGCCGCTTGCCGGGCGGCGCCGCGGCGTGCCGGCGGTGTCGCGATCGAGGCCCAGCCGTTCGTGCCCGTGCTCGTCCAGCAGGCGGATACGCCGGTAGGCCGGTGATGCCTGCAGGTGCGCGGCGAAGTCGCGCGCGAGACGGTCCGGCCAGCCGCCGCCGGCCGGCGTGGATGGCATGGATGGCGTGGCGAGCATGGCGCGGACGGCAGCGCCTTCGCGCAGCGAGATGGCGTCGGCGCGCAGGGTGCGCAACCGCGTCTCGAACTGCTGTGCGACGAGGCGCCCGCGTGCTTCGGCGGCTGCCAGGGCGCGATCGACGGCGCTTGCATGCGCCCCACGATACGCGACGATCCCCGCGGTGATCGTGGTGAACAGGGCGACCGCGGTCGTCACCAGGGTGATCTGGACTGACAGGCGCATCGGCAGAGCGTGACGCTTTCTGCTTCAGCCGTCGAGTGGGCGGGAGTCGCGACGCGTGTCGCGCGCAACAACATCCGCCTGGTGGAACGCCGTCGCGTCGCGGCCGCTGGCCTTCGCCCGGTAGAGCGCCTGGTCGGCATGACGCATCAACTCGGTGGTGATCTCGGTGTCGTCCGGAAACACGCTCACGCCGATGCTCGCGGTGATGTCGAAGAGCTGACCGCGCACGCGAAGCGGTGCGGCGATCGCGGTGCGGATCTTCTCGCTCACCGGCACCACGTCGGCGGCGCGCCGCAGGTCGTTGACGAGCAGGACGAACTCGTCACCGCCCGGCCGGGCGACGACGTCGGTGGTACGGGCGACGGCCAGCAGGCGTCGCGCAACCTCGACGAGAACCTCGTCGCCGGCGTCATGGCCGAGGGTGTCGTTGACCGGCTTGAAGTGATCCAGGTCGATGTAGAGCAGCGCGAAACGGCTCGCATGCCGCCGCGCGACGTTGGCCGAACGTTCGAGTTCGAGCTGCAGGCCGTGACGATTGACGAGCCCGGTGACGGCATCGAAATGGGCGAGGCGCTCGAGCTCGGCTTCGACCTGCTTGCGCCGATCGATATCGATGACCTGCATGAAATAGCCGGCGGGCAGCCCTGCGCCGTCGCGCAGCAGCGCAGTGCTCGACAGGACCCAGAGGGGGCGACCGTCGCGACGCACGAAGCGGAACTCGGCCTCGAAACCGTCACTGTCCGTGGCGTGGAGACGCTGACGCAGCCGCCGCTCGCGTTCGCGTTCGGCGACGTCGAGCAACTGGGCGACCGGTTGCCCATGCAGAGTGCCCGGATCGTGGCCGAGCAGCGTGTACAGCGCGGGGTTGGCGTCCTCGATGCTCCCGTCGACCTGCAACAGCACGACGCCCGCCAGCGCGTGCTCGAACGCGGTGCGATAGCGCCGCGCACTGGCGTCGAGCGCCTGCTCCAGCCGCTGCCGTTCGCTGACGTCGCGCAGCACCAGCACGGCACCGAGCAGCGTGTCGTCGTCGCCCAGGATCGCGGCGATGCTGTCCTCGACCGGCACGCGCGCGCCGTCGACCTCGAGCGTGGCCGCGCCGGTGTCGCGTGCCGGCGCCGCCGGGTGTGCGAGCACCTCGCGGACCGGGTGCGGACTTACCTCGCTGCCACCCGGCCCGAGCAGCTTCATCACGGTCTCGACGGGGCGTTCGCGTGCTTCGGCGAGAGCCATGCCCAGCAGGCGTTCGGCAGCCGCGTTGACGAAGCGGATGCGGGCTTGCGCATCGGTCGCGATGACGGCATCGCCGCAACAACGCATGGCGGCGCTGAACCAGCGTTCCGAATCACGGATCTCGCGTTCCAGGCGCGCTTTCGCGAGGGTCGTCTCGACGAGCGCGCGCACCTGGTCGGGTCGATAGGGCTTGGTGATGAAGGCGTGTGCGCCGCTCGCAGTGGCCCGGCGCAGGGTCCCGGCATCGCTGTAGGCGCTGCAGAAGATCACCGGGATCTCACCGTGCTCTCCGAGTGCGGCGGCCGCGGCGATGCCGTCCTCGTCGCCTTCGAGCATGATGTCCATCAGCACGACATCGGGCCGCAGTTCGCGCGCGCGGGCGACCGCGGCCGCGGCGTTGTGCGCGATTCCGACGACTTCGTAACCGAGTTCGCGCAGGCTCTCGCCGAGTTCGAGCGCGATGATCGATTCGTCTTCGACGATGAGCACGCGCGGCGCCCCGGTGGTCGGCTGCGTGCGCATCCTCATCGCGCCGCCGGCAGGCCGCGCCGCGTGCGACCGCGTGTGTTGGCGCCGCGCCGGATGCCGCTGCGTTCGACCGGCCGCGATGACGATGCTGTCCTTGCCGGCGTGGCGCAGCGGCTTGGCCTGCGCTGTGCCGGTCGACCGGCCGAATGCATGCTGCAATATCCCTTTTGACGCATCGGTTGATGTCGAGAGCATATCGAAAAAATCGATGGGCGAGGCCATTCGCCGCCGTCTGTCCGGTGCGCGCGGACGCGCGCGGCGAAACACGAACCGTGCCGGCCTCCAGCGCCCGGCCATGCGCCGGGGGCGCGCGGCGATCTGGTACGCTTGCGCCATCCCGGGCCGTACGGCACCAGAGCCCCCGCGGCCCCGATCATCAGCCGTAGTCATGAGAGCATCACACATGGGACTGCCAGGCTCCGCGCCAGGCCGGCGCGCGTGCGCGCCGTGAGTGCGCCGCCCGGGCCGCATCGCGAGCCGCCCGCGCGCGTGCCGTCGATCGACGCGCTGCTGCGTACCCCCGGCGGCCTGACGCTGGTCGACGCCTACGGGCGGGCGCTGGTCACCGAGGTATTTCGCGAGGTGGCTGCCGATGCGCGGGCGAGTCTCGTCGAGCGCGGGGACGGTGCGGCCGCGACTGCCGGAGGCGCGGCCCTGGTCGAGCGCGCCGCGCAGCGCCTCGCGGCACTGCTGACGCCAACACTGGTCCCGGTACTCAACCTCACCGGGACGGTGCTGCACACCAACCTCGGCCGCGCGCCGCTGCCGCCGGAAGCGATCGCGGCGATGAGCGCAGTCGCCGCGGGTGCGAGCAACCTGGAGTTCGACCTCGCACGCGGCCGGCGCGGCGAGCGCGACGCGCTCGTCGAGGATTGGATCTGCCGGCTCAGCGGCGCCGAGGCGGCCACGGTGGTGAACAACAACGCGGCTGCCGTGCTGCTCGTGCTCAACACCCTCGCGCGCCGCCGCGAGGTGCCCGTCTCGCGTGGCGAGCTGGTCGAGATCGGCGGTTCGTTCCGCATCCCCGAAGTGATGTCGCGCGCCGGTGCGAGGCTCGTCGAAGTCGGTACGACCAACCGCACGCACGCGCGCGATTTCGTCGAAGCCATCACGCCACGCACGGCGGCGCTGATGAAAGTGCATACGAGCAACTACGTCGTCAGCGGCTTTACCGCCGCCGTGCCCGAGCAGGAACTGGCACGTATCGCCCACGACGCGGGACTGCCGTGCGTGGTCGATCTCGGCAGCGGCACGCTGCTCGATCTCGCACGCTACGGCCTGCCCCGCGAGCAGACGGTGGCCGAGACCCTCGCCGCCGGCGCCGACCTCGTCACGTTCAGCGGCGACAAGCTGCTCGGTGGGCCGCAGTGCGGCATCATCGCCGGGAGTGCGGCGCTGGTAGCACGCGTGCGGCGCAATCCCATGAAGCGTGCGCTGCGCGTAGACAAGCTGACGCTCGCCGCGCTCGGCGCGGTGCTGCGCTTGTATGCCGACCCGGCGCGCGTATGCGAACGCTTGCCGACGCTGCGCCTGTTGACGCGACCGCGGGCGGACATTCGCGCGCTCGCCGAGCAGCTGCGCCCGGCACTGGCTGACGCGCTGCAAGGCATCGCCACCGTCAGCGTGATCGATTGCCTGAGCCAGATTGGCAGTGGCGCCTTGCCGGTCGAGCAATTGCCCAGCGCGGGCCTCGCGCTGCGCCCGCTCAAAGGCGGGGGACGTGCCCCGGAGCGGCTCGCGGCGCGCTTCCGCGAGCTGCCGTTGCCGGTGGTCGGCCGGGTCAGCGACGGGGCGCTGCTGTTCGACCTGCGCTGCCTGGAGGACGCGCAGGCGTTCCGTGCGCAGCTCGCGCAATTCGCTTCCGCGGAGCCGTCGCCATGATCGTCGCGACGGCCGGCCACGTCGACCACGGCAAGACGCTGCTGGTCAAGGCGCTGACCGGCGTCGATACCGATCGACTGCCCGAAGAGAAAGCACGCGGGTTGACCATCGACCTCGGTTTCGCCTATCGCGACCTGGGCGATGGCCGGGTGACCGGCTTCGTCGACGTGCCGGGGCACGAACGTTTCATCCGCACCATGGTCGCCGGGGTGAGCGGAATCGACGTCGTGCTGTTCATCATCGCCGCCGACGACGGCCCGATGCCACAGACCGCGGAACATCTCGCGATCCTCGACCTGCTCGGCGCGACGCGCGGGGTCATCGCGCTGACCAAGATCGACCGTGTCGACGCGGCGCGGCTTGCCGCGGTCTCCGCCGAGTGCCGCGAGCTGTTTGCCGCGACACCGCTCGCTGGCAGTGCGCTGGTACCGGTCTCGGCCGTCACCGGCGAAGGCATCGAGACCCTGCGCGCGGCGCTGCTCGAACTCGCCGCGAGCCTGCCGCCGCGGCCGGCCGGCGGCAACTTCCGCCTCGCCGTCGATCGCAGCTTCGTGCTCAAAGGCGCCGGACGCGTCGTCACCGGCACGGTATTCAGCGGCCAGGCCGCGCTCGAGGACGAGGTCTTCCTCCTGCCTGAGGGGGGCGCGCTGCGGGTGCGCGGCATCCACGCGCAGAATCGCGAGGCCGCCGTGGCCCGGGCCGGCGAACGGTGCGCACTGAATCTCGCCGGCAGCGCCCTGCGCGATGCCGAACCGGCGCGCGGCGACTGGATCACGGCTGCGGGCTGCGCCTTCGCGACGCGCCGCCTCGATGCCTGCGTGCGGGTGCTCGCGAGCGAGGCGCGCGCGCTGGCCAACCGCACGCCGGTGCACGTGCACCTCGGCGCCGCCGATGTCACTGCGCGCCTGGTCACCATCGATGGCCGTGCCATCGAAGCGGGCGCCGAGGGACTGGTACAGGTGCAGCTCGACCACCCCCTGCACGCGGTGCACGGTGACCGCTTCGTGCTGCGCGACCAGTCGGCGCGCCGCACGCTCGGCGGAGGTACGGTCATCGATCCGCAGCCCCGTGTGCGCGGGCGCAACCGCACGCGGCGCCTGGCCTGGCTCGCGGCCATGCAGGCCGGCGGCGCCGAGGCGGCGCTCGCGGCGCTGCTCGCCGCCGAGCCCGACGGACTCGAGCTCGCGCGCTTTGCCGCGAGTTTCAACCTCGGTCCGGCCGAATACGAAGCCTTGCTCGCGCAGGCCGCGATCGTGGTTGTCGAACACGGCGACCGCGTGCTCGGCTTCGCGCCGCAGCGGCTCGCGGCGCTCGAGGCGATGATCGTGCCGGCCCTCGAACGATGCCACGCCGCGCACGTGGAGCGTGCCGGCGTGACGCCGGCCGAGCTCGGCAGCGCACTGCCCGAGCGTCTGCGCGCGGCGCTGCGCGACCTCGTCATCGAGCGCGTGCTCGCGCGTGGCCTGGTCGAGCGCCACGGTGGCCTGCTGCGCCTGCCGGGCCACGCCGCGCAGCGTGCCAGGGGCGACGATGCGTTGTGGCGGCGCGTGCGCCGCCTGCTCGACGTGCCCGATCACAAGGCGCCGGTCGTCCACGACATGCTCGAACCGCTGCGGCTGGAACTCAAGCCGCTGGAAGCGTTCCTGGCGCGCGCGGCCCAGGCCGGCGACGTCGTGCGCGTGAGCCCGCGGCGCTATTTCCTGCCCGCGTCGATGGCGCATTTCGAGGCCATCGTGCACGAGCTCGCGCGCACGTGCCCCGGGGGCACGTTCTCCGTCGCGGATTTCCGCGACCGCGCGGGTATCGGCCGCAACGCGGTGGTCGAGGTGCTGGAGTATTTCGACAGGGTTGGACTGACCCGCCGCGACGGGCAGGTCCGCAAAGTGATCAGGCAAGGCGCCTAGGGCGCCCGTACAACGGAGGGGAGAAAGCATGGACCAACAGATCGACGTCGTCACGTCGGCAGGGCGCATCAGTGGCCGCGTGGACAGCCGGTTCAGCGAGGTCGCCGAGGCCTTCGTCGAGAACTTCCAGGCGCGCGACGAAGTCGGCGCGAGCTGTGCCATCACCCTCGAGGGACGGGCGGTGGTCGACCTGTGGGGTGGCCGCGTGACGCGCGACGGGGCCGACTGGGAACAGGACACCTTGTGTACCGTGTTTTCCTCGACCAAGGGTGCGATGGCATTGTGCGCGCACATGCTTGCCGATCGCGGCCTGCTCGATCTCGACGCGCTCGTTACCGATTACTGGCCGGAGTTCGGCGCCGGCGGCAAGGAAGCGGCGCGCGTCAAGATGACGCTGGACCACAGCGTCGGCGTGCCGCACCTGCGCGGTCCCGTCGCACCCGGTGGCTTCTACGACTACGCGCAGATGGTCGCGCGCGTCGCCGCGGAGCCGGCTTTCTGGGCCCCCGGCACGCGTGGCGGCTACCACGCGATCACCATGGCGTGGACGGTCGGCGAGCTGGTCCATCGCGCATCGGGACGGCGCCTGGGGCGATTCTTCGACGAGGAGGTGGCGCGTCCGCTCGGCCTCGATTTCTGGATCGGCGCGCCGGCCGCGGTCGAGCCGCGCATCTCGCCGATGCTGCCCGCGGAGCCCGACGAGCCGTGGCTCGCGACGCGCTTCGTACAGGCGGCGCTCGGCGCCGAGGAGAACCCGACGCAGCTGTTCATGCGCGACTTCCTGCTGCTCGACCCGAACACGCCCGAGTGCCACCAGGCCGAGGTCGGTTCGGCCAACGGCGTGGCCAACGCGCGCAGCCTGGCCGGCCTCTATGCGCCGCTCGCCAACGGCGGCAGTCTCGGCGGGGTGACGCTGGTCGGTGCGGACACGCTCGCGCGCATGGGGCGCGTGTCGATGGCCTCGCACGACGACGCCACCCTGCTCGTGCCGAGCCGCTTCGCGCTCGGCTACATGAAGAGCACCGACAACCGCCGTACGCCGAACACGGTGAACTCGAGCGTGATCCTGTCCGAACCGGCGTTCGGCCACGTCGGCGCGGGCGGTTCGCTCGGCTTTGCCGATCCGGCCTGCGGCATGAGCTTCGGCTACGCGATGAACCGCATGGGCACCGGTATCCTGTTGAACGACCGCGGACAGGCCCTGGTCGACGCCGCCTACCGTTCGCTCGGTTACCGCTCGAACGCGAGTGGCGCGTGGCTGGAATGATCCGCGTGCGGCGGGCACTGCGTGTGGCAACCCGCCGCCGGGCCTTGTAGCATGGACGGCGGAAGAGCATCGCCACCCGGTGGGGCGCCCGGTCTTCAAAACCGGTGAGACGGCCGCAGGGTCGTCTGGCAGGTTCGACTCCTGCCTCTTTCGCCAGATACAGCCGGGATGCGCGTGCGCCCGGCCGCCGCGGACGCACCACGGTGGGATTTCCCACCCCGCGCCGCGGTGCCGTGCGGAGAGCGCCGCGCAAGGCGCTACAATCGGTGCACGTACCAGCGTTGAGGAGTACGACGTGTCGCTAAAACAGAAACTCGAAGCGATCAAAGAAGGCGCGGTCAAGCGCATCCCGGCCGAGAAGCTCGAGAAGATGACCGCCGCGACCAACGCGCTGCGTGCGTCGGGCATCATGGACGGTGTCATTCAGCCGGGCGCGCGGCTGCCTGCTTTCGCGCTGGCGAACCAGCACGGCAAGGTCATTCGTTCCGAGGACCTGTTGCAGCGCGGCGCGGTAGTGCTGACCGTCTTTCGCGGACACTGGTGACCCTACTGCAACGTGGAGCTGTATGCTCTGCAGGACATCATCGACGAGTTCGCCGAACGCGGCGCCACCCTGGTTGCGCTGACGCCCCAGCTGCCCGAGCACAGTGCGGCCATGGTCGAGCGGCATGCACTCGAATTCGACATCCTGAGCGACCCGGGTAACGCCTACGCGGAAAAGCTCGGACTGCGCTTCCGCGTACCCGACGACATCCGCGACATCTACCTGTCGTTCGGCATCGATCTGCCGGCGTGCAACGGCGAGGACTCGTGGACCCTGCCGATGCCCGGGCGCGTGATCGCCGGCAGCGACGGGATCGTGCGCGCGGTCGAGGTCGATCCCGACTACACCGTGCGGCCCGAGCCGGCGGCCATGCTCGAGGTGCTCGACGCGGCCCGTTGAGGCCGTCGGTGTCCCCTCAAGCGACGGTGACGATCGGCCCGTCACCGTCGCCGACATGGCCGATGACGGTGCTCTCCGCGTAACCCGCACGGTGCAGCTCGGCGACGCAGTGCGCGGCGCGCTCGGCGGGCAGCGCGGCGAGCAGGCCGCCGGCCGTCTGCGGATCGAACGCGAGTTCGTAACGCGCCGCCATGTCCGCGCCGTGGCGCGGCTCGACGTGCCGGTGCGCACGGCGGTTCTCCGCGTGCAGCGTGCTGTGCACATCGGCCAGGACCAGCGCTTCCGCGCCGGCGTAGAGCGGCAGGCTGCCGAGCGCGAGCGTCGCGCCGCGGCCCTCCAGCATTTCGTGCAGGTGCCCGACCAGGCCGAAGCCGGTGACGTCGGTCATCGCATGCGCGCCGTGCGCGACGAGGCAGGCGGCAGCTGCCGCCTGCCCCTGGCACATGGTCTCGAGCACGGCGCCGATCCAGCGCGCCCGCGCGGCGCCGCGCATCGCCGCGGCAAACAGCACGCCGCTGCCGAGCGCGCGGGTCAGGACCAGGGCGTCGCCGGGTGATGCGCCCCGCTTGCGCACCAGCGCGTCGGCGGCAACGTGTCCGTTGATCGCGAAGCCGACGGCAAGCTCGGCGCCTTCGCCGGTATGCCCGCCGACCAGCGCGACATCCGCGCCGCTGAAGACCTCGCCCGCGCCACGCAAGAGCTGCACGAGGTCGTCCTGCATGCGCGCATTGTCGGCGAACGGCAACGTCACCAGGGCCAGGGCCGTCTGCGGGGTCGCGCCCATGGCGTAGACGTCGTTCAGGGCGTGGTTGGCGGCGACGCGCCCGAGCGTCCACGGATCGTCGACGAAGCTGCGAAAGCCGTCGACGGTATGCACGGCGAGACGGCCGGGCGGCAGCGCGACGACGGCGGCGTCGTCGGGCTCGCCGAGGCCGATGACGACGTCCGCGCGCGCGCCGGGCGCGACAGCGGCGAGCGATTCACGCAGCACCTCGGCGCCGATCTTGGCGCCGCAGCCGCCGCAGCGCATGGCCTCGGCCGCAGCGTCGCCGCCCGTGCCGGCGGTATCGTCGCCCATCGCCGGCAGGTCGCGGTAGCGCTGCATGAAGCGGCGGTCGATGTGATCCTTCCAGCGCCACACCCAGCGTCCGGCGCAGGCGAACGGCCCGCGCGAGGCCACGGCGTGGCGCGCACCGGTCGAGACCAGGCTGAGGAATCGCCGTTGCGGGCGGAACGGCACGAGCGCCTCGTCGCGGGCCGCGCGGCGCAGGTTGGCAGCCAGCGGCGGTCCCTGGCGCACCGCGAACACGCCGGCCTTGGGACGCGGGTAGGGTTCGACCGCGGCGACGTCGCCGGCGGCGAACACGCCCGGGGCGGAGACCGATTGCAGGCAGGCATCGACACGGATGAAGCCGTCCTCGTCGCAGGCGAGCCCGGCATCGCGCGGCCAGTGCGGCGCCGCGGCCTGGGTCACCCAGAGGATCTCGTCGAGCGCGATACGGCGGCCGTCGGCAGCGCGCACCGCGCCGGGTTCGACCGCGCTGACGGTGAAGCCGGTGGCGAGCGCGATGCCCGCCGCGTCGAGCGCGCGGCGATAGAGCCGCCGTGCGCGCGGCGGGTGCCCGGGCAGGATGTCGTCACCGCTCGTGACGAGCTGGAAGGACAGGCGCGCGAGGTCGACGCCGGGCAGGCGGGCGAGACCGTGGCGGACCGCCATCAGCAGTTCGACGCCGCCGGCACCGCCGCCGACCACGCCGATCGCGAGCGGTGCGTCATCGCGCTGAACGCGGGCGCACAAGGCTTCCCAGCGTGCACTGAAACTGCTCACCGGTTTGACCGGTACGGCATGGGCCGGCGCGCCCGGTACGGCCAGCGACGGCGTCGCACCGCAGTCGATGCTGAGCAGGTCGTAGCTGACCGGCGGGCGCCCGCGGCACAGTACCCGGCGGGTCAGCAGGTCGAGTCCGATGACCTCGTCATGGTAGAGCCGGGCACCGGCGAAACGCGCCAGCGGTGCGAGGTCGATATGGGTCTCGTCGAAGTCGTAGTGGCCGGCGACGAGACCGGGCAGCATGCCGGAGTAGGGCGTGTGCACGTCGCGACTGATGAGCGTGATGCGCAGGCCCGCTTCCGGCTGCATGCCGAAGCGCCGCAGCACCTCGACGTGGGCGTGCCCCCCGCCGATCAGTACGAGGTCCTGGGTTACCGGCGTTAGCAGCATGTGGGCAGGGCAGGGGCGGCGCGGGCGCTCGTGCAGGACGGCGGCACAGCATAGCCGCTGGGCCGCGCCGGGGCATCCTGCCGCGGCGCGGCGGGCCGTGGCCGGAGCTCAGCGCGTCGGCCAGCTGCGTGGGTCGTTGCGCGGCCGGACCCAGCTGTCATCGCCGCCCTCGGCGGCGTCGAGCAGGCCGGCGGCCGCGATCTCGCCCATCGCCGCGGCGCTGAACTCGGCGGCCGGTGCGTCGCCGGCAATGACGAACATGAGCACGCCGTAGACGTCGGGCTGGCCTTCGGTGACGTTCTCGAAGCGGCGAATCACCCCGGGTGGAAAGGAGATCACGTCGAGCGGATCGAGGTCGGCATGTTCGACGCTGCCGTCCTCCGCTTCCCAGCTCGCGCGCCAGCGGCCGCGTATCGCGATGAAGGTTTCGTTGGTGTCGTGGTTGTGCATCATCGGGCCCTTGCCGGGCAGCGCTTCGCAGTAACCGAGATTGAAGCCCTCGGTGATCTTGATCGACGACATGCGGGCTGCGCGTGCACCGACCGGTGACGTCACCGCGCCGGCTTCGCCGGGCGGCGGCTGGAAGCCGATAACGTTGTAGAGGATGCGCTCGGCGGACGGCATGTGGCTGTCCGGCAGGCCGCCGTCGAAACCTTTCAGTTCACCGAAACGTGCCACGCGCGCCTGCATCTCGGCGCGGCTCGGGTAACGGCGCGGAATCTTCTCCTCGAAGGCCATGTTGGTTCTCTCCTTCAGTCGCCGGCGGGCGAGGGGGTGGGGGCGATGTCGTGCGCCGGATCGGCACTCGGGCGTGCGCGTCCGGTGAGCACGTTGCGGTGCAGGGCTGCGTAGCCCGACACGTGCGAGTCGAGTGCCGGGGCGACTTCACGGTGTGCGTCCGCGAGGCGATGCCACGGGATGCCCGGCCAGGCGTGGTGCTCGGCATGGTAGTTCATGTTCCACAACCAGAAGCGCACGAAGGCGTTGCTGTCGACCGTCCGCGTGCGGGCGAGGATCGGTCCCTCGAGCGGCAGGCCGGTGTGCTCGGCCGAGACCCACAAGGCCTGGAAGACGTGTGCGAACCAGGCGGCGAACAGCAGCCATGCGCCGCCCGGTACGAGCGACAGCGCGGCGACCACGAAGGCCACCCACGCCGCGAGCACGAGGCGCGACTGGCACACCACCTCGGCAGGGTCGCTGATGCGGTGCTCCCAGCGCGCGAAGCCCGGCCAGTGAACGCGCTGCTGGCAGGCGAAGCCGAGCAGCGGCCTTACCTTGAGCATCAGCAGGCCCCAGCCCGAAGCGAGCTGCAGCCAGCCGCGCGGCCCCGGCGGCCACGCCGCATAGCGCGGATCGTCGAGCAACTCGGGGTCGCGTGCCGGGTCCTGGGTGTGCCGGTGGTGTTCGAAATGAAACGTGCGATAGACCGCGGGCGCCATCATGAACGGCACTGCCGTCAGCCAGGCACCGAGCGCGTTGGCGCGGCGCGAACGGAACGCGGTGCGATGCGTGCATTCGTGGAACGGCGCGAACAGGGCCGACCACACCCACGCGAGCAGCAGGCTCGCGCCGAGCGCGGCAACGGGCGCATCGTGGACGCGCACGACGAGGGCGACCAGCGCGGCAAAAACACCGAGGTGCAATACCAGGCGCAGCGCCGAGGGCAGGTCGGCCCTCGCCTGCAGCGCCCGCAGCGTGCCCGCATCGAGCAGCGGGCGCTGTTCGAAGGTTTCCTCCATCACCGTGTCTCCGCCGCGACCTCCGGTCGATGATAGCACTGCGTGCGGCGTGGCACGGGCGCAGTACAATCGGGGTCGATCAGAGCCGTCAGAGGGAGGCGCGCGCATGACGGATTTCCGCCATCTCGAGGTCCGCCCGGCCGCCCAGGCCTTCGTCGCACGGGTGCGCGGCGTCGATCTCGCGCGGCCGCTCGACGCTGCCGTCAGCGCCGAACTGCTCGCCGCGTGGGCGCGGCACCCGGTGCTGGTGTTTCCCGGGCAACGGCTCGACCCGGCGGGCCTGCAGGCTTTCTGCAGCGTGCTCGGTCCGTTCGGTCACGATCCCTACGTCGAGCCGATGCCCGGCTTCGAGCACGTCATCGAAGTCCGCCGCGAGGCCGATGAGACGGCGCCGATCTTCGGCAGCCTGTGGCATTCCGACTGGAGTTTCCAGGCGACGCCGCCGAGCGCGACGCTGCTCTACGGCGCGCAGGTGCCGCCCATCGGCGGCGACACGGTCTTCGCCGACGGTTACGCCGCGTACGCGAGCCTGTCGCCCGTCATGCAGGAACTGCTCGCAGGCCTGCGCGGCGTGCACTCGGCGGCGCCCTCGTACGGACCGCGCGGCCTGTTCGCGCGCGACGACGCGAGCCGTTCGATGCGCATCATCGTCTCGCCCGAGGCGGAGAACACCGAAACCCATCCCATCGTCCGGCGTCACCCCGTCTCGGGACGCCGATCGCTGTTCGTCAACCACGTCTACACGATCGGTATCGAAGGCATGCGTGCCGACGAGAGCCGGGCCCTGCTCGAATTCCTCTTCAAGCACATGACACGGCCGGAATTCGTGCATCGCCACCGCTGGCACGCGGACACGCTGGTCGTCTGGGACAACCGTTGCGTGGTGCATTACGCCGACGGCGGCTACGAAGGGCACCGCCGTTTGATGTACCGCAGCACCATCGCCGGCGAGCGCCCCGCGGCCTGAGCCGCGCGCCCGCAGCCGCCGCCCGGCACGGCACGGCCGCGCTTTGCAAAGACGGCCCGAGTGGAGGAACATGGCCACATAACGATTACCACCCACATGCTGCCCATCCTGCCATCATCGCACCCGGATTCGCGCCACCCCGCCGCTCCGCTCGCCGTCCCGCCGCGGCACCGCGCCCGCACCCGATCGCAAGGCAGTCCGCGGCCCTGATGCCGATACCCGTCGCCTTGCGTGCGGTGCTGGTGGCGCCGCTCGCCGCCGTGTTGTCGGCGTGCAGCCTGTGGCCATTCGGCGAGAACGGCGAAGAGGCGGCGGCAAACGGCGCCACCCGGCCGTCGATCGCGCTCGACGTACAGGGCGTGGAAGGGCGTCTGGCCGACAACGTCCGCGCGCACGCGTCGCTCGCGAGCAAGCCGTGCGACACGGCGCCGGCCTACGTGCGCGCGCTGGCCGTGCGCGCCGAGGAGGAGACGCGCGACGCCCTGCGTGCGTTCGGCTATTACCAGTCGGAGGTATCCGTTGCGCTCGATACGGGCGGTGACTGTCCGCGGGCAGTCGTCAGCGTCACGCGCGGGCCGCGCGTGCAGCTGCGCGAGGTCGAGGTGCGCGTCAGCGGGCCCGGCGAGACAGACGCCGCGTTCGAGCGCGCGCTGGCCAACCTGCCGCTCACGCCGGGCGCGGGACTGTCGCACGCACGGTACAGCGAGGCCAAGAGCCTCATCGAGACGCTCGCACTCGAGCGCGGCTACCTCGACGGACGCTTCACGACGAGCCGCCTGGCCGTCGACCCGCAAGCCGGCAAGGCCGACGTCACCCTGGTATTCGCCAGCGGTCCGCGATACGGCGTCGGGCCGGTGCGCATCGACGAGCAGCCGGACCGCCTGAACGAGAGCCTGATCCGGCGTTTTCTCGATTACGCGCCGGGCGCGCCCTACAACTCGTCGCTGATCACGCGCTTCTACACGGCGCTCTCGGCGAGCGAGTACTTCGAGAGCGTCGAAGTGCGGCCGTTGCTGTCCCAGCCCGAGGGCGAAACGATTCCGATCGACATCGCGCTGACGCCACGCAAGCAGCACAAGTATGCCGCCGGTCTCGGCGCTTCGACCGACGAAGGTATACGCGGGCGGATCAATTACGCCAACCGGCGCATCAATCGGCACGGTCACCGCATCAGCGCGGAACTGCGTGCTTCGCTCATCGAGCAACGGTTGCAGGGCGCCTACCAGATCCCGCGGGCGCACCCGGCCGACGAATGGTTGAGCATCCAGGCCGGCGTACGCCGCGAGGATCTCGACAGCTTCGACACCATCGAGAGCCGCCTCGGCGCGAGCGAGACCAAGCGCCGTCCGTGGGGCTGGATGGAGACGCGCTTCGTCGACTTGAACCACCAGATTTTCGACGTCGGCGGCGACAGCGGTACGACCACCCTGCTGATCCCGGGACTGCGCTGGGCCAAGACGACGAGCAACGACCCGCTCTACCCGACGCGCGGCTGGGCGCTCGAGTTCGAGGTTCGCGGCGCGTCCGACGCGATCGTCTCCGACGTCAGTTTCGCGCGCGCGGCGGTATCCGCCAGCGCGGTCTACGGCCTGCCCGCCGGCATGCGTCTGCTCACGCGTCTCGATGCCGGCACCAGCTGGATCGACCAGTTCGACGAATTGCCGCCAACCGAACGCTTCTTCGCCGGCGGTGACAACAGCATCCGCGGTTTCGGCTTCGAGGACCTTGGCCCCGAGGACGCCGATGGCAAGATCATCGGCGGCAAGCACCTTGCGGTCGCGAGCCTCGAACTCGAGAAGTTCTTCACCGACAAGTGGGGTGGTGCGGTGTTCGTCGACGCCGGCAATGCCTTCGGTGGTGACGGGTCGAGTACCGGCGTCAAGGTCGGTGTCGGCGCCGGCGTGCGCTGGCGCTCGCCGGTCGGTCCGGCGCGCGTCGACCTCGCGCACCCGCTCGACGACGACACCATCGTGCGGCTGCACCTGCGCATCGGGCCCGACTTGTGAGCGCGCCGCCTGCCGAGAGTTCGGTGCCGCGCAAACGGCGCTGGCGGCGCGCCCTGCGCCGCCTCGTACTGCTTGGCACGGTGTTGCTCGCGGTGCTCGCCGCGGCCCTCGCGTGGCTCGCCGGCAGCGTCGGCGGCACGCGCACGGTGGCCGGCTGGCTGGCGCCCCTGGCCGCGCCCTACGCGCGTTTCGATGCGCTCGAGGGGCGCCTGGCACGGCGCCTCGTGCTGCACGACCTCGCGCTGTCGTTGCCGGCGGCCGAGGTGCACGTGGAACGCGCCGAGTTCGCCTGGCGACCGCGCGCCTTGTGGCGCGGCCGCCTGCTCGTCACGCGGCTCGCGCTCACCGGCGTGTCGGTGACGCCGGCACCGCGGGCGGCGAGCCCGCCCGGCGCTCTGGCGACGCCGCTGCTGCCGCCCCTGCCGGTGACCGTGGCCGTGCGCGAGATCGATCTGCGCGGGCTCACCGTCGACGGTGTCGCCGGTCGGATCGAGTCGCTGGCGCTCGCCGCTTCCGTGGACGGCGCGCGCCTGAAGCTCGACGACATCGCGCTCCTCGCCACCCGTGGCGAGGAGCGCGTGACCCTCGACGGTTCGCTCGAGCTCGTCGACGGCGCGGTGCCGAAGCTGGTGGCGGCGCTCGACGGGGTGCGCGAGGGCGCGCCACGGCGGCGGGTCTCGCTCGCGCTCGCGCTCGGCGGGCGGCTCGATGATCTCCGGCTCGATGCACAAGTCGAGGGCTACCTGCCGCTGCGTATCGGTGGCGAAATCGACGCGATGGGCGCGGAGCCGCGCTTCGCCCTGTCCGTGGAAGCGGACGCGCTGAGCGTGGGCGAGGGTGACGCGGCGCTGCGCCTCGGCCCGAGCCTGCTCGGCCTGCACGGCACCGCCGCCGCGTTCGATCTCGCCCTCGACAGCCGCCTCGAGGGCGGCGGCCTGGCGCCGCGCGCGATCGGCGTCGCGGCCGGCGTGCAGGCCGGCGCGGACGCGGCGGCGGGCAGCTACGGGGTGACGTTCGAGTGGCGGGCTACCGCCGAACGTGGCCCGTGGTCGGCGCTGACGGGTAGCGGACGCCTCGACTACGCCGGCGACCGGCTGGTGCTGCACCACGAAGCCGCCGCGCCGATCGCGAGCACGCTCAGCGCCACGCTCGACGGGCTGGAGGCGCAGCCCCGGCTCGACGCAACGGTCGCGGCTGCCGGTCTCAATCTGCCAGCGGGCGGCACCGAGGTCCTCGAGCTCGCGCAGGTCGATGTCCGCGCGCGTGGTGCCCTCGATGCCCTCGAGGTCAGCGTCGCCGCCGATGGCCGCCATGCACGTATCGGGCCCTGCGCCTCGCGCTCGACGGTGAGCTCGGCCGCGAGGCGTTCGCCGTCACGCGTCTCGATGTCGGCCTGCTGGGTGGCTTGGCGGAGGCTCGAGGGCAGGTGCGCTTCGTGCCACGCGCCGCGGCGGCGCTGCGTTTCACCGCGCGCGGGCTCGACCTGGCCCGGCTCGCGCCGGACCTCGATTCGGCGCTTGACGGTACGGGTTCGCTCACGCTCGCCGCGCGTGACGGCGACGGCTTCGACGGCTCACTCGATCTCACCGAACTCGCCGGTAACTGGCGCGGGCACACGGTCGCCGGCCACCTCGCACTGGCCATGCAGGGGCAGCGCGTTAGCCTCGAGCGGGCGCACCTCGCGCTGGGCGACAACGTGCTCGATGCGAGCGGTGTCCTCGACGACGCCCTGGCCGGCCGTTTCGAGCTCGTCGCGGCCGACCTCGGCAAGCTTGCGCCGGGCCTGGCCGGTGAGCTGCGCGCCGACGGGACGTTCGGCGGCGCATTGGCAGCACCGCGTATCAGCGCGGCGCTGGCCGGGCGCGGCTTGCGCCGCGACGACTGGTCGGTGGCAGCGCTCGAAGGATCGGTGGCGCTCGATCTCGCAAGCACCGGCGCACAGCATCTCGACCTGACGCTGAGCGGGATCGAGGCGGCGGCGCGCAAACTCGGTACCCTGGCCGTCGGGCTCGACGGCACGCTCGGAAACCATACGCTCGAGCTGTCCCTGGGCGGCGGCGAGCCGAGCGCGGTCGTCGTCGCGCAGGGTGGCTGGCAGGCGCCGCGCTGGGACGGCCGTCTCGAAACGCTCTCGCTCGGCGCGACGCCGCTCGGCGACTGGACACTGCAGGAACCGAGCGCATTCGCCTATGCCGAGGGCCGCGTCGATCTCGCGCGGGCCTGCCTGGGCCAGGACGCGGCGCGGCTGTGCCTTGCCCTGGACGGCTGGACGGGCAGCGCGGGCGATGCCGAACTGGGCCTCGCCGCGCTGCCGCTCGCGGTATTCGCAGACTACCTGCCGACGACGATCGGCGCGCGTGGGCGGCTCGGCGGCACCGCCCGTTTCGCGGCGAGCACCGCCGGCATCGAGGGCACGGCGCAGCTGGCGCTCGAGGGCGCGGCCTTGCACGCGGCGCGTGCCGACGGCAGCGTGGAAATCGTGCCGCTGCGTGATACGCGGGGTACGCTGAGCTTGTCGCCTGCGCTGCTCGCGGCGCGCGTCGAAGCGGATCTCGGCAGCTGGCTCGAGCTCGACGGGACCCTGCGCTACGGTCTCGACGCCGCGCAGGCGCTCGACGGTTCGTTGCGGGTTGCCGCCGCCGAGCTGGCCTGGGTCGAGGAGTTCGTGCCGGAGCTCGCCGGCACCCGGGGTGCGGCGCAGCTCGAGGCAACGCTGGCCGGCACGCGGGCTGAGCCGCGGGTCGCGCTCGACGCACGTCTGCGCGAGGGCGCCATTACGGTGCCCGCGAGCGGTATGCGCGTCAGCCGTCTCGAACTCGCCGCGCGGAGCGCGGCGGGGAATGTGCTGACGGTGCGTGGCGCGCTCGGTGACGGCGAGCACGCGGTCGAACTCGATGGGCGCATGACGCTCGACCCGCAGGCCGACTGGCCGGGCCGCGTGCGCGTGCACGGTGAGCACCTGGGCGTGGTGCGCCTGCCCGACGTGGAGGCGGACGTCTCGCCCGATCTCGTGCTCGATTTCAGCACCCGGCACGCCGACCTGAGCGGCAAGCTGACGCTGCCACGGGTCATCATCTCGCTCGGTACCCTGCCTGCTTCGGCGATCGCCGTTTCGCCCGACGAAGTGATCGTCGGCGCCGGGGCGCCCGCGGACGACGTGCCGCCGCCGGTCGATTTCTTCACCAACGCGGTGACCGGCGACGTCGAGCTGGTGCTCGGCGACGAGGTTCGGATCGACGCCGCGGGACTCGACGCGCGTCTCGCCGGAGGCGTGCACTGGACCAAGCAGCGCGGCGACCGTATCGGCCGCGGCAGCGGGCGGGTCAGCATCGCGACCGGGCGTTACGAGGCCTACGGCCAGGAACTGTCGGTGGAACGCGGACACCTGATCTTCGCCGGGCCCATCGACAGCCCGGAGCTCGACGTGCGCGCGGTGCGCCCGGACGTCGACGTCGTTGCCGGGCTGCTGGTCAGCGGCAACGTGCGCGCGCCGCGCTTCGAGTTGTTCTCCGAGCCGCCCATGCCGGACGCCGAGATACTCGCCTGGATCGTCACCGGGCACGGGCTCGACAGCGCGTCGTCGGGCGAGGCGTCGGTGATCACCAGTGCGGCGCTGTCGCTCGGCGCCGAACGTGCCTCCATGGTCACGAGCCAGGTGCGCGACGCGTTCGGTCTCGACGAGTTCGGCATCGACACCGGCGAGACCACGCGCGACACCGCGATCACCGCCGGCAAGCGCCTGACGCCCAAGCTGTCGGTGCGCTCGGAGTTCAACCCGTTCGACCGCCTCATGTCGTTCTTCCTCAACTACAAGCTGACGCCGAGCTGGAGCGTGGAAGCGGAATCGGGGGTGCGCCAGGGCGCCGACCTGATCTATTCGATCGAGCGCGAGGAACTGTTGCCGGAGGATCCGCTCGACCCGCGCAGCTGGCTCGAGTGAGGCGGCCGTGTGCGCCCGGCGGACGGCCGGGCGGGGTTCTGACAGGGGCTCAGGCCGGTGCGTCGTCCAGCGGTGAGGCGTCGAGCGCACGCTGGAAGGCGGGCCGTGCGGCGAGGCGTTGATGGTAGGCCTCGATGGCCGCGAGCGGCGCGGTATCGATGAGTTGGCGCGCGAGGTGCACGCTGTAGCCGACCGCGGTATCCACGGCGCTGAAGCCGCTCGGTAGCAGGTAGTCGCGGTCCGAGAGTTCCGCCGCGATCACTTCCAGGGCCTTGTAGAGACGCCGTGATTCGAGCTTGTGCACGACCGGCGAGCGGTCCGCCGGCGCGATGAACACGCGCTGCTGCACGAGGCTCGCGGCGTGCACGGCGATGGTTTCGGCATAATGCAGCCACTGCAACCAGGCGGCGCGTTCGGGATGGCCCGGCGGGCGGTGCAAGCGGCCGTCGTCGTAGGTCTCGCACAGGTACTGGCAGATGGCTCCCGACTCGATCAGGGTGAGGTCACCATCGACCAGGCAGGGCACGCGCCCGAGCGGCGAGATGGCCAGGTAGGCCGGCGTGCGCAGGCTGGCCATCGAGAAGGGCAGCGTGACCAGGCGGAAGTCGAGACCGAGTTCGTGCAGCAGCCAGTGGCTGCGCATCGAACGGGCGCCGGCACAGTGGTAGAGCGTGATCATGATGTCGCGGGAACCTCGTGTCAGGGGCGGCCCCGCATTATCCCCGTATTCGCTTGCCGCTGGCTGCACATGGTGCCGCGACGAGCGGTGTACGCTTGCCGGACGGGGACGCGTCGCGTCTGTGCGCTGCGTACGCGTGACGACGTACCAGCGCATCACCATTGCGGGAGGAAAACGTCATGACAGGAAGACTGAGCGGCAAGACCGCCCTCATCACCGGCGGCAGCCGCGGTATCGGGCGCGCCATCGCCGAAGCCTTCGCCGCCGAGGACTGCGCGCTCGTGCTCAACGCACGCGACGCCGCACGTCTCGGCGAGACCGCCGAGGCGATTGCGCAACGCCACGGCGTCAGCGTCACCGCCTTGCCCTGCGATGTCACCGACGGTGCTGCCGTGCGCGACATGGTCGCCCAGGCCGAAGCCGTCGCACCGCTCGACATCCTCGTCAACAACGCCGGCATCCACATTCCCAACCGTTTCACCGACTACAGTTTCGAGGACTTTCGCGCGGTGATGGAGAGCAATGTCTACAGCGTCTTCCACGTCACGCAAGCGGTGCTGCCCGGCATGATCGGGCGTGCCCGGGGGCGCGTCATCAATCTCGCCTCCACCGCCGGCAAGTGGGGCTCGCGCAACCAGAGCGCCTACAACGCTTCCAAGCACGCGGTGGTCGGACTGACGCGCTGCCTGGGCCTGGAAATGGCGCCGCACAACGTGCTCGTGAACGCGATCTGCCCATGGATCGTCGATACCGACATGGCCACCGGTTTCATGGAGCGCCACGCCGCGGTCACGGGCGTCAGCGCCGGGGAGCTGGCGGCGCGGATGAACCAGGGCGTACCGCTGGGGCGCTGGATCGAACCGCGCGAAGTCGCCGGCCTGGCGGTCTACCTCGCCTCTGACGAGGCCAGCTACATCAACGGCCAGGCCTGGGCGGTCGACGGCGGTTACACGATGATCTGACGGGACGCGGCGCATGCACGAAACCGTTGCTTTTTGCCGTGGAATGCCCGATAAAACGTCGCCCGATCTCCTTGCCCAGGTCGGGCACGACGCGCCTTGGTGGAGTGGCCACCCGCGGCGGAATCCCCTTGATTCGGCGCGGGCTGGAGGAATGCTCGATGGCGCGATATCCGCGCACCGAGGTGCGGTCTTCGTGTGGTGGTCATGGCGTGTTCGCGGCGCAACCGGTCGCGGCGCGTACGCGCCTTCTGCGCTTCGCCGGCGAGTTGCTGGAGGCGCCGGCGATCGACGCCGCAGCGCGTGCCGGCGCGCATGACGATTACCTGCAGATCGGCGACGGCCTCTATCTCGGACGCTCGGGCGGCGCGGACGACCTGATCAACCATGCGTGCGAACCCAACACGTACGTGCGCGTGACGACACGCGGCGTGTTCCTCGTCGCGCTCGAGGATATCGCCGCGGGAGATGAACTGCGCTTCGATTACGGCGTGACCCAGGTGGCGTTCCCGTTTCGCTTTCGTTGCCTGTGCGGCGCGGCAAGCTGCCGCGGCGAGATCGGAAACTACGACGAGATCCCGGCGGCCGTCATGGCGGGCTACCGTGCCGCCGGCGCGATCCCGCCGCATGTCGCGGCGCGGCTGCTGACCCGGGCAGGGCGCCGCGCGCGGCGTTCAGCCGCGCGTGCGGCGCAGGAGCACGACGCTGAGATCGTCGGGCTTGCAGGGCTCGCCGGGCCGGGTGTGCAGCATGCGTGAGCGTGCCTGCGCGGCCAGTGCCGCGCACGCCCCGGTCAGCGCACCCTTACGCATGACCTCGATGATCTCGGCGAGGTAGAGGTTGTCGTAGAGCCCGTCGCTCGCGATCAGGGCGGTGTCGAACGCGGCCATGGTGACGGGCGAGCCGATCTCGACCGACATCGGCTCGAGGCCGAGCAGGTTGGAGACGATGTGCCGGTCTTCGTGGTGGAGGGCCTCCGCGGCATCGAGCAGGCCGGCTTCGATGGCGTAGCCGGTCGGCGAGTGGGAGACGCTCTGCAGCCGCAGGCGTCCGCGCTGACCGCAGACCACGATGCCGCTGTCGCCAGCGTGGTAGGTGCGCAGCGTCGCGCCGCAGAGCTCGATCACCGCGAGCGTCGTCGCCGCGCCGCCGCCGGCGCGCTTGATCGCCGCGTGCGCGGCTTCGAAGCCGTTGAGGATCGCGGCCCGTGCGGGCAGCGCCTGGCCTTCCTCGCAGGCGCGCGCCAGTGCCTGCAGGGCCAGCGCACTCGCGGCGCCGCCATCGGGGTAGCCGCCGGCACCGTCGGCAACCGCGGCGATGACCGTGTCGCTGCCGTGTTCGAGTACCAGCACTGCGTCCTGGTTGTCGTCCTCGCGCTCCGGCGAGCGCTGTGTGAAGACCGCGACCTGGGCTCGCGGGGTCGCGAAAATCTCGACTTGCGGCGTCGACATCGCGCTGTACAGGCGCGGCAGCGCGCCGCACTCGGCAGGGTTGGCTACGGGCTTCATTGCCAGTTGATGGTTTCCAGGTAGTCGCGGAGCTGGCCGGCAGTGCGGAATTTCTTGAGGATCAGGGAGCGCTTGAGACCACAGATGATGGCCTTGATCTCGGCGCGCTGATGACGATAGCGGCGTTTGCCGCCGAGGCAGTCGTAGAAGATGCGGATCAGGTCACACACGTCGGCGTGGATGTTCTCGCGCCGTGGCGCTTCCCAGTGGAACAGGTCGATCAGCTTGATCTCGTAGCCGAGGCCGAAGCGCCGCACGATGATGTTGTCGGTATGCAGGTCGCCGTGGTACTCGCGCGCCATGTGGATCTCCGCCATGCCCGAGGCCAGTGCGTGCAGCAGGTGCAAGGCTTCGAAGGCCGGCAGCGCCGCGCCGCGCTGGCGCGCGAGCATCGCGCTCAGCAGTTCGCCCTCGACGAACTCGGAAATCAGCAACGTGATGCGTTGCCCCTCGAACTCGATGAAGTCCTGCGTGTAGTACTGGATGAGGATGTTGCAGTGACGCAGCTTGTGCAGCTTGATCGCATAGCGCTTCGCCGCCGAGTTCCGCGGGTTGCGGTGCGGGAAGAAGAGCTTCGCGGCGCGCTCGATGCCGGTGCCGAGCTCGGTGATGCGATACACCTCGCCTTCCCAGCCCGCGCCGAGCAGGGCCTCGATGCGGTACTTGTCCGCGATGACTTGCCCGGCCTCGAAGCCGAAAGCCGTGATACGGCAGCGTGTCGCCATCAGATCATCCCCGCTGCACCGTCACGCGCGCAGGTAACCGTGAGGATTCCGGGGATTGCTGCCGCGCCCGGAATCGGACGGACGGGCGAGAAGCGTCGCGAGCGCCGGCAGGTCGTGTGCGGACGGCGCGCAGGAACCGCGGCATGCGGTGATTCGCCGTGGCTTGCCGCGACCCGAGCTGCGCCAGGAGTCGGACGGGGCGGCGGGAAGCGTCACGAGCGAAGAGGGGTCGCGCACTCGCGGCGCGCAGGAACCGCAGCGGTTGGGGGTAACCGCGAGGAATCCGGGCACTGCTGCCGCGCCAGGAATCGGACGGGCGGGCGAGAAGCGTCGCGAGCGCCGGCAGGTCGTGTGCGGACGGCGCGCAGGAACCGCGGCATGCGGCGATTCGCCATGGCTTGCCGTGACCCGAGCTGCGCCAGGAGTCGGACGGGGTGGCGGGAAGCGTCACGAGCGAAGAGGGGTCGCGCACTCGCGGCGCGCAGGAACCGCAGCGGTTGGGGGTAACCGCGAGGATTCCGAGCACCGGCCGCACACGAGATGCCAAGCGCAGCAGCTTCTCGCCCGCCCGTCAGCGGATGGCGACTGGGTTGATGATGGCCTGCACCGACCCCGCAAAGCGCGGCTGCCCGAGCACGAACAGGAACTCCCAGCCTTCGTCCTTCGCCAGTGCGCGGGTGTCCATGTTCTCGAGCAGGTAGACCCCGTTACGCGCGAGCAGCTCCTGGTGCACGGGGAAGAACTGCCCTTCGGTTTCGAACGGGATGGCCTCGACGCCGAAGCTGTCCGAGCCGACCGCGACGACGCCCAGGCCGGCGAGATACTTCGCGCCTTCGACGCCGAGGCCCGGTTCGCCCTTCATGAAGCGTTCCGGATCGCTCTCGGAGATGTTCATCCAGCCGGTGTGGAACAGGACCACGTCGCCTTCGTTGATCGTCACACCCTGGGCCTTGGCCGCGGCATCGATCTCGGCGCGGTTGATGGCGGTGCCAGCCTCGAGGATGTCGGTGCCCTTGAGGCGAGCGATGTCGAGCAGTACGCCGCGCGTGACGATGGGCGGGATGTCGGAGGTGGAGAACTTGGTCAGCCCGGTCACCTTGACGAAATCCTTGACGTGGGTGTTGTTGTAATAGTGATGGTTGATGCCGACGTGACCGAGGCCGTCGATCTGCGAGCCCACGCCCATGTAGGTGATCATGAGGTCGTCGTTACCGGTCAGGACGTTGTCGCCGACCGGCACGCCGGCGCCGTCGTCGAGCTGCAGGATGGTCATCTTGTAATAGCGTGGCGGGTAGGCTGGCGAATCCGGCCCGGTGACGACGCCGAGCGGGTAGGTCTTGCCGGTCTTCACCAGTTGCGCGGCCTTGACCACGCCGGCGGGGCTGAGGCGATTGACGGCGCCCAGGGTGTCGTCGGGACCGTAAGGTGAAACCGGCACTTCGCCGGCGTGGGCGCCGAGCGCGGCGGCGAGCAGAATGCCGAGGCAGGCGTGTCGTGATGTCATCGTGGAATCTCCCCGTGGTGTGGACCGTTGGCGGGCCGGCGCGCCAACGCGCCGCGCGGGGGTGTCACCGCCCGCGCGTGCCGCGCCGTTGGTCGCCGCGCCGTCCGGCATTGTAAGGGAAGCGCCGCCCGGGGAAGCACCGCTGCACGCCGGGCGGCGCGCCGGGGCAGGCATGGCGTGTTGTGTACACTGCGCGGCCCCGAACGCAGGTCCCGCCCGTCCATGTTCAACGTTCACCTGAAGCTCGTCCTGATGGGGTTGATGTGGGCCACGTCCTACCCGCTGGGACGCTGGCTCGCTTCCTACGAGGCGCCGCAGGCAATCGTCGCGCTGCGCGCGCTCGTCGCGTTCGCGTTCCTCGGCACCATCGCCTGGCGGCGTGGCGAGCTCGCCGTGCCGCTCAGCGGGCGCCTCGCCGGACATTTCCTGGTGCTCGGCTTCTGCGGCTTCTGCCTGCACAACTTCCTGCTGTTCGAAGCGCTAGAGCACACGCAGGCCAATACCGGGGCGGTGATCAACGGCGCCATCCCCGTCGTCGTCATGGTGCTCGACTACCTGGTCTTCCGCCGCACCATCGCGCGCGCCGCGGTGGCCGGCGTCGCGGTGAGCTTCGTCGGCGCGGTGGTGGTCGTCACCCACGGGCGGTTCACGAGTCTCGTCGATGGCAGCCTCGGCTACGGCGAGCTGTTGTTCCTCGTCGCGATTACCGGCTGGGCATGTTATTCGATCATCGCGCGGCCGCTGCTCGAGCGCTTGCCGGCGCTCGCCGTGACCACCTGGGCCTGCCTGGCCGGTGCGCTGCTGATGGTGCCCTGGATGTTCCTCTACCTCGAACAGACGCGAGCCCTGCTCGCCGACCCGCTGATCGTCGGCATACTGCTCGTCCAGGGCGTGATGACGATGGGGCTCGGCTTCCTGTGGTACTACGAGGGAATCCGCGAACTCGGGCCGATGAATGCCGCGGTCTACATCAACCTCGTGCCGCTGTTCGGCGTCGCGCTTGCCGCGCTCACCATCGGCGAAATGCCCGACCTGCCCTTGCTGATCGGCGGCACCGCCGTGGTCGGCGGGCTGCTCGTGGTCAACCGCGCGGAGGCGCAGCGCCTCGGGAGGCTGCGCGCCGCCGCGGCGCGGCCGTCCGGGGCCTGAGGCCGCGGTTTCACGCCAGACCTCACATCAGGCCTCATACCAGGCCGTCTGCGCGCAGTTCGCCGACGAGGTCCTCGAAGGCCTCGACCAGGGTGTCGACATGCTGCTCCTGCATCGGCGTCGACAGCGCGCCGATGCCGCGCATCGAGAGCTGCACGCCGCGGTTGGCGAGGCCGAGGAAGGTCGCCAGGTTGCGCGTTGCGTCAGCCGTCGCGGGGCCGCGCGCGCAGGTCAGCGGTGCCCGCGTCCAGTGCAGCTGGAACAGCGAGCCGGCGCCGCTGACGCCGGCGGGGAGGTCGTGGCGGGCGATCGTCGCGGCGAGGCCGCGGCGTGCGCGCTCGCCGAGGCGGGCGAGGTGCGCGATGGCCGCTTCGTCGAGCAGCGCCATGGCGGCAAGGCCGGCCGCCATGGTCACCGGGTTGGCGCTGAACGTGCCGAGGTTGGCGACGCTGCCGTCGGCCTCGAGCGAGCGCATGAATTCGCGCTTGCCGCCGACCGCGCCGACCGGAAAGCCGCCGCCGATGGTCTTGGCCATGGTCGTCAGGTCGGGTTCGAGCCCGTAGTATCCCTGCGCGCCGCCGAGCGCGTGACGCAGGGTGATGACCTCGTCGCAGATGAGCACGATCCCTGCGCGCGCCGTTTCCTCGCGCAGCACGCGCAGGAACTCCGTCGTGGCCGGGATCACGCCGCCGGCACCGAGGATCGGCTCGACGATGATGGCAGCGAGCGCGTCGCCGTGGGCGGCAATCGCCTCGCGCACTGCCTGCGGGTCGTTGTAACGCATCAGCACGACGTCCGCGCACGCCGCATCGGGCAGACCGCCGACGTCGGCGGCGCCCTGGCTGACGCGCACCGGGTCGTCGACCGCCGGCAAACCGTGGCCACCGACCATGACGAAATCCGATGCGCCATGGTAGCCACCCTCGAACTTGCCGATGCGGTTGCGCCCGGTGACCGCCCGCGCGATGCGCAGCGCGAGCATCACCGCTTCGGTGCCGGAGTTGTTGAACACGACCTGGTCGACGCTCGCGATGCGTTCGCCGAGCAGGTCGGCCAGCGCGTACTCCTGCGCACCGGGTGCCGAGTACGTGGTACCGCGTGCGACCTGGTCGGCAATCGCTTCGAGTATGGCCGGGTGTCCGTGGCCGTGGATGAGCGTGGTGTAGTTGTTGTGGAAGTCGATGCGCTCGTTGCCGTCGACGTCGATGCTCGTCACGCCGCTTGCCTCGCGCGCATAGAACGGGAAGGGTGGATGCCGGAGCAGCGAGCGCGAGGTGCCGCTGGGCACGCGCCTGGCGGCACGCGCGGCGTGT
Source organism: Gammaproteobacteria bacterium (assembly GCA_030429865.1). Classification (GTDB taxonomy): domain Bacteria; phylum Pseudomonadota; class Gammaproteobacteria; genus JACKNG01. The sequence continues at coordinate 1,601 of JAUIFX010000013.1, read as the reverse complement.
GCGCGTGAGAGGGGATTGCGCGCGAGGTACTCGCGCCAGGCCGTGCTGTGTTCGAGATTCATCGGGGGCGTCTCCGTACTTCGTTGACGAAAGCGCGGAACTCGCGCAGGTCGCGTTGCTTGGCGCGCCGCGCGCCGCTCGGCTCGCCGTTCGCGATGGCCGCGACGATCGCCGCGTGGTTGGCCCAGCTGCGCGCGTAATAGGGCGGGCGCTCGGCCAGCAGCACGCGGATCGCGGCCGTGCAGTGCGGCACGCTGCGCATGCGCAGGATCTCGATCAGCTGCAGCATCACCGGGCTGGCCGCGAGCTCGTAGATGGCGAACTGGAAGTCGCTGTTGCCGGCGAGCACGCCGTGCAGGTCGGCGCGCCGCGCCGCGCTTTCGACCGCCGCGGCCAGCTGCCCGATGTGGCGCGCCTGCGCCGGGTCGGCGTGGCGCGCCGCGCGTGCGCAGGCTTCGCCCTCGAGCTTGATGCGCAGCTCCCAGATGTCCCCGGCGTCGTCGTCGCTGAGTTCCGGTACGACGATGCCACGGTTGGGCAGCACGGCGAGCGCCTGTTCGGCCGAGAGGCGGGTGATGGCCTCGCGGACCGGCATCATGCTGGTGCCGAGCTGCTCGGCGAGCTGGCGCAGCGTCAGCGTGCTGCCGGGCTCGAGGCGGCCGGCGAGCAAGGCCTGTTTCAGGCCCTCGTAGGCTTTTTCGTTGAGGGTGACCCGCGCGATGCGCGGCAGGGCGAGAGCGGGCGTCGACATGTGGCTTTCCCGTCAGCCGGACGGCGCAGCCAGTGCCCGCCGGGTGGCTTGATTGACATCTGTGATCACAGCTAACTATAGTCGAGCCCGAGGCGGCGGTCACGAGCGAGGACGGACGATGGCGGCGAACCGGCAGGCGCGGGGTTGGCGGATCAGTGTCGATACGGGCGGTACGTTCACCGACGTCGTCGTCGCCGACGATGCCGGGCATTTCACCATCGGCAAGGCACTGACCACGCCGGGGCGCATCTACCACGGTCTCGCCGCGGCGCTGGAGAGCGCCGCGGCGAGTCTCGGCCTGGCGCTCGAGGCGTTGCTCGCGCGTGCCGACCTGTTCATCTACGGCACCACGCGTGCGACGAACGCCATCGTCACCGGCAACATCGCGCGCACCGCGTTCCTCACCACGCACGGCTTTCCCGATATTCTCGTGCTGCGCGAGGGCGGCAAGTTCAACCCGCACGATTTCTCCACCCCCTACCCGCGGCCCTACGTGCCGCGGCGGCACACTTTCGAGATTACCGAGCGCATCGATGCCGGCGGACAGGTCGTCACGCCGCTGGACGAGGCGCAGGCGCGCGAGGTCATCGCGACGCTCGGCGAGCGCGGTTTCGAGGCTTGCGCGGTGTCCTTGTTGTGGGCGACTGCCAACCCGGCGCATGAACAACGTCTCGGCGCGTTGCTGGAGGAATTGCTGCCCGGCGTACCCTATACCCTGAGCCATGCGCTGAACCCGATCCTGCGTGAGTACCGGCGCGCGTCGTCGACGGCGATCGATGCTTCGATCAAACCCCTCATGCAGAGCCACCTGCGCGACCTGCAGGCCGACCTCCGCGCCGCCGGCTACGCC
>JAUIFX010000012.1 GCA_030429865.1 Gammaproteobacteria bacterium | reverse complement strand
CTCCTCGATCTCCGCCGCGCGGTCGTCCTTGGAGATGCCGAGTTCCTTCTGGATCTCCTTGAGCTGTTCACGCAGGAAGAACTGGCGCTGCTGTACCGAGATGCGTTCTTCGACACGCTGGCGGATCTCGCTCTGCAGACCGGCGACTTCGAGCTCGTGCTGGATCAGCACCAGCACCTTCTCCATGCGCCGCAGCAGCGGCACCGTCTCCAGCACTTCCTGCAGCTGCTCGGCGTCGGCGCTGGTCATGGCCGCGGCGAAATCGGCCAGCGGCGATGCGTCGTCCGGCGTGAAGCGATCGAGAAACGCTTTCAGGCTTTCCTTGTAGAGCGGGTTGAGCGGCAACAGCTCCTTGATCTTGTTGATGATCGCGAGTGCGTAGGCGCGCAGTTCCTGGGTCTGCTCGACGGCCGTGCGCGGATACTCGGCCTGCACCACGAACGGCGGCGCGCCCTTGACCCAGCGCGCGATGCGGAAACGCTCGAGGCCCTCGGCGATGAACTGGATGCGGCCGCTCTCGCGCATCGGCTGGTGGATGCGCACGACCGTGCCCCACTCGGCGAAGTCGTCCCGGCCCGGGACCTGCTGCTCGATGGCGTGGCGGCTGTAGACCAGTCCGACCATGCGATGCGGCGTATTGCCGACGCGCTCGATGGTCTCGCGCCACAACTCGTCCTCGATCACCAGCGGCATCGTCTGCGCGGGAAAGAACGGGCGCGAACGCAGCGGCAGAACGAGCAGCTGCTCGGGCAGGACGTCGTTGACGCGGGCGGGCACGCGACCAGGTTCGCCGTCACGTTCGCCAGGGATGATGATTTCTGGTTGTTCTTCGCTCATGGGTCTCGGCTGGTGATGAACGGATCGACGGCGCGGCGCACCGCTCGCTGCAGTGCACATGAGGGTAGGGAGACGGGATTTCAAGCAGGGCCGGCAAGGCCGGCACGGCGACGACGGAAGGCGCGCCCGCGCGTGCAGTATCGCTAGAGCGCTTCGAGCAGGGCGATCAGCTCGCGCGCGCTCTGGCAACGATCGCGGGGCCGCTTGGCGAGCAGGCGCTCGACCAGCGGCTGGAACGCCCGACGTGGCGCCGGCAGGGCCGGAATCTCGGCGTGGACGTGCTGGAACACCAGCGCCGCCGCGCTCTCGGCGCGAAACGGTTTGCGCGCCGCCAGCATCTCGAACAGGATGACGCCGGTGCTGTAGAGATCGGCCCGCGCATCGACAGGCTCGCCGAGCGCCTGCTCGGGGCTGAGGTAGTTGGGCGTGCCGAGCACGCTGCCGTGGTTGGTCAGCTCGCTGCTCTGGTCGAGCCGCCGCGCGATGCCGAAGTCGGCCAGCGCCAGGCTGTCGTCGCCGCGGAACATGATGTTGCCGGGCTTGAGATCGCGGTGGACGATGCCGGCACGATGGATGGCGTCGAGTCCGTAGGCGATATGGCGCAGGTAATTGAGCGCGTCGTCGACGTCCGCGCCGCGCTCGATGCGCTGCTTGAGGTCACCACGCGCGAAGAACTCCATGGCGATGTAGCCATAGGTCTCGGTCAGCCCGTAATCGAAGAACCGCACGACGTAGGGGTTGTGCAGGTGCGAGACGATCTCCGCCTCGCGGATGAAGCGCTCGACGACCTGGACGTCCTGTACGTCGGTGATGTCGATCACCTTGAGCACCAGCGAGGAACCGTCGCCGATCCGCTCGGCGAGGTAGACGCGCGAGCTCGCGCCCTGGCCGATCAGGCGGACGAAGCGGTAACCGGAGCTCTGCCCGCCGACTGCCGCCGGCGGCGGGTGAGCCGCGATCAATTTCTGCAGCACGAGGAGATGCGGCGCTTCGCGCTCGCTCGGCGCCTCGCGTACGGTCGTCTCGTCGAAACGCTCCGCGCCGAGCGCGGCGATCACCATCGCGCCGATGCGTGCCGTGGTGACGTCCCGCTTGCGGATGTAGTCGCAGGCGCCAAGCTTGATCGCGCGCGCGGCGAGGTAGTCGTCGCCGCTCGCGGTCATGAGGATGGTTGGCGGGAACGGACCACGGCCACGGAACTCGACCAGCCAGTCGAGGCCGGTTTCGCCGCCGCCGATCTGGTGATCGAGCAGCACGATGTCGTAGGCCGACCAGTCGAAGCCCGCGCCCGGCTTGCCCTGCTGGTCGGGATCGTACTCGGTGACCTCGATGCGCGGCAGCGTATCGGCGAGCATGCGTCGCAGCATCGCCATGTACTCGCGCGAGTCATCGATGATGATGGCGCGCACGGGGCGTTCGCGGCGTTTGCCCGCCGACTCCACGGGTGACGCGGCCACCGCCGGCGACGCGCCGCGGATCGGCATGGGATCATCGTCCCGCACGGGTTGGGGGCTCGCCATACGCTTTCACGCTCGCGCGCGGCGCAATGCTTGCGCGCGGCAGGACATCGGGAACATGGGGCAGCGCTCTCCAGCCAGGGCTTCAGCGGAGGTCCAGGGCCGCGCAGCCGTTGGGTCCCGGGTCCTGAACGTCTCTCCTGTGTCGGCGCGAACGGCCGCAGACTTGAGCGCTCCAGGGCGCCGGCGGGCTATCGCGCCGGCGTCCGCTCGCGCGCGGCGCGCAGCGCCCCGATCGGGTCACGCTGATCGGCGGCCGGCTGGTAGACGAGCGAGAAATCGTCGAATCCGGCGAGCAGCGCGGCGGGATCGCCGTCCCCGTCCGGCGCGAAGGCGTCGAACCCGCAGCGCGCGAGGTAGAACACGTGGTCGCGCCCGAACGCACCACAGGCGCGCAGTTCGCCGGCGAAACCGCGCTCGCGCAGCGTGCGCGCGAGACTGTAACCACGGCCATCACCCGGGCTCTCGAAGTGGATCGCGACGAGCGGCAGCGACCCGAGCAGGCCCTCGAGCAGGTCCGGTTCGGCGCTGCCCGGCAGCATCACGCCGAGCGCTTCGGCAGCGTGCCCGCTGTCGAGCGCCTCCGCGCGGCGTTCCAGGGGCACGATGATGGCGCCCCCGGGCAGGGCTTCCTCGGCGCCGACCGTGCGCCACGGGTCATCCATAACGCGGCCGTCGCGGATCACGCGCATCGCCCCGGCCCCGCTCATGCGGCGCGCGCGTAGACGCGCTCTTTGAACGGCGCCACGCCGATTCGACGGACGGTGTCGATGAAGCGCTCCTCGGCGCCACGTTCGGCGAGATAGACCTCGAGAATGTGGGCGAGCGTATCGACGACCTCGGCGCGCGGCACGGCCGGTCCGAGACGTTCGCCGAGCCGCGCACCGTCACCGGCGACGCCGCCGAGCGTGAACTGGTAGAACTCCGCCCCGTTCTTGTCGACGCCGAGGATGCCGATGTGGCCGACGTGGTGATGGCCGCAGGCGTTCATGCACCCCGACATCTTGAGCTCGAGCTCGCCGACGTCGTGCAGGTAATCAAGATCGTCGAAACGCGCCTGGATGGCGAGCGCGACGGGGATCGATGCGGCGTTGGCGAGCGAGCAGAAATCGAGCCCCGGGCAGCAGATCATGTCGGTCACGAGACCGATGTTGGGCGTCGCAAGGCCGGCGGCGGCGAGCGCCTGCCACAGCCCGTGCAGTTCACTCACGCGCACGTCGGCCAGCACCAGGTTCTGGTCGTGGGTGACCCGCACCTCGCCGAAGCTGTAGCGCTCGGCCAGCGCCGCGACGAGGTCCATCGCCTCGGCACTGGCATCGCCCGGCGCATGGCGGCCGTCCTTGAGCGAGACGAATACCGCGCGGTAACCGGCCACGCGGTGCGCGCGGGTGTTGCGCTCGACCCAGCGTGCGAACGCCGGCCCGGCGGCCGGCAGGGTATCCGCGGCGGCCGCGGGGTCGTAGGCCGGCGGCGCAAAGTGCGCGCGCATGGCCGCGATCGCCTGCGGCGTGAGCACGAGCGCGGAATCACGCTGCGCGGCCCACTCCTGCTCAACGAGACGCGAGAACTCCGCGATGCCAAGCGCACCGACCAGGATCTTGATCCGCGCCTTGTACTTGTTGTCGCGGCGCCCGAACCGGTTGTAGACGCGCAGGATCGCCTCGGTGTAGGAGAGCAGGTCGCGGGTCTCGAGGAACTCCCGCAGCACCACGCCGACGCGTGGTGTGCGGCCCTGGCCGCCGCCGACCAGCACGCGGAAACCGAGCCGGCCGTCGGCGTCGCGCACGAGTCGCAGGCCGATGTCGTGAAACGCGGTGGCGGCGCGATCCTGCTCGGCGCCGCTGACCGCGATCTTGAACTTGCGCGGCAGGTAGGAGAATTCCGGGTGCAGGGTCGACCACTGGCGGAGCAGTTCGCACCATGGCCGGGGGTCATCGATTTCGTCTGGCGCGATCCCGGCGAGCGCGTCGCTGCTGATGTTGCGCACGCAGTTGCCGCTGGTCTGAATGGCATGCATGCCGACCGTCGCAAGGTCGGCGAGGATGTCCGGCACCCGTGCGAGCTCCGGCCAGTTGAACTGGATGTTCTGGCGCGTGCTGAAATGGCCGTAACCGCGGTCGTAGGTGCGCGCGACCATGGCCAGCATGCGCAGCTGCCGCGCCGACAGCAGGCCGTAGGGAATGGCCACCCGCAGCATCGGCGCATGGCGCTGCAGGTAAAGGCCGTTCATGAGGCGTAACGGGCGGAAGGCTTCTTCGCACAGCTCGCCGGCGAGGTAGCGGCGGGTCTGGTCGCGGAACTGCCTGACCCGCTCGTCGACGATGCGCTGATCGTAGTCGTCGTAGGTATACATCGCGCTGCCGCGGACGGCTCGGGGCGGGTCCGCGCTCCTCGTGGTTTCGGGACGCGCACCCTAACAACCCGAGATTATTCTCAAAAAGAATATTTGACGATTTACTTATAACTATTTTTTTGATGCACCACGCCGGCGAGCGCCGGCCAACGGTTGGAGTGGGTAGAAAAAAAAAAGGGCTGCGAGAGCAGCCCTAATACGCTGGTGACAGGTCGAGACCTGTCGACTCACCCACGGAGGTAAGTGGTCATCGTTCCCATCGCGCGACGAGCCGGCGTCCGGCCCGGGTCAGGAACCCTTCATGAGACACGAATCCGCCATCGATGGCGCGCCGCAGCGTGGCCCGCTGGTCGTGCGTCCGGGGCAGGTAGATGCCGCCGTCGCCGTAGCGCCGCGCAATGACGCGGACGATGTCCTGTTCGTGCTCTTCCAAGGTCGTGTCGACAGTCGTGCTCATGGGATAAGGGGGACGAGGAAACCGGTAGGCTCCGGGTAACAATTAGGGAGATAGCTTAGTTACATAATCATGAATGTCAAATTAATTTTTTAATCTATTGTTTTTTATAATTATTAATGCAGAAAAAAGCGCCTCCGAGGCGATCGGCACCGCGCTCGACCGCCGTGCCCTGCATCCGCGGCACCGGGCACGCGGCATTCCGCGCGCACGGACGCGGCGGCGCACGCCGGAGCGGCCGGCAAGAAGCGGACGTGTGCCGCGCCTCAGTCGCTGATGTGCGGACGCGCGAGGTAGTCGTGCGAGCGCATCTCGCGCAGCCGGCTCGCCGTGCGCAGGAACGGCTTGGCGAGCCGCGTGCCGTCGTAGAGCGCTTCCGGTTCGGCCGCGGCGGAGACGATCAGGTTGACGTTGCGATCGTAGAGTTCGTCGACGAGATTGATGAAACGCCGCGTCGCGTCGCTGTCGTCGCGGCCGAGACGCGGCACGCCGCCGAGCAGCACGGTGTGGTGGCAGCGTGCGATCTCGATGTAGTCGGCGCTCGCGCGCGGACCGCCGCACAATGCCTCGAAGGTGAACCAGGCCACGCCTTCCGACAGGCGTACGGTCGCAATCGGCCGCCCCTCCACGAGCAGCTCCGCCCCGGCCGTTCCGGCGCTCGGCGCGACGGCGTCGAAACAGCGTGCGAGATCATCGTCACCGCCGCCCGCCTCGCACAGGTAGTAGACCGGCGCCTGCTCGAGCGCGCGCAGCCGGTAGTCGTTGTCACCGGCCACCTCGAAGACTTCGAGATGTGTCTTGATGAGCGCGATGGCCGGCAGGAAGCGCTCGCGCTGCAGGCCATCGGCATACAGTTCGTCCGGTGCCTCGTTCGAGGTCGCGATGAGGGTCACGCCCTCGGCGAAGAACGCCTCGAGCAGGTTGGCCAGCAGCATGGCGTCGGTAATGTCGCCGACGTGGAACTCGTCGAGACACAGCACGCGGTGCTGTGCCGCCCAGTCGCGCGCAATGAGCCGCAAAGGGTCGCGCTGCTCGCCGAGCGCGCGTAACGCCTGGTGGGTGCGCCGCATGAAGCTGTGGAAATGGATGCGCATCTTCTGTGCGCCGGGCAGGCAGTCGTAGAAGGTATCGACGAGGTAGGTCTTGCCGCGGCCGACGCTGCCCCACAGGTAGAGCCCGCGCACGGCCGTCCAGGTCGGCGCCTGCCGGCCGCGCAGGCGATCGAGCAGGCCAGGCTCCCTGACCGGTGGGGCCACGGCGATCTCGGCGAACACGCGCTCGAGATGACGCACCGCCGCGGCCTGGGCCGCATCCGGCTCGATCACCCCGGCCGCGAGATCGGCCTCGTAGCGTGCCAGCGGTGACGCCGCGCGGCCTGCCTGTTGTGAAGAACCCTGCACCTTCGCTCTGTCCTGCTCGTTGGGCCGGCACGAGTCCGGGCGACGCATTATATGTTCGGGGCACTGCGCGACCACCCCGCGGCCGCGGACTGAGGGCGTCGCACGGCGGTGTCCCCGCGCGCCGGGCGACGCCGCGGGCAAGGCGCTGCGAGTCGCCGCGTTCGCGTATAAACTGGATCTCCCGCCATGCGCTTGCGCAACGCGGAGCGCGCTGCCGGCACGCTGCGCCATGCACGGGTCGACGACCGCGGCGGCCGCTGCCGGGCCGAAGCGCCGGGCGCGGCGCCCGCGCGTCGTCGGCAATCGGCCGGGGGCCCGGTGGGCCGTGCCTGGCCTTGCGCGCGCCGGCAGGCAGGCGCGGGTCGGGCCGCCGGGTTCGCTTCGCGGAGTCACCCTGGCCGGCCGGGGCAACCCCGATCATCGTGAGTACAGTGCCAGCAGTTCCATTCACGTCCCCGCCGATGCCCGCCGCAACCTCGTCGTCGTGCCGGGCCGTGGCACCTGGCGCTTCCCGCGCGGACGGCGACGCGGCGCGCCGCGTGCCAGGGCGCGGCGCACCCGCGGCACAGCGCCGGTGACCATACGCGGCAAGGTCGTTGCGCTGCTCAGCGCCATCGCGCTGGTACCGGCCGCGATCACGATCGCGTTCGATGCGCGCCTGCTCGAGAGCCTCGGCAGCGACCTCACGCGACGCAATGCCGGCGCCATGGCGGCCCAGGCGCTGACCACCATGCGCCGCATCACGGCGGAGTACGCCGATACCCTCGACCGCGAAAGCCGGCGCGTCGAACGCCTGCTGCGCTTGCAGGCACGGGAGGCGGAGCGCGCGCTATTCGAGCGCCGGCACACCGACACGCCCGGCGCGGTGCATTTCGACGATGCGTTCGATGACGGCGACGGCGTGCTGCAGCTTACCCGCGACCTGCCTCGTACCCGGCTGCCGGTGTCGTGGCAGCATCCCTCCTTCCATCTTGCCCCGGGTACGGACCGGGCTGCGGTGAGACCGCAGGCCGACGCGCTCGCCACGATGGCGGGCTTCCTGCGCGATGCGCGCGATCCGGCCGATCCGCTGCTGCGCTGGCACTACGTGGCGCTCGACAGCGGGCTCAGCCTGACCTACCCGGGACACGGCGGCACGCCGGACGCGTTCGATCCGCGCGAACGGCCATGGTACGGCGCGCACCGCGAGCGTTCCGCCGGGCCGGTGTGGTATCGCCCGCATTACGACGCCAGCACCGGAGCGCTGCTGATCAACGTGACCATGCCGCTCCATGACGCCGATGGCAACTTCGCCGGCGTCACGGGCATAGACATCGACCTGAGCTCGACCTTCGAGTTGCTCGAACTGCCGCCGCACCTGCGCGCCGGCAGCGAACTCATGCACGTCGCGGCGCTCGAACCGCCGCTGGTCGCGGCGCCCCGCGTGGTCGTACTGGCGCGTCAGCACGGCGGCACGCTGGACAGCGACTGGCAGACCCTGCCCGAACTGCAGACTTTCGATCTCGGCGACCGCACCGCGACGGCGGCGTTGCGCAGCGCGCTGCTCGAACGAGACGAAGGCCAGTTCGAGGTCAGCCGCGACGGCCAGGAGAGCTTCGTGCTGTTCCGTCGCTACGGCGCCACGCCGACGGCGGTGGTGATGAGCGTGCCGGTCGCGAGCGCGACGCAAGCGGCGCGCGAAGCCGAGCGCTACGCCGCGCAGACCACCCGCCAGCACGTGCGTACGCTCATCGCCATCGTCGTCATCGTCACCATCGCGGTGATCGTCATCGCGCTCTACGCGGCACGCCACCTGACCCGCCCCATAGAGGAGCTGGATGCGGCGGTCGAACGCCTCGCTGCGGGCGACCTCGGCGCGCGCGTCGCGATCACCACGCGCGACGAACTCGCTGCGCTCGGTCATGCGTTCAACACCATGGCGCCGCGCCTCAAGGCGCACGCGCGGGTCGAAGAGTCGCTGGCACTCGCTCGCGAAGTCCAGCAACACCTGCTGCCCCCGGCGCCGCCGACCCTGCCCGGCTTCGACATCGACGGCATCACGCGCTATTCCGAGCAGACCGGCGGCGATTACTTCGACTACTTCGAACTCGACGGCGACCGTTGCCCGACCACGGCGGTCGTCGTCGCCGACGTCGCTGGTCACGGTATCGCGCCCGCCCTGTTGATGGCGACGACGCGCGCCCTGCTGCACGGCGGCAGGGGACGCGGTTTCGCGCCGGGCGAGTTGCTCGGTTACGTCAACCGCGAGCTCGCCGACGACATCCGCCGCGGCCAGTTCGTGACGCTGTTCCTGCTCGCCATCGACAGCGCGAGCGGCGCGCTCGAGTGGGCCAGCGCGGGTCACGACGCGGCACTGGTCTTCCGTGCCGCCGACGGCCGCGTGGAAGAACTGAGCGGCGGCGACATCCCGCTCGGCATCGACCCGGACTGGCAATACGCGGGCGCCGCGGGCGTCGCGCTCGCACCCGGCGACCTGGTGCTGCTCGGTACCGACGGCGTGTGGGAGGCGGTCGGCGAGAGCGGCGAACGTTTCGGCAAGGCGCGGTTGCGCGAGTTCGTCGCGGCACGCGCCCACTACGGCGCCCGCGCACTGTGCGCGGCGCTGGAGGAAGCGCTCGTGGCGTTCCGCGGCGCGCGCGCGCAGCACGACGACGTCACCATCGTGGCCATCAAACGCCTCGGTGGCAGCGAGCCTGCGGGGCCCGCCGGGTGATTTTCGTCCTCGTCGTGATCGCGCTCGCCGTGATCCTCGGCCCGCAGCTGTGGGCCCGCCAGGCGCTCGCGCGTCATGGCCGCGAACGTCCCGACCTGCCCGGCAGCGGCGCCGACTTCGCGCGTCACCTGCTGGCCCGGGCCCACATGGACGACTACCGCGTGGCGCCTGCAGGTGACGGCGTGGGCGATCATTTCGACCCCACGCACAGAGTGGTCGCGCTGTCGGCGGCGCATCACGACAAGCGCTCGCTGGCCGCGGTGGTGGTGGCCGCCCACGAAGTCGGCCACGCCATCCAGCACCACATCGGCTACCGCCCGCTGTATGCACGCCAGCGGCTCGCGCGCGCCGCCATGATCGCCGAGAAATTCGCCGCCATCGCGCTCATCGCCATGCCGTTCCTGGCTGTCGTCACGCGCCTGCCGGCCGCCGGTGCCGGCCTTCTGCTGCTCGGCGTCGGCAGCATGCTGGTGCCGGTACTGGTCCACCTCGTGACGCTGCCGGTCGAGTTCGATGCGAGCTTCCGCCGCGCGCTGCCGATTCTCGAGCTCGGCTACCTGGACCCCGACGACCTGCCTGCGGCGCGACGTATCCTCGCCGCCTGCGCACTGACCTACGTCGCCGGCGCGCTCGCCAGCCTGCTCAATTTCGCGCGCTGGATCCGCGTCCTGCGGCGCTGAACGCGGCGGCAATCCCCGGCGCGCCCGCGTTCGCGCTCAGAACAACTCGAGCTGGCGCTCGTCGGCCCGTGGCGGGCGGAACAGGTCGGTGACCAGCCGGTGGCGCGAGCGGTCGAGCGCGTAGGCGCGGCAGGCGCGTTCGAATCGCTGGCGCACGAGCCCCGCCCACACGCCCTGCCCGGTCAGCCGCCGGCCGAAGCGCGCGTCGCTCTCGGCGCCGCCGCGCAGCTCGCGGATGCGCGACATGACGCGCTCGTACTTGAGCGGGTAATGCGCCGCGAGCCAGTCCTTGAACAGCGGGTTGACTTCGCGCGGGAGCCGCAGCACCACGTAACCGGCGTGGCGCGCGCCGACCTGCGCGGCATGCTCGAGCACGCGTTCGAGCTCGTGGTCGTTCAGCGCCGGCACCACCGGCGCGAACATCACGCCCGCCGGCACGCCGGCCGCGGCGAGGCGCCGCAGCGTCTCGAGACGCCGCTGCGGTGCTGCCGCGCGCGGCTCCATGCGGCGTGCGAGTTCGCGGTCCAGCGTCGTCACGGAGATGAAGACCTGGACCAGGCCCTTCTCCGCCATCGGTGCGAGGAGGTCGAGATCGCGCTCGACCAGCGCCGATTTCGAGACGATCGTGAGCGGGTGATCGCACGCGGCAAGGACCTCGATGATCGCGCGGGTGATGCCGAGACGGCGCTCGACCGGCTGGTAGGCATCGGTGTTGGCGCCAAGCGCGATCGGCTCGCAGCGATAGCCGCGCCGCGCGAGTTCGCGTTCGAGCACCGCGGCGGCATCCGGCTTGCTGAACAGGCGGCTCTCGAAATCCAGGCCCGGCGAGAGATCGACATAAGCATGTGCCGGCCGCGCATAGCAGTAGACGCAGCCGTGCTCGCAGCCGCGGTAGGGGTTGATCGAGAGGTTGAACGGGATGTCCGGCGAGTCGTTGCGATTGATGATGCTCGCCACGCGCTCGGGTGTGACCGTGGTCCGCAGCGGCGGCGCCTCGGCATCCCCCGCGCCCCAACCGTCGTCGAAGCCCTCGCGCGTGGTGTCGAGGTAACGCGCATCCGGCCGGTAGGTCGCGCCACGTCCCTTGCGCGGCTCGCGCTCAGACATGCGCGCGGGCCCGCCGTGCGCGGCGCACGCCGGCCTGGCCGTGCGGCCTCCTGCGATGGCCATGCATCCGGTATACACTGCGATTCCCGGGCGCGGCGCGCCTTTTCGCCGGGCATCCCCGCTCTCCGCAGCGGCGTGTTCCCGGAGCCGCCGGCGTCCGCCACGTGCCCCGCCGGACCGCAGCCGGGACACCCTGATGGAGCGCCCGCACCACCGTGCCCGAGACCCAAACGCTGCTCGTCGCCATTGTCCTCCTCGCTGTTGCCACGGTCCTGTTCGGCCTCGCGGCCTGGCGCCGCGGCGCACGTGCCGCCGAACACGGCGCGCGCCTCGAAGCGCTCGCCCGCCAGGGCGCGGCACACCAGGCCACGCTCACGATCATCGATCAACGACTCAACCAACTCCAGGGCCTGTTCGCGCAGGATGCACAGCACCTGCGCGACCAGGTCGGCCAGCGGCTCGAACGGTTCACGCAGACCGTCGGCGACAACCTCGCCGACAGCCGCACGCGCCAGGTGCAGACCCTGGCCGAGCTTCGCGAGCAGCTGGCGGCGGTGATGGCCGAGCACCGCACGCGCGTGGAGGAGCAGAACGCGCGCGCGCTGAAAACCCTGCAGGAGAGCATGCAGACGGGCTTCGACAGCCTGCACAAGCAGCTCGGCGAGTCGCTGTTGCGCAACTCGACCGACCTCGGCGAGCGGGTCGCAGCGCTGACCCGCGTCACCGACGAACGCCTGCGCGAGATCGGCGGGCAGGTCGACAAGCGCCTCACCGACGGCTTCGAGAAGACCACCGCGACGTTCACCGATGTGATCAAGCGCCTCGCCCTCATCGACGAGGCGCAGAAGAAGATCACCGCCTTGTCCAGCGAAGTCGTCGGCCTGCAGCAGCTGCTCGCCGACAAGCGTTCACGCGGCGCTTTCGGCGAGGTGCAGCTCTCCGCCCTGGTCGGTAACGTGATGCCGCCAGCCAGCTACGCGCTCCAGCACACGCTGCCCAACGGGCGTATCGCCGACTGCGCGCTGTTCCTGCCGGCGCCGACCGGCACCATCTGCATCGATGCCAAGTTCCCGCTCGAAGCGTTTCGCGTGATGACCGATCTCGCGCGCAGCGAGCCCGAGCGCAAGGCGGCCGAGGCGCGCTTCAAGCAGGACATCAAGAAGCACATCAAGGACATCGCCGAGCGCTACATCGTCCGCGAGGTGACCAGCGACGGCGCGATCATGTTCATTCCGGCCGAGGCGGTGTTCGCCGAGATCCAGGCGCACCATCCCGACCTCGTCGATCACGCCCACGGTGCGCGCGTGTGGCTCGCCTCGCCGACCACGCTGTGGGCCATCCTCAATACGGCCTCGTCGGTGCTCAAAGACGCCGCCACGCGCGAGCAGGTCGACATCATCCAGCAGCATCTCGGCCACCTCGCGCGCGACTTCCAGCGCTTCCGCAGCCGCATGGACAAGCTCGCCACGCACATCCAGCAGGCCAATCGGGACGTCGACGAAGTGAACATTTCGGCGCGCAAGATATCTGAACGATTCGACCGCATCGAACGCGTCGAACTCGAAGCGACTGAAGTTTCGGCGGCAGGCATCCGACATAATGAATAATCGGCTTCGCAGCTGTTGCAATTGTGATATGGAAGGCAGAAATCAATCGCTTAATTGATTATTCTGTTTTAACATTGCAACAAAATGTCAAATATTGTTGCGCCCACGCATCAATTCACCTGATACAGGCACCGTGAACAGGCTCCAAGCGATCATTTTCGACGTCGACGGCACGCTGGCCGACACCGAGGAAGTCCACCGACTCGCCTTCAACTACGTGTTCGCCGAGTTCGGTCTCGACTGGGACTGGACGCCCGAGCTCTACGAGGAGCTGCTCGCCATCTCCGGGGGGCGCGAACGCATCACCGCCTACGGCCGCGAACTGCGCCGCCGCTTCCCGAGCGACGCCGAGTTCGACGACTTCGTGCGCACCGTGCACCGCGCGAAGACGCGCAAGTACGCCGCCATGCTGACCGAGGGCGAGGTGCCGCTGCGCCCGGGGATCCGCCGCCTCATCGACGAAGCGCGCGATGCCGGCCTGACGCTCGCCATCGCCACGAGTTCGGCGCTGACCAACGCCGAAACGCTGCTCGACAACAACCTGCCGCCGGGCTGGCGCGACTGGTTCAGCGCCATCGAGACCTGCGACTCGATCGCCGACAAGAAGCCCTCGCCGGCGGTCTACGACGCGGTTCTCGCGCGGCTCGACATCGAGCTCGAGAACATCGTCGCGCTCGAAGACACGCGCAACGGCATGCTCGCCGCGACCGCGGCCGGGGTGACCACCATCGTGACCACCCACCGCTTCACGCGCGGCCACGACTTCCGTGGCGCGGCGCTGGTCTGCGACGGCGTCGGCGAGCCCACGGCGCCGTTCACGGTGGCTGCCGGCAACGCGCACGGCCATCGCTGGCTCGACCTCGCGCTGATCGACGCCCTGCTCGAGGACGCCGCCGCCGCGCGCCCGCTGCCCAGGGTCCGCGCTTCGGCCTGAACCGGCGCTACCGCGCCGGCCCGCGCCGGCGGCGGTTACAATGACGCGCCGATGAACCTGCCTGCCGGAGCACTGCCCGCGTGACCCTGACCGAACTGCGCTACGTCGTCGCGGTGGCGCGACATCGCCATTTCGGCAAGGCCGCCGAGGCGTGCTTCGTCAGCCAGCCGACGCTCTCGGTCGGCGTGCGCAAGCTCGAGGAAGAGCTCGGCGTGCGCCTGTTCGAGCGCAGCCGCAGCGACGTACTCGTTACGCCGGTCGGCGAGGCGCTGGTCGCCCAGGCCGAGGAAGTCCTGCATGCCGCGGAACAGCTCAAGGAGATGGCCGAAGCGGCGCAGGATCCGCTCGGCCGGCGCCTGGTGCTCGGCGTCATTTTCACCATCGGCCCCTACCTCGTGCCGCGCCTCATCAGGGCCTTGAAGCAGCGCGCGCCCGACCTGTCGCTGATCGTCAAGGAGGACTACACCGACGCCCTCGCCGAACAGCTGCGGCGGGGCGAGATCGACGCCGCGATCATGTCCTTGCCGTTCCGCGATGCCCGCCTCATCTCGCGCCCGCTCTACGAGGAGCCGTTCCAGGTCGCCCTGCCCGCGGACCATCGGCTGGCCGGTCACGAGGCCATCGCGCCGCGCGATCTCGACGGCGAGACCATGCTCCTGCTCGGCGCGCGCAACTGTTTCCGCGACCAGGTCATCGAAGCCTGCCCGGCCTGCGCGGAACCGGCCCGCCGCGATGCCACCGATCTCCAGCAAACACTGGAAAGCAGTTCGCTGAACACCATCTGCCAGATGGTCGCGACAGGCGCGGGCGTCACGGTGCTGCCGTCGACGATGCCGATGCACGAGGACCTCAGCACCCTCGTCACCCTGCGTCCGTTCACCGAACCGGCGCCGTCGCGAACCGTAGCGTTGTTCTACCGGCGTGGGTTCGCGCGTCCGGAACTCGTCAACTGCATCGCCGGCGCGGTGCGCGACGCCGACCTCGCCCAGGTCCGCTACGTCGACTGACGCCGGCCACGCGCGGTCGGGTGATCGTCGCCAGCGCCGGCCGCGACCGGCCGCGATGCGCGAAGCGTCCTACTTGATGACCATGTAGGCGGCCTGGCTGCCGCGGTGAACGCTCAGCAGCAGTTGCCCCGCCGTACGGTTGACGACCTCGAGGAAGACCGGCACCGACGGTGTCGGCTGGCGATTGACCGAGCTGATGATGTCGCCCTTGCGCAACCCGGCCTGCCACGCGCGCGAACCCGGCTCGATGTCGTAGACCATCACGCCGCGGATGCGCCCGTAGGCCGGTGCATCCTCCGGGATCTCGCCGATGGTGGTATTGGCCATGCGCTGGTTCTTGAACTGCGAACTCGGACTGCCCTCCTCGCGGGTGCCGATCTCGACGCGGGTGTTCGCGCTGCGTCCTTCGCGCAGGTAGCTCACCTCGACCTTGCTGCCGACACGGGCAAGGCCGATGAGGTTGCGCAGGTCCGCCGCACTCGACACCTCGCGGCCGTTGAAATGCGTCACCACGTCGCCCGCGCGCAGGCCGGCGCGCTCGGCCGGCGAGCCCGGTGCGATGCTCGACAGCACCGCGCCCTGGCTGACCGGCAGGCCGAAGGCCTCGGCCAGTTCCGGGTTGAGATCCTGGAACTGCGTGCCGAGGAAACCGCGCCGCACCTCGCCGAACTTGACCAGCTGCTCCATGATGTCGCGCGCCATGTTGGCCGGAATCGCGAAGCCGATACCGATGTTGCCGCCGCTGCGCGAGTAAATGGCGGTGTTGATACCGACCAGCTCGCCGCGCAGGTTGACCAGTGCGCCGCCCGAATTGCCGGGATTGATCGAGGCGTCGGTCTGGATGAGGTCTTCATAGCCGGTGATGCCGAGACCCGAGCGGGCGAGCGCGCTGATGATGCCCGAGGTCACGGTCTGCCCCAGACCGAACGGGTTGCCGATGGCGACGACGAAATCGCCGACGCGCAGTTCGTCGGAATCGGCCAGCGCGAGTGCGCTGAGGCCCTCGGCCGGAATGCGCAGCACGGCGACGTCGGTATCCGGATCGCTGCCGATGAGTTCGGCCTCCAGGTCGCGGCCGTCGCGCAGGTTGACGGTGATGGCGTCGGCGTTCTCGATGACGTGGTTGTTGGTCAGCACCAGGCCGCGCGCGGCATCGACGATGACGCCCGAGCCGAGGCTCTGCGTCTTGCGCCGCAGCGGGCGCTCGGGGAAGTTGAAGAAGCGACGGAAGAAGGGGTCGTTGAACAGCGGGTTGGTACGCAGCTCGACATGGCCCTCGGTGGCGATGTTCACGACCGCCGGCGTGACGCGCTCGAGCATCGGCGCGAGGCTCGGCAACGGTGCGCCGTCGACCGCGGCCGGCAGGGCCGCGGGTGCCTGCGACACGACACCGCAGGCAAGCAACGCGATGAGGGCAAAGTGGCGGAAGCTGAAACGGGACATACGAATCTACCGCGCGTAAGTCGGGGCACACCGGCAGGTCCGGCGCACGGAGTCGGAGGCGCGCAGTGTAACCGGCAAGCGCGGCCTTCGCAGGACGGCCCGCCGCGCGGCTCAGAGCCAGTAAGCGAGCGTGGTCATGATGCGCGCCTGGCGCGCCATCAGCCCCTGTACCAGCCGCGGCAGGCGCGCCGCGCCCCGCGCCGCGGCGTCGCCGGCATGGCGCGCCTCGTCCTCGCGCATCGCCCGGACTACCGCGCGGCTGCGCTCGTCGCCGGCCGGCAGGGAAGCCATGTGACCGTCCAGGTGGCGCACGACCTGGCGCTCGGTCTCCTCGACGAAGCCGAGGCTGACCCGGTCGCCGAGCAGCGCGGCCGCGGCACCGATCGCGAGCGCACCGGTGAACCAGGCCGGGTTGAGCCGGCTCGGGTGCGCATCCAGCTCGGCCAGCCGCCGTTCGCACCAGAACAGGTGGTCGCCTTCCTCGCGCGCCGCCTGCGTCAGCGCCGCTTCCGTGCGGGCGTTGCGCGCGAGCAGGGCCTGCCCGACATACAGCGCCTGGGCACAGACTTCGCCAGCGTGGTTGACCCGCATCAGCCCGGCGGCGTGGCGCCGCGCCGGCGCGTCCAGGGCGGGCTCGTCGGGCAGGTCCGCGGCCGGGTAGGGACGCTGCTGGCGCAGCCCGGTGCGGGTCGCGGCCCGCAGCACGGCGTCGGCACGGCCGACCAGGCGGTCGATGGGGGAACGGCGGCGCATCGGCTCAGGCGGGAGCGGCGCCGGGAAGCGGCGAAAAGTCGGCCGGAACCGCGGTTTTCACGTTGACACCCCTGTGGGCTGTCCGTACCATTGCGCCTCTTTTTTCCCAGCCAGTCCCACCTGTGATGAAAACTTACACCGCGACGCCAGCCACGATCAAACGTGACTGGTACGTTGTCGATGCGTCCGACCAGGTGCTCGGCAGGCTCGCCAGCGAGATCGCCCGGCGCCTGCGCGGCAAGCACAAGCCTGAGTATACGCCGCACATGGACACCGGCGACTACATCGTCGTCGTCAACGCGGCCCGCGTCCGCGTCACCGGCAACAAGACCGAAGACAAGATGTACTACCGTCACTCGGGTTACCCGGGCGGCATCAAGGAAATCAACTTCGCGAAGCTGCGCGACAAGTCGCCCGAGACCATCATCGAGCGCGCCGTCAAGGGCATGCTGCCCAAGGGACCGCTGGGTCGCCAGATGTTCCGCAAGCTGAAGATCTACGCTGGCGAAGAGCACAAGCACACCGCCCAGCAACCGATCCCCCTGGAGCTCTGAGACCATGGCAGCAGAAACCCATTACAGCACCGGGCGCCGCAAGACTTCCTCGGCTCGCGTGTTCCTCACGCGCGGCAACGGCAACATCATCGTCAACGGCCGCCCGCTCGACGAGTACTTCGGCCGCGAGACCGGCCGCATGGTCGTGCGCCAGCCGCTCGAGAGCGTCAACATGGCCAGCGACTTCGACATCAAGGTCACGGTCGAAGGCGGCGGCACCACCGGGCAGGCCGGCGCCATCCGCCACGGCATCACCCGCGCGCTGATCGAGTACGACGAGACCCTGCGCAGCACGCTGCGCCAGGCCGGTTTCGTCACGCGCGACGCACGCGAAGTCGAGCGCAAGAAGGTGGGCCTGCACAAGGCGCGCAAGCGTCCGCAGTACTCCAAGCGCTGATCGCGCAGCCGGGCCGTCTCCGACGGCCCGGCGTTTCCCGAACAACCAGCGGTGTCAGGGCAGACACCGCGGCGCTACTGGCGACAAGGAGGTTGCCATGGACGCTTTGCAAGGCCTCGCGGTGTGGAACCGGGCCTGCCGGCTTGCGGTCGATACCTACGAGGCGCTCGCAGCCTGCACGGATGCGGCCTTCCGCGACCACGTCACGCGCGCCTCGCTGGCCGTGCCGACACGCATCGCCGATGGCTACGAACGCCGCTCGCGGCCGCAGTTCGCACAGCATCTGCGCAGCGCGCGCGGGGCCTGCGCCGAAATGCGCACACAACTCTACATCGCCGCCGACATCGGCCTGCTGGAAACGGCCACCGCCCACCGGCTGATCGCCGAGGCGCTGCACATCGCGAAACAGTTACAGGCCCTGATCGAGCGCTGCGAGTACAACGGCTACGACCGCGAACCGACGAATTGACCGAACACAATTGAACTCGACGCCGGT
The DNA here is from genome assembly GCA_030429865.1 of Gammaproteobacteria bacterium. Classification (GTDB taxonomy): domain Bacteria; phylum Pseudomonadota; class Gammaproteobacteria; genus JACKNG01. Next base: position 24,226 of record JAUIFX010000012.1, on the reverse strand, counting down.
AACTTATAGCCTATAGCGAACATTTGGGGGATCGTCTAATGGTAGGACAGCGGACTCTGACTCCGCCAGTCTAGGTTCGAATCCTAGTCCCCCAGCCAAACATGAACGGGCCCCTTGCGGGCCCGTTTTTGTTTGGCTGGGGGACCGGCCCTGATGAGAACCTACCGTTCGACAAGTTCGCGCCAGCGAACTTGGACGCCGGCGCGCAGCGACGGCGCCCCGAAGGGGCGAGCAAACGCAGCAAGCGTTTGCGAGTCAATCCTAGTCCCCCAACCGCATCCATGACAGTGCCTGCCACCAGGCCCGTACTCCCCACGTGGCGAATGAACCGCGCCCGATGAGAACCTACCGTTCGACAAGTTCGCGCCAGCGAACCTGGACGCCGGCGCGCAGCGACGGCGCCCCGAAGGGGCGAGCAAACGCAGCAAGCGTTTGCGAGTCAATCCTGCTCCCCCGAACACGTGCTTCAGGGCACTTCTCACCGGGCTCCCCACCCCGATAAGCGGTCCACGGAGAGCACCAGCGGACTCGTTGCCGGATTGTTCCCGTCCAGATGAAGCCGTCGTCAGAGCCGCTCGCAGAGGGACGTGACAACAGGGTGCAGGCGGCAGGACCCGCCACCCGGGAGCCAAGTGCCGCGCGGCAGGACCTGGCACCTGCGTGCCGTGCCTCAGCACCAGCCGAATCTCGGCGCGGCTTAAGCGGAGCGGACCCGCCTAGCCGTTGGCATTGCGGATCTCCACGGCGTTCATCCATCGGCCATCGACCTTGGTCCAGATGGAGATGTACTTGCCCTGCACGAGGTCTTCGCCGGGCATCTTCCAGTTGACCGAGCCATAGACGTAGCCCATGTCGCCCGCCGCACCGACGTGCGCTTCGCGCGGCTCCCACCAGAGTTCGACCCCCGGCGTCGCTGCGATCTGTTTGAACAGGGCGCGCTGGTTCTCCCGGCCGAAAATGGCGTCCATACCTGGCGGGCAGACTTGGGCATTCTCGGCCAGCATGTCCGCGAGGCCGTCGATGTCGCCGGCCTCGTAGCGGCGATAGGTTTCGCGTTCCAGCGCCATGAGTTCGGTGGCGTCCGGGTTCGTCGTCGACATGTTGTTCTCCTCCTGTGGGCAACTCGGCAACCAGGGCGGGGCCGCGTTGCCACGGTAGACGCCACGAGCACTCGGAAGCCATGTCGGAACCCGCCAAGATGTTGTCATTTCGGGTCAGAAACCGGGCGATGGCGAACGGATCGAGCGCAGTTGACTATCATCAGGCGTCATGACCGCAGACGAAGATCTTGCGCATACCGCGCTCGAGCGGGCCGGGTTCGCACGCAGGGACGGGTTGCCGCTCGAGGTGGAGGTCCTGCGTCTGGAAGACCTGCTGCGCCCTCCGTTCAGGCGCCGGACGACAACGCCGACGCGGACCGATTTTCACACCCTGCTGCTGGTCGAGGCCGGCGCGTCGCTGCACCACGTCGATTTCGAGCCGCACCGAGCGGAGACCGGTGACCTGCTCATCATCCCCGCCGGCCGCGTCCAGGCTTTTGATCGGGCACGCGCGATCGCGGGCTACCTCGTGCTGTTCACGGATGCCTTTCTCGAGCACTCCAAGCTCGACATCCGTGGCCTGGCACGAGCGAGCGACATGCTCTTGCGTGCCGGCTTACGCCTGCACCTCGCAGAGCCCTCCTTGCAACAGGTGCGCGCCGCCCTCGACACGCTCGCCGCGCAGACGCGCGCCCCGCGCTCGTCGCGTTTCGCCGACGAGAGCGCCGCGTCGGCGTTCGCGCTCGTCGTCTTCGCGGCAGCCGATTTGCCCGAGACCGCTGCCGCGGTCGTTGGTCACGCAGCAAGCGATCCCTTGGTCGCACGATTTCTGGACTTGCTGGAAGAACGCTACGTGGCGAGCCACCGGGCAACCGCCTATGCCGGGGCCCTGCGCGTTTCGCTGCGTACGCTGGACCGGCATCTCCTCGCCGCATGCGGGCAGACTGCGCGCCAGCTCATCACGGCGCGCCTGGTGCTCGAGAGCAAGCGTCTGCTGACGCGGCGCGAGATGTCGGTCAAGAACGTTGCATACGCGTTGGGGTTCTCCGAGCCGGCAAACTTCACCCGCTTCTTTCGCGCCCGGACCGGCTTGTCACCGCAGGCATTCAGGGCGTCCCTGTGTTAGCGCCGTCCCCGTGGTGCTGCGCGGCGAGCGACGAACAGTGAACCGGCACGACGATGAAGCGGACGAGAGACCGCCACCCGGCCTGCGTCCGGCCAGACCGGTCCTACTTCGCGGATCCCGGTCACATTCGAGCGCTACGATTGCCTGACCACTCCCCGACAAGGACCGATCGTCATGAACGCTTTGCGGATTCTTCCAATCCTGGCCATTGCCTCCCTGGCGAGCGCGCCGACCACGACTCACGCCGTCAAGGCGGAGCACATCGCCGATACCTTCGAGGCCGGTGACGGGGTCGACTTCTCCGCGGCCGGGGGATCCGTCGAGATCGGCGATGCCGGCGTCCTCGACGGATCGGTCCTCATCTTCAACAGCGCGGGCAACGTTCCGGTTTTCGGCTACGACGCCATCCGCTACGACCTCGTCGACGAAGGCTTGATCCCGCGCCAGGTCTCGCTCAGTTTCGACATCGAAACACATCAGCTCCTGGGCTCGACCAGCCAGTTCACGGTGCTCGTCGATACCCCGGGCGTGCGCAATCTCGTGTTTCGCTCGAGCGGTGATATCGAAGTCTTCAATCCCGGTCCCGGAGCCTCGAACACGGTGGGGAACTACGCGGACGGCGCTGCACGTCACGTCGACATGCTGCTGGACATCGCCGCTGACCGCTGGACCGTGAGCATCGATGACGCGCTCGTCTACGACGATGTGTTCGGCGGGTCGGCCATAGGCAGCGTCCGCTTGGCGATCGGTGCAGCGTCGGGCGACGTTCCGTTCGATCCGGCCGCTACCGCCTTCATCGACAACATCGCGATCCGGACCACGGACTTCGTCGCACCGTCACCGACACCGATTCCCCTGCCAGCTACCCTCGGCGCCGTGGCCGGCGCGCTACCGTGGCTGTTGCGCCGGCGCGGAAAGTCGGCGCGTTCGCCCATGGCCTGATCAAGCCATTTCCGCGGCGCCCGGGCAGCGTTCCGGGCCGCCTGGTGGGCGAGCGAGAATTTGATCGTTGATAAAATTTTAACAACGTGAAAAACTTCGCGCATGAACGCTGCCGCCACCCTGCGCACGCGCAACATGAACAAGCGCCGCCAACGCCTGCTCGCCGAGGCGCGCTTCCTGCTCGCGAGCGGCGGCTTCGAAGCCCTGAACCTGCGCGAACTTGCGCGCCTCGCGGATGTCACCGTACCGACGATCTACAACCTGATCGGGCGCAAGGAAGACGTCCTCCTGGCGCTCGGCGCCGATGTCCTGAACGAAATCGAGGCGCGCACCACGCCGGGTGACGACGCCGACCCGCTGACGCTCGCGGCCGCGGTGGTGGTCGAATCCATCGCGCTGTTCGCCGAGAACGAGGACTTCTACCGCGCCGCCTTCCTCGCCGTGGAGTGGCTCGACCAGGGCGGCCAGCACCACGACGAGGTCGCCCGCATCTATGCCTGGGTCGGCCGCCTCATGACGAGCGGCATCGAGGCCTGCCGCGCCGCGCACCTGCTGCGCGGACGCATTCCCGCCACGCTGATGTCCGGCCTCGTCACGCGCAATTTCCGCATGAACTGCCGCGGCTGGGCCTTCGGTCACTACGGGCTCGACGAATTCCGCCGCATCGCGCTCTCGGATCTCTACATCACGCTGAGCGCGGATGCCGTGGAGACCTTCCAGGTGCAACTGTTGCGCCGCATAGCGACACTCGCCCCGTCCACCGCCGGAGACGGGGCCAGCGACGAGACCCGGCGAAACCATCGAGGGGAGACACCATGAAACATGCCGAGCAGATCAACGTCCTGAAAGAGCTGATCCACCAGATTGACACCAAGACCACCTGCGACGCGGGCAAGGTCGTCATCAATCCGACCTCCTCGTACACCGACGAGGCCCTGGCCGAACGCGAGTGGCAGACGTTTTTCGCGCAGCACCCGCAGGTCATCGGTCTGTCGCCGGAACTGCCCGGCCCCGGCAGCTATCTCACGAACAACGATCTCGGTATGCCGATCCTCGCCACGCGCGACAAGAACGGCAAGTTTCACGCCTTCATCAATGCCTGCCGGCATCGCTGCGCGCAGCTGACCGAGCAATCCCGCGGCGAACAGCACCGCTTCACCTGCCCCTTCCATGCCTGGACCTATGCACCCGACGGCCGCCTGATGGGCATCCGCCACGGCGAGATGTTCGGCGAGGTGGACAAGGCCTGTCACAGCCTCATCGAGCTGCCCTCGCAGGAGAAGTACGGCTTCCTCGTCGTGCACCCGCAGCTCGACGGCGTGGTCGACATCGACGCCCTGCTCGGCGCGGAGCTGGCCGAGGCATTGGCCAACTGGGAGTTCGACAAGTGCGCGTTCCAGGGTGAATCGAGCATCGACAAGGCGCTCAACTGGAAGCTCGCCAACGACACCTTCGGCGAGAACTATCATTTCAGCACCCTGCACAGCCAGACGCTGTCGAACCTCGCCCACAGCGACTACGCAACCTACCGCGAGTACGGCCGCAACCACCGCATCTGCACCGCGAGCCGCTACCTCGACGTCATGCGCGAGCAGCCGGAGTCGGAGTGGAATTTCTCCTTCGCCTCGATCGCCGCCTACTACCTGTTCCCGAACGTGCAGCTCGTGTTCGTCGGCGGCATGGTGGTACTGGTGCGCATCTACCCCGATCGTAACGACGTCGCCCACTCGGTCAGCCGCATCTCGCATTTCGCCATGCCGCACATCCGCGAGCAGCTCGGCGAGGCGGAGCGCAGCACCGCGGTGAAAGCCGACAACGTGTACAGCGCGGACACCTCGGCGCGGATGGAATTCGACGTCTCGGCGACCGTCGAGCTGCTGGTCAGCACCGTCGAGCACGAGGACTACGTGATGTCGGAGAAGGCGCAGGTCACGGCCGCGGCCGGCAAGCTCGATTACTTCCTGTTCGGCCGCAACGAGCCGGCGCTGCACCATTTTCACAACAACTACCGCGCGGCGCTGGGCGAGCCTCCCCTGGAGGAATACCGCGCGGCGTAAGGCGCTGAGACGGGCAGCGGCCCGGCGGCAGCTGGCCGCCGGGTACGCGCCGCGTTTTCAAGCACGGATGATCGCGAGCACCTGGTCACGCCGCGCCGCCATCGTCGCCGCGTCGTCGGCCTCGAGGTTGAGCCGCACCAGCGGTTCGGTGTTCGACGAGCGCACGTTGAACCACCAGTCGTCGTACTCGATGCTGAGGCCGTCGAGTTCGGTCATGCGGCCATCGGCGAAGGTTTGCTTGAGCGCCGCGAAGACGGCCGCCGGATCGGCCACGGTCGAATTGATCTCGCCGCTGCCGACGTAGCGCTGGATGGGCTTCACCAACTCGGACAGCGGCACCTGCGCGGCGCTGACGAGGTTGGCGACGTAGAGCACCGCCAGCGCGGAACTCTCGGTGAAGTAGTTCTCGCGGAAGTAGTAGTGCCCCGACAACTCGCCGGCGAACAGGGCATCGGCCTCGCGCATCTGCTGCTTGATGAAAGCGTGCCCGACGCGTGACATCAGCGGCTCACCGCCCTGCTCGCGGATCACCTCGCGTACCGCCTTGGAGCTGCGCAGGTCATAGAACACCCGGCCGCCCTGTGCGCGCAGCAACATCTGCGCGATCAGCGCCGTGATGATGTCCATCGGCACGACCTCGCCGCGTTCGTCGACGAAACCGACGCGGTCGGCGTCGCCATCGTAGGCGATGCCGAAATCGAAGCCGCCGCCGCGTACCAGGGCCTGCAGCGGTTCGAGCGTTTCCAGGTCGAGCGGGTTCGCTTCGTGGTTGGGAAAGCTGCCGTCGAGATCGCCGAACAGCGGCTCGATGGCGAACAACCCGTCGAGCGCGCGGTGCTCGATGATGCCCATCGCGTTGGCGTAATCGACGGCGATACGCAGGGGGCGGCGCAGGTCCGCGTACTGCCGTACATGGGCATGGTAGGCCGCGCTGACGTCGGCCACGGTCACGCTGCCGGTGCGCGCGGGGGTCGGGAAATCGCCGCGCGCGACGCGCTGCTCGATGTCCGCGATGCCGGTCGCTCCGCTGATCGGGATGGCCTGCTCGCGGCACATCTTGAAGCCGTTCCACTGCCCGGGATTGTGCGACGCGGTGATCATGATGCTGCCGTCGGCCCCGAGCGAGCCGTTGGCGAAGTAGCACATCGGCGTGCTGGCCAGCCCGATATCGACCACGTCCGCACCCTGCGCCGTCAGCCCCCGCACCAGGGCGGCGAAGACCGCCTCCGAATGGGCCCGCATGTCGCGGCCGACGACCACGGTCCGGCAACCGAGGAAATCGACGAAGGCGCGCCCGATGGCGCTCGCCACGTCATCGGTGAGGGTCTCGCCGTAGATACCGCGGATGTCGTACGCCTTGAAGATTCCAGCCATGCACTCCTGCCTCGTTGAATCGGATGTCGGGGCCGATTCTGCCACGTTGCCAACACGGTTTCGGCGTCACGTCCCACATTGGCTGCAATCGGCGCGCTCGCGGCCGCGACAGGCGGTACGGCGCTGGACAACGAAGACGCGCGATCGACGCCGCGCCGCCGCGACTTGTTGCAGATCAAGTCATGCGTCGTCAATCCGGGTCTACCATGGCTGTTCCGAGAAGCCCATGCACTGCGTCCCCGCGACGCCCGTGCCTTCCTACAGGAACTCGTCAATGGAAGAAGAGCTCAAGCCGGCAACCCCGCTGACCGCCGTGACCGCGAACACTGCCGAGGCGACCGCGCCCGATACCGTGACGGAGACCACGGCGAACGAGAACGGCACCGCCGAAGCGGCCAGCGATCCCCATCCCTCGCCGCAACATGACCTGGCCGAGATGCGCCACGATCCGGACGCCATCCGCCGCACGTTCGAAACCGGCGAGTACCCCTATCGCTCGCGCATGCGTCGCACCACCTACGAGAAGCAGAAGGCCGCGCTGCAGGTCGAACTGCTCAAGGCGCAGCAGTGGATTCGCGAGACGGGACAGAAAATCGTGATCCTGTTCGAGGGCCGCGACGCCGCCGGCAAGGGCGGCACCATCAAGCGCTTCATGGAACATCTCAACCCGCGCGCCGCGCGCGTGGTGGCGCTGGAGAAACCCACCGAGGCCGAACGCGGCCAATGGTTCTTCCAACGTTACATCCGCACGTTGCCGACGGCCGGGGAGATCGTGCTGTTCGACCGCAGCTGGTACAACCGGGCCGGCGTCGAGCGCGTAATGGGCTTCTGCACGCCCAACGAGTACCTGGAGTTCATGCGCCAGACACCGGAACTGGAACGCATGTTCGTGCGCAGCGGCATCCGCCTGTTCAAGTACTGGTTCTCCATCACGCAGGAAGAACAGCGCAAGCGCTTCAATGCGCGCCAGGTCGATCCGCTCAAGCAGTGGAAGCTCTCGCCCATCGACAAGGCGTCGGTCGACCGCTGGGACGATTACACGGAAGCGAAAGAAGCGATGTTCTTCTACACCGACACCGCCGATGCGCCGTGGCACATCGTCAAGTCGGACGACAAGAAGCGCGCGCGCATCAACTGCATGATGCACTTCCTGTGGAGCCTGCCCTACCCGGACAAGGACAAGCACATCGTGCACCAGCCGGATCCGCTGATCCTCGGCTACGGCAGCCACGTGGTGCACGCCAGCGACCACATCCTCGGCAAGAGCCTGCACCCCGAGACGCGGCGCCGCTGATGCAAGCCCGGTTCGCTCGCGGCCATCGCGGGACGCTCTGCACGCACCCTGACGCGGCCGCGAACCGCGCTACGCAGGCTCGGGCAGCGCTCCCCTAGGCCTGGCAGGACGGGCACCAGTAGAGGCGCCGGGAGTTCAGCGTGACACGCTCGACCGGCGTGCCGCACTCGTAGCAGGGGCGGCCGTCGCGGCCGAACACCGCGAAGCGGTAGCGGCCGCGGCGCTCGCCGGCAGCCTTGAGCGTGGCGACGCGGCGCGGCGGATTGGTCACGCCGCGTGTGCGGTAGGCGCGCCGTGTAATCGCCAGCGAGCAGCGCGCGAGCCGGCCACGCTCGCCGCGGCGCAGCTCGCGCGGTTTGCGCCACGGCGAGAGACGCGCGAAGAACAGGATCTCGGAGCGCAGGTAGTTGCCGATCCCGGCGAGAAAGTGCTGGTCGAGATAGAGGCTGGCGAGCGCGCGCCCGCGGAACGCGGCGTCGTCCAGACGCGCCGCGAGTGCCTGCCAGTCCAGCGCGGGCGACAGCGCGTCGGGACCGAGCCGGGCCAGGAAGGGATGCTGGTCCAGGGCCGCGCGTTCGAGCAGCTCGATGGACGATGCGCTGTACAGCAGGGCGCTGCCTCGCGAGGTATGCAGCGCCACGCGCAGGCTGCGTCCGGTGCGTGGCAGTTCGCCGCGCGGCCGCACGTACCAGCGGCCGTACAACTGGTTGTGCGTGTAGAGCACGAGATCGTTGTCGAACCGGGTGAGCAGGGCTTTGCCCCGCGTCTCCACCGCGGTGACGCGGCACCCGGCGAGTTCCCGTGAGCGCCGCTGCAAGTCCGCCCGCGCGAACCACGCTTCCTCGACCGCTTCACCGAGCAGCACGGTTTCGATGCGGTCGGCCTCGATACGGATCTCCGGGCCCTCGGGCATGCAGGCGTCGTCCTCGTTGTTGCTGCAACCGTCGTCGACGGCCATGAGCACGGGTATCCTACGCACCATGCGGCGTACGGGATCAGAGCGGCGGAGAAGCACCATGACTTTCGACTGGATCCGGGAAACCCACCCCTGCTGGGATGCGGATAAACAGCACATCATCGGTGACGCGCCTGCCGGCATCTTCGACCGGCGCTACGCCACGCTCGCCGACGGCGCGCCCCTGCTCGGTGAATGGTGGCGCGTCGCACGCGACGGCCGCACGCTCGGCTACGGCTGGCTCGACGCCGCCTGGGGCGATGCCGAGATCCTGCTCGCGACCGCGCCGGCAGCGCGCCGCCAGGGCGTCGGCGCGTTCATCCTCGAACGGCTCGAAGCCGAGGCGCGCGCACGCGGCCTGAACTACCTCTACAACGTGATCCGCCCCAGCCATCCCGATGCGCCGGCCCTGCGCGCCTGGCTCGAGCGGCACGGTTTCGAAGCGGCACCGGACAGCAGCCTGGTACGAGCCGTACCGCGCGCCTGACGGCTTCGCCCTTGGCCCTGGAAATCCTGCTGATCCTGGCCGTGCCGGCCGTGGTGCTGGCATGGCCGCTGGTCAGGCGACGCTGGCGCGAACGGCGCCGTGCGCAGCTGCGCCGCCAGGCGTTGCCACGGACCTGGGTCCGGGCCCTCACGCGGGTTCCGCTCTACCGCCGGCTGCCAGCGGACCTGCGCAGCCGGCTGCACGGCGACATCGCGGTGTTTCTCGCCGAGAAGCGCTTCTACGGGCAGGACGGGCTGGAAGTCACCGACACCATGCGGCTCGCGGTCGCGTCCCAGGCCTGCCTCCTGCAGCTCAATCTCGCGACCAAGTACTACCCCGATTTCACCTCCATCCTGATCTACCCCGATGCCTTCGTCGCCGTCGAGACCGAGCACGACGGCCTGCTCGAATCGACCCGCCGCCACGTGCGCGCCGGCGAGTCCTGGTATCGCGGGCCGGTGGTCCTGTCTTGGGCCGACCTGCGCGACGATCTCCACCACGGCGGTGACGGGCACAACGTCGTGCTGCACGAGTTCGCGCACAAGCTCGACGAACAGGACGGGCTGGTCGACGGCGCGCCCGAACTCGACGGCGCCCAGGCACGGCGCTGGCCGGACGTGTTCCATCGCGAGTACGAACGCCTGGCGAAGGCGCTCGACCAGGGCCAGCACACGCTGCTCGATCCCTACGCCGCGACGGCACCGGCCGAGTTCTTCGCCGTCGCCGTGGAAACGTTCTTCGAGCGTGGCCGCGAACTCGAGCACGGCCACCCCGAACTCTACGCGGCGCTCGCGGCGTTCTTCGATCTCGATCCCGCGCGCTGGCCGCGGCGCAGCGTACAGCATGCGCACTGAGCGGCGTGGCCCAGGCGACAGTCGCCGTGTGCGCCGCGTTCAGGCAGCGGCGTCGGATTCCTGCGCCGGCGCCTGCACGTCCGCTCCGGGGGACTCGGTCGCGGCTTCGCCGCCGCGCTCGAAATGGCGCAGGCGCGTGGCCAGCTTGATGCTCTGCTCGGCCATGCGCAGTGCCGCACGCAAGCCTTCGAGCGCCGGGTTCAGCGCGGCGACGGGAATCGTATCGTCGCTCGCCGCGTCGAGCAGCACACCCTTGAGGTCGTGCCAGCGCCGGCGCAGCGCGGCGTAGTCCCGCTCGAGTTCGGCCGTGGCGAAATCGAGCGTCGCCGGATCGCTCGCCATCAGCAGGCGGGTCGCCGCAGCCAGGTAGGCGGCGATGTCATCGGCCACCGGGCCGCGCCGAATCGCGGCGATATCGTCGGCGCGCGCGGTGAAGGCCTGCGCCAGCGTCGCGACCTCCTCGATATAACCGTTGATGCGCAGCGCGTTGGGGACACTCGGGGCTAGCGCCGCGGGCAAGCGCTGGCGCTCCAGGCGCGTCACGAACTGTTCGACCGCGGCGCCGAGCTGGTGCAGGGCATCGCGCTCCTGCTCGCGTTCGGCCGGGGCCGTGGCGCCGCCCAAGGCCGCGATCGCGTGGCGGCGTCCGATGCCGGCCATGCGTGCCAGTTCGAGCCTGAGTGCGTCGAGCGCGAGACCGGGAGTGGCGAGGACGTTCTGATCGAGGTGCGCCGGTTGGGCGAGCGTTTCGGCGAGCGTACGGAAACGTCGCCTGAGAAAACGCACCAGCGGCGGCGTCAGCGGCCACATCAACGCGACGCCGAGAAAATTGAACGTCGTGTGGAACAGGGCCAGCGTCACCGCCGGTGCCGCAGCGAGGCCGAGCAGGCTCTCCGCCAGGTGCACGCCGCGCAGCAGCAGCGGCAGCAGCAGCAAAGCCACCACGCCGCTCAGCAGGTTGAACGCCACGTGCGCGCTCGCCACGCGCCGCGCATTGGGCGTCGCACCGATCACGGCGAAGGCCGCCGTCGAGGTCGTGCCGACGTTGGCGCCGATGACCATCGACGCGGCCGCATCGATGGGCAGCGCGCCGCCGCTGGCGGCGGTCAGCGTGATCGCGATCGCCGCGCTCGACGATTGCGTCAGTACCGTCATGAGGAAGCCGAAGCCGAGACAGGTGAGCAGGCCCGCGGCGCCGGCCGGAACCAGCGTCGCCAGATCGAGGCTCGCGGCAAGCACTTCGAAGGCGCAGCGCAGCACGTCGATGCCGATGAAGAACAACCCGAAACCGGCGAGCGCTTCTCCACAGGCGCCCACGCGCGTAGCCGAACCGACCAGGCGCAGGAACATGCCCGCCCCGATCATCGGCAGCGCGAAAGCCTCGACCTTCAGCTTGAAGCCGACCGCCGCGACCAGCCAGCCGGTCATGGTCGTGCCGACGTTCGCGCCGTAGACGATGCCGAGGGCCTGGGTGAGATTGAGCAGCCCGGCATTGACGAAACCGATGGTGGCGACGGTCACCGCGCTCGAGCTCTGCACGATACCGGTGACGACGATGCCCGAGGCGACGCCGCGCCAGCGGGTCGCCGTCGACCGCGCGAGGATGTCGCGCAGGGCGTTGCCGGCGGCGAGCTTGAGGCCGTCGCTGATCATCGAGACCGCGAGCAGGAACAGCCCGAGGCCGCCGAGCACGGTGCCGGTCAGTTCGAGCATCGCGGCGCATCCTCGTCAGGCATGCGGGGGGCACGGCGTCCATGCACGCGCGACGATGTCCGGGCCGGTAAGGTGAGTTTTCGCATCGCGTTCGGGGACTGACGACTGGACGGCAACGGTTGCGTCTATTCTAATGGCTGCAAGCTGATGGCCAGAAGCCGGCGTGGTGCCGGTTGCCGTGACTGATCCGGAACACGCATGACCGCACCCTCCTACCTCAGCGGCTTCGGCAACGAGCTCGAGTCCGAGGCGCACGCGGGCGCACTGCCGCGCGGACGGTTTTCGCCCCAGCGGGTGCCCTTCGGACTGTTCGCGGAGAAGTTCTCCAATACCGCCTTTACGGTAAGGCGCGCGGAAAATCGGCGCACCTGGTTCTACCGCATCCGGCCGTCGGTGACGCAGGGCCCTCAGACCCCGCTCGAGCACGACGGCTGGCGCAGCGCGCCGCTGGGCGACGGCGTGACGCCGCCGGACCCGATGCGCTGGGACCCACCGGCGCTGGCCGACACGGGCGATTTCATCGACGGCCTGGTCACCGTCGCGGCCAACGGCAACGTCGCCCTGCAGGCCGGCATCGGGGTGCACCTGTACGCGATGACGCGGCCGATGACCGCGCGCTGCCTGGTCGACGCCGATGCCGAACTGCTCGTGGTGCCGCAGGCCGGCGCGCTCGCGGTGCGCACCGAGTGCGGGCGTCTCGAGGCCGAACCGGGAGAGATCCTCATCATCCCGCGCGGCATGAAATGCGCCTTCGATCCGCGCGACGGCGCAGCGCGCGGCTACCTGTGCGAGAACTACGGTGTACCGCTGCGCCTGCCCGAGCGCGGCCCGGTCGGCTCGGACGGTTTCGCCAACGACCGCGATTTCCTCGCACCCACTGCGGCCTACGTCGACGCGGAAACGCCTTGCGAGATCGTTACCCGCTTCCAGGGGCGCTTGTTTCGCGCCGCCCTCGGTCACGACCCGTTCGATGTCGTCGCCTGGGTCGGCAACGCGCTGCCCTGGAAATACGATCTGCGCCTGTTCAACACCATGGGTTCGATCAGCTACGACCATCCCGACCCGTCTATCTTCACCGTGCTGACCGCGCCGTCCGACACGCCCGGCGTCGCCAATCTCGACTTCGTCATCTTCCCGCCGCGCTGGCTGGTCGCCGAGGACACGTTCCGTCCCCCTTGGTACCACCGCAACGTGATGAGCGAATTCATGGGGCTCGTCTACGGCCAGTACGACGCGCGCAAGCGCGGCTTCGAGCCGGGTGGCATGAGCCTGCACAACGCGCTGGTGCCGCACGGTCCCGAAGCGGGCGTCCACGAAGCGGCCAGCACCGCCGCGCTCGCACCGCAGAAGCTCGACGACACGCTCGCCTTCATGTTCGAGACGCGCTACCCGCTGGCGCTCTCGCGCTGGGCGCTCGAATCGCCCGCGCTGCAGGACGACTACGCCAACTGCTGGCAGGGATTGGCCCGGCACTTCCTGCCGCCCGCCTGACGGCATGACGGGCCCCCGCCCCGCGTTGCGGCTTCGGGCATCGCCATGTTGCGCCTGATGCGCGCACTGCTCGCGAGCAGCCCGCGTGGACGCGCCTGGGCAGGCTTCGTCCTGGTCATGGTCAGCATCGCCGCGCTCCTCGCCCTGCCGCGCCTCACCATCGATCGCAGCGACGACCGCCTGATCGACACCAGCGCCCCGGGCTGGCGCGATTTCCTGCGCATGCAGGAAGACTTCGGCGCCGAGCAGACGTTAATCATCTACCTGCGCGCCGACGACCTGTGGACCGAGGCCCGCCTCAAGCAGCTCCAGCAACTCGGCTTCGATCTCGAGGATCGGCCCGAGATCCTCGCCGTCAGCAGTTTGCTGTCGGCCACCAACATCCGTGACAAGGGCGAATACGTCGATGCGGGTCCGCTTGCCACCATCGTTCCGCGCGACGCGGCGAGGATTGCCGAGCTGCGCGAGGACGCCGCCTACAGCCCGGTGATGCGGCGCAATTTCATCTCCGACGACGGCCATGCCACGGCCATCAACCTGAGCTACGAGGCGCGCCCCGACGACCCCGACTGGGAACTCGAGATCCACGACATCGTCGAGCGCCTCGTCGCGCCGCTGCGCGGTGACTTCGACATCGCCTTCCAGCTCGGGCGGCCGCGCCTCAACGTCGAGATCGGGCGCGGCCTCACGCACGACCTGCGCACCCTGATCCCGCTCGCCCTGGCCATCCTGGTCGTTGTCATCGCGCTGTTCCTGAAGTCGTTGCGCGTCGTGCCGATCCCGCTCGTCACCGCTGCGCTCAGCGTGCTTTGGACGCTTGGTTTCATGGCCGTGACCGGCATTCCCGTGACCCTGCTGACGGCGATGATCCCGGCGCTCGTCATCGTCATCGGCGCGGTCGAGGACGTCCATCTCGTGGCGGCCTATCTCGAAGGCCTGGACGGCGCACCCGCGGACGGTGCCGCCGGCCCGGCCCCGGTCACGCGCGAGCAGGCCATCGCGCACATGGCGCGACAGGTCGGACTGCCGGTGCTGATCACCTCGATCACGACCATGATCGGCTTCGCCGCCAACGTCCTCACCGAGATCCCGCTGATCTTCGAGTTCGCCATCGCCAGCGCGTTCGCGATGTTCGCCAACTTCGTCGTCACGGTGCTCACCGTGCCGCTGCTGCTCACCTGGTTCGGGCCGCGCTCCAGCCGGTTGCGCCACGCCGGCGGTATGCCCGGCGGGGTGATCGGACTCATCGTGCGCGCTGTCGAGGCGCTGGGCGGGCGCGCACCGTTGCTCGTCGTCGCCGCCACGCTGATGCTGCTGGCGTGGTTCGGCGCCAAGGTCTTCGATATCCGCGTCAACAACGATCCGCTGTCCTACTTCCCGGCCGACCACGCCTTCGTGCACGACGCCGAGCGCGTCCACCGCGACCTCGCCGGGCTGCACGTCTTCAGCGTCGTCCTGCGTGCCGAGGAACCGGACTACTTCCGCACGCCGCGCGGCCTGAAGACCATCGCCGCGGTCCAGGCCCTGCTCGACAACCAGGGGCTTTACGACAAGACGCTCTCGCTGGCGACGCTGCTCGCGCTGATGCACCAGGAGATGAACGCCGGCAACCCGCGCTACTTCCGCATCAGCGATCAGCAGGAGGACATCGACCTCTACCTGTCGACGCTCACGCGTCCGGATCTCGAACCCTTCGTTACCGAGGACTTTCGCACCGCTCGGATCAGCGTGCGCCACAACGTCAGCGATTCGGTACGGCTGAATGCCTCGGTCGACGAGTTGCGCCGCATCGCGGCGAATGTCGTCGGCGATCACGTCGAGGTCGCTTTCACCGGCAAGAACCTGATGGTCAACCGCGCCGCGGCGTCGCTCGTCGAGGGCCAGATCACGTCCCTCGCCCTCGTGCTCGCCATCATCTTCGCGCTCTTCTCGGTGCTTTACACCTCGTGGCTGGCGGGCCTGCTGGCGCTGGTGCCGAACGTCATTCCGATCGTTCTGAACTTCGGCCTCATGGGCTGGCTCGGCGTTCCGCTCAACCCCGGCACGGCGATGGTCGCGGCCATCGCCATCGGCATCGCGGTCGACGACACCATCCACCTCATGACGCGCTTCGGTGCCGAGAGCAAGCGTCACATCGACGAGCGCGAAGCAGTGCGGCACACGGTACGGGGCGAAGCGGTGCCGATCGTGTCGACCTCGCTCGCGCTGGCCCTCGGCTTCGCCGCGCTCGCGCTGTCGGACTTCAGCGTGGTCGCCCAGTTCGGCCTGCTCGCCGCGGCAACGATGATCTATGCCGCGCTGGCCGACCTGCTGCTCATGCCGATCCTGCTCATGCACCTGCGGCTGGCCACGGTGTGGGACATCATCGCGCTCGAACTCGACCGCGAGGTGCTCGTCAGCTGCCCGCTGTTCCGAGGCATGTCGCGTTTCGAAGTGAAGAAAGTCGTGGTGCTGTCGGATATCGAGCAGTTCGCACCCGGCGAGGTGATCATCGAGCAGGGCAGCGTCTCGCGCGGTATGTACGTCGTGTTGAAGGGCCGCGGGGCGGTCGGCCTCGAGCGCGACGGCATCTGGCTGGACATCGACGAAGTCGGGCCGGGCGACATCGTCGGCGAGATCGGCTTTTCCGGTGACGGCGTGGAGCGCACGGCGACGGTCACGGCCGTCGAGCCGATGACGGTGGTCCGGCTCGACGCGGAGAGCGCGCATCGTGGCCTGCGCTTCTATCCGCGTATCGCCGCCGGCCTGCACCGGAACATCTCCAACGTGCTCGGCACGCGCCTCGTCGAGTCGCACCGGCGGCTGATCGAATCGGTACGCCGGCCCGAGGCCTGACGGCGCCGACCACGACGCGCCGGCGCGCCACCAACTTTTACATCTTCCGGCGTAGCGACTTGCTAGAGTGGTCCGCGTTCCGACCCCGCGACGACGCGCCAGCCCATGTCCGAGCCACGCTTGAGCCTCATTCACGACGGCCAGTGCCATCCCGCCGCGCGCATCGCGGAGTTCAGCGCAAGCGGCGTGCGTGCGGAGTTCGACCACGACGACGTGCCCCTGCTCACGAGCGGACAGACGGTGACAGCCAGCCTGCGCCTGCACGATGTCGGGCGCGCGGTCGAAGTACCGGCGACGGTCACGTTCGTCGCCGGCCGCGGACCGTGCATGATCGTCGCGCTGCGCTTCGACTCCCGGCCGGCCCTCGTCGTCCCCGGCGAGCCTGCGCCAGCGGCGCCCGCCGAACGCCGCGCGGCGCCGCGCAGGATCGATCTCCCGGCCGGGCTGCGCGCGGTCGTGCAGCTCGACGGCGACGCCAGCGGCGCCGTCGAGGTCGACGTGGTCGACCATTCGCCCGGCGGCATCGGTTTCCGTGTCGACGGCGCCCAGGCGCGGCTGCTCGGTGAGCGCGACGCGTTCGCGCTCGATCTCCTCGTCACGCCCGGAAAACCGGCCCACGCACTGCTCGCGCGCGTGCGCCACCGCACCGTGCGCGACGATCGCATCCATATCGGCTGCACCTACCGCACGACGGCCTGAGCGCGCCGTGCGGCGTCACGCGCGATGGCCGCGGCGGCATCCCGGCCAGGGACCCGCGGCGCCGCGCGTTCACAAGACTTTTGCAGGCGGGGACTCTAGGAATCGCCCCTGCCCGCCGCTATTGTTGCAACGCAACATCAGCCGCGCCGTTCGCGCAAGGCAGCCCGTCGTGAGCGACTCCGCCGATTCCACCGTGACCTGCCACCCCGGCTGCACCGGGTCCCGCAACGCCGTGGGGCCGGCGCTCGTACAGCCCCTGATTCGCAAGCTTGCCGCGACCGAAGCGCCGCTGCATGCCGCCCACCTGCTGCGCCTCGGCGAGCACGACCGGGCGATGCGCTTCATGGGCTGCGTGACAGATGCGCACATCGCGCGCTACTGCCGCGACGCCGGCCGCAACGAGCGCTGCGTGCTGGCCTACTTCGAGGAAGGCGTCGTGCGCGGCGTCGCCGAGACCGTGTTCGATGCGCGTCCCGCCTGGCTTGGCGGCTGCGAGCTGGCCTTGTCGGTCGAGTCCGGCCACCAGGGCCGCGGTATCGGCACCGAGCTCATGCGCCGCGCTATCGTGCTCGCGCGCAACCGCGGCGCGGCGCCGGTCCGCATCCTGTTCCTGCGCGAGAACCGGCGCATGCGCGCGCTCGCTCTCAGGTTCGGCATGACGCTCGCCGTCAGCGGCACGGAGATCGAAGCCAGCCTGCGGCCGCAGTGGCCCAACCCGTTCACCCTGCTGGCCGAGAACCTGGGGGACGGTCACGCCTGGTGGTCGCGCTGGCTCGCCGGCCGCGCGGCTTCCGCCAAACGCGCGGCCCACGCCTGAAGCGCGGCATTCAGCGCAGCGGCCACGGCGGCGCGGCCAGTACCAGGCGCGCGTAACCCGGTTGCGCGCTGACGGCGTCGGTGGTGTACACGTCGGGTTGGTCCGGGGCGCCGAGTTCGCGCAGTGCGTGCGCGACCAGGTCGGGCCGGTCGGCGTGGACCTGGTGGCCGGCACCGGCGGCGATCCAGTGATCGGCCCGGGCCGACAAGCGCCGCATACCGGCCTGCATCTCCTGCCACACCTGTTCGGCTCGCTCGCCACCGGCACGCTCGTCGAACTCGGCACGGGCCCGCGAGATCACCACCAGCGGCGCGCGCAGCGTCCGCTTCCCCGCATCGACGAGCGCGCGTGCGCTGCGCTCGAAATCGCGCATCTCGGCCTGGTAGGCATGCCGCGCTTTGGGCAACATCATCAGCTGCAGGCCGAGGGTACGCATCGACGGCGCAAACCCGGCTGCCGGCCGCGGCATGGAAAACACGCGCCCGCCGCCGGCAAGCGCGGCGAGGTAGGCGCGGGGCAGGGCGCCCGGCGGCAGACGCGTGAACTGCTCGGGCGCGGCGGCGTCGAGCAAGGCGATGCCGGCGACCTTCTCGGGCCAGCGCGCGGCGAATTCGCGCACGATCAAGCCACCGTAGGAGTGGCCCGCTAGCAGGTAGGGTGGCCGTTCGCCGGCCGCCGCCAGCAGCATCGCGAGTTCCGCCGCGCTGCGCCGCGCGGTCCGCGGCATCGGCCCGGGTTCGCTCCAGCCATAGCCGGCGCGGTCGTAGGCGCAGACGCGCGCTTGACCCGCGAGCGCCTGGCGGACCGCGTGCCATTCGAGCGAGAAACCGCCGATCCCCGACTCGAGCACGACGACCGGCATGCCCGTGCCGCGACAATCGAGATGCAGGGCATGGGTCCCGATATCGACCATCCGTCCCGGGTGGCGGGCGAGCACCGACGATCCGTTCGCCTGCGCCGCAGCGGCCGCCACCAGCGCGCCGAGCAGGCACAGGCCGGCCAGCAGGGACACCGCCCGCGAAGGCGCGACGCCGCCGCCCGACATCCGCAGCAGCCGTGCTGCCCGCTTGCGAACCGCATCGTCGTATCTCGTCATTCCGCCGTTCTCCGGTCCCGCGCGAACACGCATGGACCAGCCTGCAACCCCGATGCCAGTGTCGGAAAAACAAAAAAAAGACATATTTTTCAATTATTTGAACGCTGCCACCGGCGCGGCGTGCGACGCGCCCCGGAGCCACCTCGCGGCACCGCGATGGCGCCGCCGGCACTGCCATGGTGCATTGCAACATGAGAAGCCGCGCGCAGGGGCGTACGCCGCACGAGCGTGTTGCGCCGCGCTCGTGCGCTCCCGTATCGTTGCGAACCTTTTCCGACGCCCCCGGTCACCCGGTCCCACCATGAACGACGCCGCTCCCGCTTACGACAGCCACCCGCTCAGCCTCGGTATCGCCGGCTTCACCTACGCCGATCTCTACGAGCCCCGCGCACTCGCGCGCCTCGCGGCAGCTTTCGACGATTACCTCGCCGCCGCCGACGCCGCCGTGGCCGGTCGCCTCCACGCCTATCGCGATTGCCGCGGCGACGGCATGAGCCCGGAGTCCGTATCCGAGATCCTGGTCGACAGCGCGCCCCACCTCGGCCGTTTCATTGCCCGCCTGTTTCGCATCGAGGACGCCTGGCGCGAACAGCAGGCGCGCATCCGCGACGAAGACGAGATCGTGTTCGGCTTCCGCAACGACTTCATCGCGCCGCTCGCCAAGGCACTCAAGGGCGACGACCCCGCCGGCTACGACCGTGAGGGCCTCGCCATCGAGGCCGCCGTGCTGCGCGCCGCCGCCGGCGAAGGCGCGCGCCTGCCGGAGGACGACGAATACCTCACCGCGCGTGCCGCCGCCCTGCTCAGCGGACGCGCGCCACTGCCGCCGAAGTTCCTCGCACGGCTGCGCGACGCCCACGACGCCTGGTCGGCGCTAGACGACGGGACCCTGCTCGCCGCCGCGCGCGGCGCGCTCGAGCGCTGGTGCCACCTGGTCAAGCATGACCCCGATTTCGACGCGGTCGCGGCACACACCTGGGTCAGCTTCAAGGAACCCGCGCGCACCGACGTCAAGCGCCTCGTGCACCATCCGCAGCGCGAGCACGCCGGCTACACGACCTGGGCCGCGGACGACGCCCACCGGCGCCGCCGCGACGGCTTCTCACTGACCGACCCGCGCCATCCCCTGCGCCGCGTGCTCTACGAGGTCGATCACTGCATCTACTGCCACGACCGGGACAACGACACCTGCTCGAAGGGCATGCCGAACAAAAAGGAAGGCGGCTTCAAGACCAACGCGCTCGGCGTCCCCGTCACCGGCTGCCCGCTGGGCGAGAAGATCTCGGAGATGCACGTGGTCAAGCGTGGCGGCGACAACATCGGTGCGCTCGCGCTGGTGGTCATCGACAACCCCATGTGCCCGGGAACGGGCCATCGCATCTGCAACGACTGCATGAAGGGCTGCATCTACCAGAAGACGGAGCCGGTGGACATCCCGCAGATCGAGACCAACGTCCTCACCGAGGTGCTCGCCCTGCCCTGGGGCTACGAGATCTACGCGCTGCTCACGCGCTGGAATCCGCTCAACATCGCGCGCCCCTACCGGCTGCCGTACAACGGTAAGAAGGTCCTCGTCGCGGGGCTCGGGCCGGCCGGCTACACGCTCGCGCACTACCTGCTGAACGAAGGCTTCGCGGTCGTCGGTATCGATGCTCTCAAGCTCGAACCGCTGCCGGCCGCGCTGACCGGTTCGCTGCACGCGCCGCCGCAGCCCGTGCGCGACTTCCGCACGCTCTACGAGGACCTCGACACGCGCACGGTGAGCGGCTTCGGCGGCGTTGCCGAGTACGGCATCACCGTGCGCTGGGACAAGAACTTCCTCAAGGTCATCTACCTGACCCTGCTGCGCCAGCGGACCTTCCGCGCCTACGGCGGCGTGCGCTTCGGCGGCAGTGTCACGCTCGAAGACGCCTGGGAACTCGGCTTCGATCACGTCGCGCTCGCCACCGGTGCCGGTAAGCCTTCGATCATCGGGCTGAAGAACAATCTCATCCGCGGCATCCGCAAGGCCTCGGACTTCCTCATGGGCCTGCAGCTGACCGGCGCGGCCAAGGACGCCTCGCTGGCCAACCTGCAGGTACGCCTGCCCGCCGGCGTCATCGGTGGCGGCCTGACCGCGATCGATACCGCGACCGAGGTGATGGCCTACTACCCGCGGCAGGTCGAGAAGGTGCTGCATCGCTACGAACGCCTGGTCGGCGACCTCGGCGCCGAGGCCGTGCGGGCCCGCTACGACGCCGAAGAGCTCGCGATCCTCGACGAGTCGCTGGCCCACGGCCGCGCCGTGCGCCGCGAGCGCGAGCGTGCGCAGCTCGCCGGCGAGGCGCCCGACTTCGCGGCCCTCGTGGCGGGCTGGGGCGGCGTGACCTTGTTCTACCGCAAGGGACTGGAGGATTCGCCGGCCTACCGGCAGAACCACGAGGAGGTCAACGAAGCGCTCAGCGAGGGTATGGAAATTGCCCCGTGGATGAGTCCGATCGAAGCCCTGCCCGACGAACACGGCGCGCTCGCCGCGGTGCGTTTCGCGCGCAACGCACCCGACAGCGACGAACAGGTTCTCGAAGTCCCCCTGCGCAGCCTGTTCGTTGCCGCCGGGACCTCGCCCAACACCATCTACGAACAGGAGCATCCGGGCACGTTCGCCCTCGACGGCAAGTTCTTCCGCCGCTTCGATCACGCCGGCGGCGCCCTCGTGCCGGTCGCGGACGACGCCACTACCATCCCCAAGCTCGCCACGCCATCCCCGTTCACCTCCTACAGTGAAGGCGGCCGCTTCGTCAGCTTCTACGGCGACAACCACCCCGTCTACGCCGGCAACGTGGTCAAGGCCATGGCGAGCGCGAAGCACGGTTACCCGCACGTCGTCGCCTTGTTCGCCGACGACCTCGCCGCGCTCGACGAGCAGGCGCAGCCGCGCCGCGAAGTCGACCTGCATCATTTCTTCCAGGCCCTCGACGAAGCCCTGCTCGCCACCATCGTCGCCGTCAACCGGCTCACGCCGACGATCATCGAGGTCATCGTGCACGCGCCGGCCGCGGCGGCCAAGTTCGAGCCCGGCCAGTTCTACCGCGTGCAGAACCCCGAAGCCTTCGCGCCGCGCATCGAGGACACCGTGCTGTCACCGGAGGGCCTCGCGCTGACCGGCGCCTGGGTCGACAAGGCGCAGGGACTCATCTCCCTCATCGCGCTCGAGATGGGTGCCTCCTCGCGCCTGCTTGCACGCTGCCGCCCAGGCGATCCGCTGGTCGTGATGGGCGTGACCGGTGCGCCGACGCACATCCCGCACGACGGCACGGTCCTGCTGATTGGGGGCGGCCTCGGCAACGCCGTATTGTTCTCCATCGGCAAGGCCTTGCGCGCGGCCGGCAACCGCGTGCTCTACTTCGCCGGCTACAAGCGCCCGCAGGACGTGTTCAAGATGGCCGACATCGAGGCGGCCGCGGACGTCGTCGTCTGGGCCGTCGACCCCGGCGCGGGCGTCAGTCCGATCCCCGCGGGGCGGCCGCAGGACCGCAGCTTCGTCGGGAACGTCGTCGAAGCGATGGTCGCCTACGCCGAGGGCAAACTCGGCGACGTGCCGATCGCGTTGTCGGACGTCGACGAACTCATCGTCATCGGTTCCGACGCCATGATGGGAGCGGTCAAGCGCGCCCGCCGCGAAGTCCTCGCACCGTGGCTGAATCCCGCGCACGCTGCGATTGGCTCCATCAACTCGCCGATGCAGTGCATGATGAAGGGCGTGTGTGCGCAATGCCTGTGCAAGCACGTCGATCCGCAAACCGGCGAGGAATCCTTCGTCTACTCCTGCTACAACCAGGACCAGCCCCTGGACCACGTCGACTTCCCCAACCTGCGCGCCCGGTTACGCCAGAACTCGGTGCAGGAGAAGCTCTCCAACCTGTGGCTCGACCACCTGCTCAACCGCGGCGGCGCCTGAACGGCGCTGGCTTGCCGCGCGCGATGTGCCGGGTGCGAAAGCCCACGCGCGGCGGCGCGTGCCGATGTCCCTTGCCGGCGCCAGCGCGTATGCTGGCGCTCGGCGCGTACCGCGCCGCGACAACCAGGGGAGAGGAACCATGACCGCAACCGCAACCTGCCTGCTCGGGCTCATCGCCTGGGCGCTCGTACTGACGCTGCTGCTGCTCAGCGTGCGCACCGTGGCCATGCTCAAGGGGCATGCCATCAACACCTTCACCCAGACCGGCAGCGAGCTCGATGCCCTCGGTCAGCGCGTCACCCGCGCCCACGGCAACGCGCTCGAATGGCTGGCCATTCCGGTCGGCCTGCTGCTCTACGCGCAGGCTGCGGGCCTCAGCGCGGTGACCGATGGCATGGCGATGATCTTCCTCGGCGCGCGCATCGCGCAGTCCGTCGCCCACCTCATCTCGACCAGCCCCGCCATGGTGCTGGTGCGCGCGACGTTCTTCACCGTGCAGCAGGTGGTCAGCATCCTCTGGGTCGTGCGGCTGCTCACCTGAGCGCCGCGGCGGACGGTCGGCGGAACCCGCCGCCGCCCGTCCGGGTCCAAGCGGCGGCCGGGCCGCCGCGCGCCGCTCATGCCGCGGACGCCGCGGCGGGGCGGCCCGGATCAACGCAACGACGACATACCGCGGTATCCTTGTTCCATGAGCAACTGCCACGCCGAGAACGAGCCCGCGCGCCACGCTACCGGCGGCTGCTGCGCGGAGCAGCCCGCGCCGCCGGCCCGCACCGTACCTGGCTGCTGCGCAGGCGAAGCCGAGCCGCGCACGGTGCCGAGCTGCTGCGCCGGCGAGGACGCCGGCAGCGGCCCGCGCCGCGTCGACTGGCTGCTGAGCGGCAGCGCGGCGCTGATCGTGATCGGCTACGTCCTGCACTTCGTGCTGACCACGCTCGAGCTCGAGGTGCCCGTCGCCGGCACCTTCGCCATGGGTATCCACCACGTCGTCAACACGATCTGGTGGGGCGTGCTGCTCGGCATGCTCATGATCGGCGTGCTGTCGCGCATCCCGCGCGAATTCGTCATCGGCACGCTCGGACCGAGCGGCGTCGTCGGCATCGTCCGCGCGACGTTCGCCGGCGTGCTCCTGGACCTGTGCAGCCACGGCATCCTGATGGTCGCGGCCAAGCTCTACGAGCGCGGCGCGAGCACCGGGCAGGTCATCGCGTTTCTCATCGCGAGCCCGTGGAACTCGTTCTCGATGACCCTGATCCTGTTCGCGCTGATCGGCGTTCCCTGGACACTCGGCTTCGTCGTCCTGTCGATGGGCATCGCCGTGATCAGCGGGCTCGCGTTCGACCGCCTGGTCGCCGGCGGGCAGCTGCCTGACAACCCGCATCGGCGCGACCTGCCGCAAGGCTTCCGCTTCTGGCGCGAAGCGCGTGCCGGGCTCGCGCGCGCCGACTGGGGTCCGCGCGCCTGGCTGGCGATGTGCCGCAGCGGGGTCAGCGAGTCGCGCATGGTGCT
>JAUIFX010000210.1 GCA_030429865.1 Gammaproteobacteria bacterium | reverse complement strand
GGTGCCGTAGAGCTGGCTCGACTGCGTCGCCAGGCGGCTCGGCAGGTCGGTGAAACCGATGATGGTGACGCCGTGCGCGTGCGCTACCTCGCCGGGCACGGTCAGCTCGCAGTTGCCGCCCTGCTCGGCAGCCAGGTCGACGATCACGCTGCCATCGGCCATCGATTCGACCATCTCCTTCGTGATCAGCTTCGGCGCCGGCTTGCCCGGGATCAGCGCAGTGGTGATGATGATGTCGACCTCGCGCGCCTGCTCGGCGAACAAGGCCATCTCGGCCTTGATGAACTCTTCGCTCATGACCTTGGCATAGCCGCCGGCGCCCGAGCCCTCTTCCTCGAAATCAAGCTCGAGGAACTCGGCGTCCATGCTCTGCACCTGCTCCTTGACCTCGGGGCGGGTATCGAAAGCGCGCACGATGGCGCCGAGGCTCTTCGCCGCGCCGATCGCGGCGAGGCCCGCGACACCGGCGCCGATGATCATCACCTTGGCCGGGGGCACCTTGCCCGCGGCCGTGATCTGGCCGGTGAAGAAACGGCCGAAATGATGCGCCGCCTCGATCACGGCGCGATAACCACCGATGTTCGCCATCGACGACAGCGCGTCCATCTTCTGCGCACGCGAGATGCGCGGCACGCTGTCCATGGCCAGCACGTTCGCGCCGGTCGCGGCGAGACGCTGCATCAGGTCCTCGTTCTGCCCGGGCCAGACGAAGGAGATCAGCGTCTGGCCGCTCTTCAGCAGTTCGACCTCGTCGCAGCCGAGATCAGGATGCTGCGCGGGCGCACGCACCTTGAGCACGATGTCGGCATCGTTCCACAGCGCACGGATGTCGCTGACCACGCTCGCCCCGGCCTCGGCATAGGCCTCGTCGGAGAAGCTCGCGTGCGCGCCCGCACCGGCTTCCACGCTGACCTCGAAACCGAGCTTCAGGATCTGCCGCACGACCTCGGGCGTAGTCGCGACGCGGCGCTCTCCCGCATGGATTTCACGCGGAACGGCGATTCTCATGGGCAATCTCCTCGTCAGCCGGGGCTGCTTCTGGGTCGGGTGGCCCGCGATTATATATTGCGCTGCACACGGGACAATGCCCGCGCCGATGGCCCGGCGTCCCCGCCCTGCGGTAGGCTGGAGCCCTCATCCCGGCGAGGAGCAAGCGCCCATGACAGCACATCCGGCACAGGTATTCTCCAGCGAGAGCGAGCTGCGCGATTACATCGGGCGGCCGA
The DNA here is from genome assembly GCA_030429865.1 of Gammaproteobacteria bacterium. GTDB lineage: Bacteria > Pseudomonadota > Gammaproteobacteria > JACKNG01. Next base: position 5,988 of record JAUIFX010000210.1, on the reverse strand, counting down.
TGGACCTCGCCGTGGCCAAGGCCATCGATCATCTCGACAAGTATTGCCGGGCATTCATCGCCCGCTCGCCCTTCCTGACCATCGGCACGGCCAGCGCCGACGGCCGCGGCGACGTCTCACCGCGCGGCGACCAGGCGGGTTTCGTGCAGGTGCTCGACGACCACACGCTGTTCATCCCCGACCGTCCCGGTAACAACCGGCTCGACACCATGACCAACATCATCGCCAACCCGAACGTCGGCATCCTGTTCCTGGTGCCCGGCTTCGAGGACTGCCTGCGCGTCAACGGGCAGGCACGCGTGGTGCGCGACGATACGCTGCTGGAAGCGGCGACGGTCAAGGGCAAGACGCCCCGCATCGGCATCCTCGTCGAAGTTGCCGAGGCCTACCTGCACTGTGCGAAGGCCATTCGCCGTTCGCGCCTGTGGGACGCCGAGAGCCGCCACGAGCGCCGCGAACTGCCGAGCATCGGCAAGATGATCCTCGAACAAACCGCCGCGGCCGACGCACCGCCGGCCGCGGACTTCGTCGCCGAGGTCGACGCGTTGATCGAAGAGAACTATCGCAACGAACTCTACTGAGCGGGCGGCTCGAGCGCGCGCCGCCCGCACGCGGCGGCGGACTCAGCGCAGGCGGATCGGGTCCGGCACCGGCAGGCCGGCTTTTTCGCATTCCTCGTTGTACAGGCGCAGTACGCGCCCGGCATCGAGCACGCTCTCGACCTTGCCGCGCTCGTCGAGGTTGAGGTTCGCGCCGCGGATCGCGAACCAGATGTCGGTCGGTTCCGTCACGCCCGGGATGTCGGTCGTCAGCGTGTGCACCGAACCGGCCGGCTCGTAGAGATAGGAGAACGCGCGGTTGACCGTCTCGGGATACTCGAGGTACTTCCAGGCGCCGCTGAACGTCACTGCGTAGACCTCACCGGTATGCTTGTGACGCTGCACCGTGACGCCCGGTTCGAAGATCGTGCGCAGAACCCACAGGCCGCTCTCGATGTCGACCTGCAACAGCTGGAACCGCACGCCGTCGGTGAAATGTACGAACGGCAGGTCGGCAGCGCCACGATGCAGCGCCTCGGGCACGCCGGGGACGGGGGCGACGGGAATCGATGAACTCATGAACGGGTCTCCCGAAGTTGCGATGGGGGTTGAATTCCGGAGCGGCGCGCCAGCTTGCGTACCGCGAAACGCGGCACGGCTACCGCCGGGACCGGCACAGCGCGTCGCGTGATGCGCCGGGACGCCGCGCTCAGGGCGTGGCCGCGGCCACGGTGCCCTCGACTTCGAAGCTGCGCGTGACGTTGCGGCCCTTGGAGTCGGTCATCTCCGCGGTAAGAGTGCCGCCGGACTGCGGTTGGAAGAAGAAGCGGAAGCTCGGATCCTCGCTGATCGAGATGTCGGTCTCGGCAGTCATGATGTGTTCGCCGTTGAAGCGCACCACGACCTCGGTCACGTACTCGGCCGGGATGAAGGCACGCGTGCGCTGGTCGAGCTGCAGGCCGGTGACGTTGGGGTGGCTGATCAGCAGGTGCGCCAGTGCCACCGATTCGTCCGCCTCGTCCGCGCGCGTGCGGAAACGCATCTCGCCGATGCGCTCGCGCGCTTCCTTCAACTTGAGGAACGGGGGCGGCTCCGAGCATCCGCCGCTGGCGCGCGTATAGCCGGTATCCATGTAGAGCTCGCCATCATTCGTCTCGGCAATGGCGCGCACGGTGGTGTACTCGTTGATGCGCAGGCGCATCGCGAGGTCGGCACGGCCCATCGCCGGCGTCAGCAGGAACTTGCCGGCCAGCGGACGCGGATTCTTGTCGACGAACACGTACAGTCGCTCGATGTAGCGTTCCGGGGTCTGCTCGATGGCCGCGTTCACGCTGACCGGGACGACGCCCGAATCCTCCGCGCGCAGCGGCACCCGCAGCTCGATCACCGACTTGCCTTCGTGGATCTCGCGCTCACCGAAATGCTGCGGCCGGAGCAGGGTCTCCCAGACATCCACCTCGGACTGCTCCGCGACCGCGCCGCCGGCGCAGCCCAGCATCACGATGGCGACGAGAATGACGAATCTCAACATACCTGTTTCTCCCCTCGGAGCCGCCATTCTACCGCGAGCGCGAGTCCTCTCCAGCACCGCCGGCGGCGGGCCCCGGCGCGGCATCGCCGCGCAGCGGGCAGCGCATCTGCAGCGCCGCCTCGACACCGGCGTAATAGCCGGGCACGGTTGCGCCCTCGACACAACCGAGGCGGCGGTAGAAACGGCGCGCGCCGGCATTGGCGGCACGCAGTTCGAGCCGCACCTCCGCGATGCCGGCGACACGCGCGCTGGCCACCAGCCACTCCCACAAGGCCTGCCCGACACCACGGCGGCGGCAGTCGGCGGCCACGGCCAGCAGCAGGAGATGGGCGCTGCTCTCGCCGTAATGCATGAGCGCGAACCCGACCGGGCGCGCCCCGGCGCAGGCCACGATCGCGTTGGTCTCGGGATCGCGCATCGCGCCGAGTACCCGCGCCGGCGTCCAGCGCCAGCCCAGGCCGGCCTCGATCAGCTCGCGGCTCATGACGGCCATCACGCGCGCGTCTGCGGCTCGCGCCAACCGGATCTCGGTCATGCGTCGCCTCCCGTGTGTTCCGCGTGCCGGGCTGCACGGCGCCCCCGGGTCCGGCACGGCACTGTCGACGACGTTCCGCGGACTGTCAAGCCGGAAGCGGCCTGCGGGAGGCGGGCTCCGCCGCCCCGACCGGGCAGTGCCCGCCGCGGTCGCGTGACGCGCAGGTGGCGGCGTTGCGATCGCGGTGCGCTATCGCTTACTGTGCCTTTCCCGAACCAGGTACGTCCCGACTCGCGTGGAGCATCGAAAGCAGGCCGTCCGGCTGGGGCTCGGCGATACGCTCGCCATCCTGTGGCCCTATATCCGTGACAACTTCCTCGAGCAGATCAAGAGCATCTGGTTCATCGTCGTCTACCTCGCCCTGTTCCAGGTGCTGGTTCTCGGCCTGCCGATCGTCTTCGCGGCGATGATCGGTGCGGGCATCGTGGTCGTGGCACTCGGCCTGATGTTCTTCATGGAAGGTCTGCGTCTCGGTCTCATGCCGCTCGGCGAGACTATCGGCGCGGTGCTGCCGCGTAACGCCTCGCTGCCGCTGATGCTCGCGTTCGCTTTCCTGCTCGGCCTCGGAGCGACGTTCGCCGAACCCGCCATCGCGGTACTGCGCACCGCCGGCGGCGAACTCGCGCCCAGCCAGGCGCCCCTGCTCTACAGCCTGCTCAACGACTTCGCCGATCAGCTGGTGCTCGCCGTCGGCATCGGCGTCGGCAGCGCGGTGCTGGCCGGCATTCTGCGCTTCTTCTACGGCTGGTCGCTGAAGCTGCTGATCGTACCGACGGTGCTCGCGCTGACGGCGCTGACGCTTTACGCCCACCACGATCCCGTGCTCGCCCCCCTGCTCGGCCTCGCCTGGGATTGCGGCGCCGTCACCACCGGGCCGGTCACGGTACCACTGGTGCTCGCGCTCGGCATCGGCGTATGCCGTATCGTCGGTGACGGCGAAACCTCCCACGCCGGCTTCGGCATCGTCACGCTGGCCTCGCTCGCGCCGATCATCGCGGTGCTCGCGCTCGGCATGTGGCATTACCAGCAGCAGGACTACTACGGCGCCGCCGCCTATGCCGGCCCGCGGCACGCCGCGCCGGCCGACGAGAGCGCGCAGCAACCGGTGGTCCCGGGCGGCGGCGAGTACGTCCCTTTCACGCCCGAGGAATTCAATCGCTTCCTCGCCACCGGACACGTCAAGGCACCGGTGCGGATGCGCTTCGAGGGCGGCTCGCGCGCACTCGAGGACGGCCGCATCGTACTCCACGACAGCGCCATCATCCTGGAGAAGAAACCGGAGAAACGCCCGCGCCTGGTCGCCCCGATCACCTGGGACCCGGAACAACGCGTGGTCCATCACCTGGGTGAATCGCTGATGACGGCGCTGCGCGCAATCGTGCCGCTATGCCTGTTCCTGTTCCTGACCCTGCGCCTGCTGGTTCGCGAGCGTCTGCGCAACCGCGAGGAACTCGTCATCGGCATCGTCTTCGCGGTGGCCGGCATGACCTTGTTCGCGCTCGGCATCACGCTCGGTCTCAGCCCGCTCGGGACGCAACTCGGCAGCAACGTGCCGGCAACGTTCGCCGCACTCACGCCCTGGGGCATGAGCGGCAGCGAGGGCCCGCTGTTCGACTCGCCTTTCTACGGCAAGATGGTCGCGGTGATGTTCGGCTTCTTCCTCGGCTACGGCGCGACGCTCGCCGAGCCCGCGCTCAACGCGCTCGGCGCCACCGTCGAGAAGATCACCGTCGGCGCGTTTCGCAAGAGCCTCTTGATGCAATCCGTCGCCATCGGCGTGGGCCTCGGCATCGCCGCCGGCGTGCTCAAGATTGCCTACGGCCTCCCGCTGGCCTGGATGCTCGTGCCGCCCTACCTGCTGCTGCTCGTGCTGACGCTGCTGTCGTCCGAGGAATTCGTCAATTTCGGCTGGGACAGCGCGGGCGTCACGACCGGTCCGATCACGGTGCCGCTGGTGCTTGCCATGGGACTCGGCATCGGCGCCAACGTCCCCGGCGCGAGCGACGGCTTCGGCATCCTCGCGCTGGCCTCGGTAGGTCCGATCATCACCGTGCTCAGCGTCGGCTTCATCGTCTCTCGGACCAGCACCGAAGCCCACCGCCTGCGTCCGGGCGATCCGCGATGATCCAGTTCGTCCAGCACAACAATGTCTCGGTGGTCAGCGCCATCCTGCCGCAGCAGCGTGCGGCGGCCGTCATCGAGGGCGTGTTCGCGGCCGGCGACCGCGATGCGCTGCTGATCAACGCGCGCGGCACGCTCATGCGCGACCGCTGGTACCAGGCGCTGGTGCCGATGATGAGCCCTGAAAAAGAGTTCGTGCAGTTCCTCGTGCCGGATCGCGAGGTGACGCACATCATCGAGGCCATCGTCAGCGCCGGCGAACTGCACCTGCCGGGGTCCGGCGCCGTGTTCGCCGTGCCCTGCAGCCACCTGAGCTGCAGCGAGGATTTCGCGCTGTGGTCGAACGCCGCCTGGGAGAGCGACCCGCTCGACCGGTCGCGCAACCTGCGCGAGAACCTGACCGCGATCTTCTGCATCGTGCAGGCCGACCAGACCGACCAGATCGCACGCGCCGCGATGAATACCGGGGCGCACGGTCCGGTCGTGTACTACTGCGAGGGGCGCGGCCTGCGCGATCGTCTCGGCTGGTTGCGCATCACCAAGAAAACCCACAAGGAGATGCTGCTGGTGATCGTCGACAACGCCGACGCGGTGATCGTCACCGAGGCGATGATCGACGCCGGCGACATCGACCTCCCCGGGCGCGGCTTCCTGTTCCGCGTGCCCATCCAGACCGGGCTGGTCAATATCGGCTCGACCTTCGGCAGCCAGCGCTACGCCGCCAACATGCAGCAGATCATCGCCGCCATCGACGAGATCAAGGGCTCCGCGCAGTGGCGCGACCAGCGCGTCAACCAGCTCATCGGCACCGGCAAGAGCGCGGGCCTCAACCTGTTCGGCAAGGTGCGCGAGCGCTGCTACCTGAGCGGCCAGTGCATCCTCTCGATCATCGTCGGCCGCAAGCACGCCGAGACCATCGTCGATGCGGCCCTGGCCGGCGGCGCGCCGGGCGCGAACTTCAGCTACGCCAAGCTGATCGAGGCCGAGAGCCGCGCCGGTCCGCGCGGCGTGCGCCTCAACCGCGAGCGCGCCATCGTACGCGTGATCCTGGCCGAGGATCGCCTGACGAGTGTCGTCATCGCGATCCAGGCGGCCTGCGCCGAGCACGGCATCAGCGAAGTCTGCCACTACAGCCCGCCGGTCACCCGCGCCATCACCTACGTGCCGGAACCGGAGAATGGCACGGCCGGCGCACCGCTGCGCTCGCCGCGCAGCTCGCCGCGCGCCTGAACGGCTCAGGCGGCAGCCCCGAAACGGTCGCG
>JAUIFX010000209.1 GCA_030429865.1 Gammaproteobacteria bacterium | reverse complement strand
CACGTGCCCGCGCCGCAAACGATTCGAGCGAGTCAGGCAGGTGCCCGCGGTTACCCACAGATCCTGTGGATAAGGTTGTGCACGAAGGGTGCAACAGGGCCACATGACAGGCGCATTACAGTGACCGCGGTCAGATTGGCGAAGATTTAGCCAATACAATGACAAATTTAATAAATTCAATAGATTGCGGAATCTATTGCGAGCGCTGTCGCGGCAATACGCGATAAGTACGCGACGCGCGACAACGTCTCCGCCCGGATGTGCATAACGCCGGGCCACGAGAGGCGCGGCGGCGCGTTTCGACGCCGTCCGCGGGTCAGCTGGCGCCGCGCAGCGCGGTGATCACGGGCTTCGTCACCGGACGCAGCCCGTGCCAGCGGGCGAAGGATTCGGCGGCCTGCTCGACGAGCATGCCGAGGCCATCGAGCGCCAGCTGCGCGCGCAGGCCGCGCGCCCAGGCGACGAACGGCGTCGCCGCGTTGGCGTACATCATGTCGTAGCAGACGCTGCCCGCGGTCACCGCCGCCGCCGGCAGGGGCGGCACTTCCCCGCGCATGCTGAGCGTCGTGCCGTTGATGATGACGTCGGGAACGGGTTCGGGAACCGCGCCCCACGGCAAGACCTCGAGGTGGGCGCGGTCGGCGAAGGCCGCACACAGCGCGCTTGCCCGCGCGCCGGTCCGGTTGCTGACCGCGAGTGCGGCCGGAGCGGCGTCGAGCAGCGCCGGCACCACGCCGCGGGCCGCGCCCCCGGCGCCGAGCAGCAGGATGCGCCGGCCGGCGAGGATGACGCCGTGGTTGACCTCGAGGTCGCGGACGAGGCCTGCGCCGTCGGTATTGTCGACGGCCACCGCGCCGTCGTCGGTGAACCACAGCGTATTGGCCGCCCCGGCCTGGGCGGCGCGCGGGGTACGGGTCGCCGCGAGCTGCCAGGCCTCCTCCTTGAGCGGCAGCGTGATATTCATGCCGCGCCCGCCGTACGCCTGGAACTCGGCTACCGCTGCGGCGAGCTGCCCGGCCTCGACCTCGACACGCTCGTAGCGGAGCTCAACGCCCAGCTCGGCCGCGAAGGCGCTGTGTATCGCCGGCGACTTGCTGTGGGCGATGGGGCTGCCGACGACACAGAAGTACGGCAGCTCGGCGCGTCCGTCGGGAAACCAGCGGCCCATGGTAACTCGCGGTGCCGGGCCGCGCGGCTGCCGCCGTCAGGCAGCAGATTCCGCCGTCGGTCCCTGCTCGAGCAGGCCGCCCTGCAGCACGTAGGTCTCGAAACCGCGTTCGCTGAGCAGGAACGCCGCCGCCGAGCTGCGCCGCCCGGTGTCGCAATACACGATGTAGGGCACATCGGGCGCCAGCGAGTCGGCCTTGAGGCGCAGCATGAACAAGGGGATGTTCATGCTGTCCGGCAGGCCGTTGTTGGAATGCTCGCTCTCGAGACGGACATCGAGCAGCCGGGCTCCCTCGCCGACGCGGCGCTGCGCGTCCTCGAGCGAGATCCAGCTCAGCATCGGCTCCTTGAGCAGCGCGTTGAAATCTTCCTTCGACAGGCGCATCAGCACGCCGTCGCTTTCCATCGTGATGGTCGCGTTGCGCTTGGCCTCGGACAACAGCGCTTCCTCGCCGAAGGCGTCGCCGTCCTTGAGGGTCGCCAGGGTCAGCTCCGCACCGGTCTTGGAGGCGCGCGTGACCTTCGCCCGGCCATGCTTGATGATGTAGTAATAATCGCCGTCGTCACCCTGCCGGATGACCACTTCGCCCGCGCGCATCGGCACTTCCTGCATGCGCATGAACATCTGCTGGATGTTCGCCGGCGGCACCTGCAGGAAGGCCTGTGACTGCAGGATACGCGTCATCCAGTCACTGTCGTCGTCGCCGTCCTCGTCGACCTGGATCTCGTTGACCTCGATGCCGGAGAGCTGGTCCCAGGTGAGCAGGATGTCGAGCAGGTCGCTGTCGAAGCGCGTGATGCGGCAGGCCGAGCGGGCGCGCGCGGTGTGCTTGCGCGGCTGCTGGTTGCCGAGCGGATGCTTGGCCGCGTCGCTGCCGCCGCGCACCATCGTGGTCTGACCGTTTTCCTCGCTCAGCGCGACCTCGCCATCGAGCAGGTAGACCGTCTTGCGGTCGACGTCACCCGCCTTGAAGATGGTCTTGCCGGCAGCGATCTCTTCGACGTAGGCCTTGCCGGCCAGTTCCTGGAAGTTCTCCGCATTCAGCGCGTTAGGCGGAACCAGTGTCTTCAGGATGTTCTTGTCTACGAGTTGACCGTCTGCCATGTCGTTCCACTGCTGGGATTGCGTGCGAAAGCCCGCCGCCCCGCGAACGGGGCCGATGCGGCGGCGCCAGTGCCGGGGAGCCGCCCGCCGGAATCGCGAACACGGAACCCCGCAGCCGGGCCTGGAAAATCCTCGCGTTATTGTAAGCGCAGGCCCGGGGCAAGGAAACGGCTAATTGGGCCCGGTTTGCATGCCGCCCTCGCCGTGCCGCCGCCGCGCGGCGCAGCGCCCCGGGGCGCGCGCGTCGTGCCGCACGCCCCGGGTCGAGGTGGTCACAGGATGTATCCGCGCTCGTCGTGCTCGCCGATATCGAGGCCTTCGGTCTCGCGCTCGGGAGCGACCCGCAGTCCGACGACGGCCTGGGTCACCTTGAGCAGCAGCCAGGTCGCCACGCCACACCACACCGCCGTGGCAATGACGCCGACGGCCTGGGTCAGCAGCTGCGACCCCATGGTCGCGCCGTCCGCGTAGCCGATGCCGCCGAGGGACTCGGACACGAACACGCCCGCCAGGAGGGTGCCGAGTATGCCGCCGACGCCGTGCACCGGGAAGACATCAAGGGAATCGTCGATGAGCAACGTACGCTTGCACAGCTGGGTCGCGAAGTAGCACACGATACCGGCGGTGATGCCGATCGCGAGGGCGCCGGCCGGGCCCACGTAGCCCGAGGCCGGCGTGATGGTGCCGAGCCCGGCGACCATGCCGGTGACGATGCCCAGCACGCTCGGTTTGCCGTGCTTGAACCACTCGATGCCCATCCAGGCCAGCGACCCGGCCGCCGCCGACACGTGCGTGACCAGCATCGCCATGCCGGCATCATGGTTCGCCGCCACTGCGCTGCCGGCGTTGAAGCCGAACCAGCCGACCCAGAGCATCGAGGCGCCGGTGACCGTCATGGTCAGGTTGTGCGGCGGCATCGCGGTCTGCGGGAAACCGCGGCGGTTGCCGATGACCAATGCGGTGACGATGGCCGCGACGCCCGCGTTGACGTGCACGACGGTACCGCCGGCGAAATCGAGCAGGCCCATGTCAGCGAGCCAGCCGCCACCCCAGACCCAGTGACACACCGGCAGGTAGACGACGATCAGCCACAAGGTGCTGAACAGCAGCACGGCCGAGAACTTCATGCGCTCGGCGAAACCGCCGACAATGAGCGCCGGCGTGATGATCGCGAACGTCATCTGGAACATGACGAACACGGTTTCCGGGATCGTGCCGCTCGTGGCATCACGGGTGACGCCGGACAACAGCACGTTGCCGCTGCCGACGAACGCGTTCAACGCGCCGCCGTCACCGAATGCGAGACCGTAGCCGCCCAGCAGCCACAGCAGCGACATCACGCAGCACAGCGCGAAACACTGAATCAGCACCGACAGCACGTTCTTGCTGCGCACCAGGCCGCCGTAGAACAGGGCCAGGCCGGGCAGCGTCATGAAAAGTACCAGCGCGGTCGACGTCAGCAACCAGGCGCTGTCGCCGGAATCTAGCGTTGCGGCCGCGGCAAACTGCGGCATCCCCAAGAGCACACAGGCAGAAAGACAACGGGACATCCCCACCCCCTCCAGAATGATCGTATGAGTGTTGTTTTGCAGGTACGGGCGCCGGACGCTACACGGCGTCGGGCCCGGTTTCGCCGGTGCGGATGCGCACCACTTCGAGCAGCTCGCTGACGAAGATCTTGCCGTCACCGATGGATTCGGTATTGGCCGCGCCGCGAATGGCATCCACGACTTCGTCGAGCTGTTCGTCGGCCACCGCGACCTCGACCTTGATCTTGGGCAGGAAGTCGACGACGTACTCGGCGCCTCGATAGAGCTCGGTGTGCCCTTTCTGACGGCCGAAGCCCTTGAGCTCGGTGACGGTCATGCCATGCACGCCGCGCTCCGACAGCGCCTCGCGGACGTCGTCGAGTTTGAACGGTTTGATAATCGCCGTGACGAGTTTCATCGATGTCTCTCCAAGTGTTCGGGTGCCGTTCTGTGCGCGGACCTTGCATCGCGCGCACGGCACCTCGTTTGTATTGCGACCTCTCGACGGGCGCCCCGGCGCCCGCCTGGCCCGCGCGGCATGACCGCCGCGCAGACCGGTTCTGCTCACACGATCAAGCGTCAATTACGCATGATCGCCCTCCATCCATCAAGCAATCTACGCTCGCCTGCCCGGGCTCCCCGAAAGCCCGGAGCAAAAAAGCGGGGCGCTTGCGCGCCCCGTGAAAGCCGAGTGATGGCTGTTGGAAGTGAGTCGGGCGCTTGGCCCTCAGCTCTTGACGAACTCCGGATAGGCCTCGAGTCCGCACTCGCCGATGTCGCAGCCCTCGGCTTCCTCTTCTTCCGTGACACGGATGCCGACTACGGCCTTGAGGATGCTCCAGACGATGAGCGAGGCGACGAAGACCCACACGAAGATCATCGCGATGCCGAGCAGCTGGGCGCCGAGCGTGGCGTCGTCGTTCGACAACAGGACCGCGAGCAGACCCCAGATACCCGCCGTGCCGTGCACCGAAATGGCGCCGACCGGGTCGTCGATCTTGAGGCGGTCGAGACCGACGATGGAGAACACCACGAGCACGCCGCCGATGGCGCCGATGATGGTCGCGAGCAACGGCGTCGGCATGAGCGGCTCGGCGGTGATGGCGACGAGGCCTGCGAGTGCGCCGTTCAGCGCCATCGTCAGGTCGGCCTTGCCGAACAGCATGCGCGCGGTGATGAGGGCCGCGATACAACCACCGGCTGCGGCCGTATTCGTGTTCACGAACACCAGGGCCACCGCGTTCGCCTCGGCGACGTCGGAAACCTTGAGCTCGGAACCGCCGTTGAAGCCGAACCAGCCGAACCAGAGGATGAAACAGCCGAGCGTAGCCAGCGGCAGGTTCGCACCCGGGATCGGATTGATGCGTCCGTCGGCACCGTACTTGCCCTTGCGCGGGCCGAGCAGGAGCACGCCGGCGAGCGCCGCCGCCGCACCGGTCATGTGCACGACACCGGAACCGGCGAAATCCAGGAAGCCCTTCTGGTCGAGGAAGCCGCCGCCCCATTTCCAGTAACCCTCGATCGGGTAGATGAAGCCGGTCATGACGACCGCAAAGGCGAGAAACGCCCACAGCTTCATGCGCTCGGCGACCGCGCCCGAGACGACCGACATCGCCGCGGCGACGAATACCGCCTGGAAGAAGAAGTCGGACAAGCCGGAGTAGTAGGTATCACCGCCACTGGCGATGACGTCCTCGGCGGCATTGTCGACACTGCCGAGAATGCTTGGCAGCCCCGGCCACAGCGCCGAGGCGCCTTCGCCCGGGTACATGAGTGCGTAACCGCAAAGCAGGTACATCACGCATGCGACGGAGTAGAGAACAATGTTCTTGGTCAGGATTTCGGCGGTGTTCTTGGCCTGCACGAGACCGGCTTCGAGCATCGCGAAACCGGCTGCCATGAGCATGACGAAGGCACCGAGCACGAGGAAATAGAACGTATCCAGTGCGTATTTGACTTCAATGACGGACGCATCCACTTGAGTAATCCTCCTATTGGGTTCGGTAACGGGAAGCGGGCGCTCAAAGCGCCTCGGCGCCCGTCTCGCCGGTGCGAATGCGCACGGCCTCGATGAGCTCGGTGACGAAGATCTTGCCGTCACCGATCTTGCCGGTGCCGGTAGCCTTCTTGATGGCTTCGATGACGTCCCCGACCTGGTCGTCGGCGACGGCCACCTCGAGTTTCGACTTAGGTAGGAAGTCGACGACGTATTCGGCACCCCGGTAGAGCTCGGTATGGCCCTTCTGGCGGCCGAAGCCCTTGACTTCGGTGACGGTTAAGCCCTGAATTCCAATATCCGACAGCGCTTCGCGAGCGTCGTCGAGTTTGAATGGCTTGATGATCGCGGTGACCAGTTTCATTGCACTGTCCTCTTGGCACGCAGACTAGAAGTGCCCCCGTCGACGCTCGACATGGCGCGGCCGGTGACTTAATAATCGTGCGATGCATCATGTGTGCCACTGACTTCAGGTCACTGATCGACAAGACTTTTGACACAAGCAGGGGGCAGGCGCACGGGGCCGCGCACCGAATTCGCCGCCCTCCACGCACCAATTTGATGCAGACCGCTGCCACATACGCACCACGACGGCGCGCAGGCGTCAGACCACGCACCGAACCGATTCGGAGAACCCGTTGTTCGATCTCAAGAACCTAGAAGCGGCCGCGGAACGACTCGCGGCCTTGCTGCCCGATGACGCGCGCGTGCTGCGCGACGAATTCAAGGCCAGCGCGAAGCCGGTCATCGAGTCGATGCTCAACCGCATGGATCTCGTCACGCGCGAGGAGTTCGACGCGCAGAGCCGCGTGCTCGCGGCGACGCGCGCCCGTCTCGAGGCGCTCGAGGCCGCGTTGGCCGAACTCGAGCGAAAACCCGGCGACTGACGCCCCGGGGACGTCGACCGCGGGGCGCGGCCTCCGCTAGACTCGTCACGTCGCACCGATAACCACCGCCCGCAGGACGCGGGCGTCGACAACGGCAGGGAAGCCATGTCATTCGCCATCGCGCACAGCCGCTGTATTCACGGCGGCGACGCCCTCGCCGTTCGCGTCGAGGCCCACATCGCCAACGGCCTGCCGACGTTCGGCCTGGTCGGGCTGCCCGAGACCGCCGTGCGCGAAAGCCGCGACCGCGTGCGCTCGGCCATCGTCAATTCGGGCTTCGAGTTCCCGCAGCGCCGTATCACGGTCAACCTCGCACCGGGCGACGTACCCAAGGAAGGCACGCGTCTCGACCTCGCCATCGCGCTCGGCATCCTCGGCGCTTCGGGCCAGGTCCCGGCAGCGCCGCTGGCCGGGCTCGAACTCGCCGCGGAACTCGCGCTCGACGGCACGCTGCGCCCCGTGCGCGCGACCCTGGCCGCGGCATTGGCCGCCGCCGCGGCCGGGCGCGAGCTGATCGTCAGCGCGGCCGACGCGCCGACCG
>JAUIFX010000011.1 GCA_030429865.1 Gammaproteobacteria bacterium | reverse complement strand
CCCTCGAGACACTCGCGCAGCGTCAAACTCTCACCGGGCACATTGATGACGCAATCCGTGGACGCAGGGCAGCCGGGCGCGCGATGCTCGCCGCGGCCAGCGCGGCGGTGCACGACATCCTCGCGCAGCGCCACGAAGGCGAAGACGACGTCACGGTGGTCACGCAGGACAGCGTGGTCGAGACCCTCGGACGCATCGTCGGCACGATCACGCTGGGCGTGGCCGGCATTTCCGCGATCAGCCTGGCCGTCGCCGGGATCCTCATCATGAACGTGATGCTGGTCGCGGTGACGCAGCGGCGTGCCGAGATCGGGCTGCTCAAGGCGCTCGGTGCGCGCACCGCCGACGTGCGCGGGTTGTTCATGCTCGAAGCCGTGATGCTGGCCTGCGGCGGCGCGCTGCTCGGTCTCGGCGTCGGGGCGGGGGCGGCGTTCGTGGTCGGGCAGCTCTATCCGTCGTTCCCGGTCGCGACACCGCGCTGGGCGTTGCTGACCGCGGCGGGTGTCGCCGTGGTCACCGGCCTCGTCTTCGGCGTGGTGCCGGCGCGGCGCGCCGCGGCACTCGACCCGATCGACGCGCTGTCGCGGCGATGAGCATGCGCAGCGCGGATCTTTCGTTGCTCGCCATCGGCGCCGTACGCGGACAGCGCCTGCGCTCGACACTGACCATCGTCGGCATCGCCGTCGGTATCCTTGCTGTCGTGCTGCTGACCGCGCTGGGCGAAGGAGTACGCCGCTTCGTCCTCGGCGAGTTCACCCAGTTCGGTACCAACATCGTCGCCGTGACGCCCGGCAAGAGCACGACCTTCGGCGTGTCCGGTGCGACGATTTCGAGCGTGCGGCCACTGACGGTCGACGATGCCGCGGCCCTCGCGCGCCTGCCCCAGGTCGAGGCGGTGGTGCCGGTGATCCAGGGCAACGCGCAGGTCGAGTTCGGTGCACGCGCGCGGCGCACCACGGTCATCGGCGTCGGCGCCGACATGCCGGCGGTGTGGCGCATGGAGGTGGCGAGCGGCAGCTTCCTGCCCGACGACGGTTTCAGCGGTGCGCGCCCTTTCGTGGTGCTGGGACAGCGCATGTACGCCGAGTTGTTCGGCGAGGCGAACGCGCTCGGCAGCCGCGTACGCATCGGCGCGGATCGCTTTCGCGTCGTCGGCGTCATGGCCTCGAAAGGCCAGATGCTCGGCTTCGACCTCGACGATACGGTGTTCATCCCCGTCGGCCGCGCAACGGAGATGTTCGATCGCGAGGGCGTAATGGAGATCGACCTGACCTACGCCGAGGACGAAGACGTCGCGGCCATCCTGCGCGACATCGAGCGCGTGCTCGTGGCGCGTCACGGGCAGACCGATTTCACCCTGGTCACCCAGGACAAGATGCTCGAAGTGCTGGGCGACATCATCGATATCCTGACTGCGGGGGTGGCCGCGATCGGCGCCATCTCGCTGGTCGTCGGTGCCTTCGGCATAGCCACGATCATGACCATCGCGGTCAGCGAGCGGACCGGCGAGGTCGGCTTGCTGCGGGCGCTCGGCGCACCGCGCCACGACGTCATGGCCCTGTTCCTGCTGGAGGCGGCCCTGCTCGGCGGCGCCGGCGGCCTGCTGGGGATCGCGGTCGCCGTGTTGCTGGTGACCGCCGTGCGCGGCGTGCTGCCCGCGGTGCCGCTCGCGATCGTGTGGCCCTATGCCGGCGTGGCGCTGGTCGTGTCGGTCGCCATCGGGCTCGCTGCCGGGCTGTTGCCGGCACGCCATGCCGCGCGGCTCGACCCCGTCGAGGCCTTGCGCGCGGAGTGACCTCGGCGCCGTGACCGCGTTGACGCAGCCAGCTAGCGTTTGACGGCGAGCAGGCTCACCAGCTCGGCGAACTCGATCCCGGCCATGCCCATCAGCTCCTCGACATCGACGTCATCGGTGGTGAGGCCGAGCGCGTCCCAGTCCTGCGCCTCGGGCAGTGGCGCTTCTACGGGCGCTTCGCAGTAGCCGCCGATGCCCGAGTGGTTGGCCAGCTTTTCGGCGATATGGACGATGCGCGCCTCGAGCGGCGCTACCTGCGCCTGCTCCGGGCAGTGGTGCGAGGCCACGGCGTCATGCAGCGCTTCCGGCAGGCTCCAGCATTCGAGCAGCAGGCCGCCGACGTCGGCATGGCCGTAGCCGAAAGTCGCCAGCTCGAGCTCGTAGAGGCGCTGCTCGTGGCCGCCGGCCTCGGTGAGGAGCTTGCCCATGGTGTCCGGCACCTGGTGGTAGAGCACGAGGCTGCCGATGTCGTGGAGCAGGCCGGCGACGAACAGGCGCTCCGGGTGCAGCACGCGTGCGCGGCGCCCGAGGGCACGCGCGATGAGGCCGCAGAAGACGCCGTGGCGCCAGAAGGTGTCCATGTTGACCAGCGCGCTCGGGATACGGCCGAAGCTCGCCACGGCCGAGACGGCAACGACGAGGCTGCTGAGTTCGTTGCCGCCGAGCACGGCGATCGCGCGCGAGACCGTCTCGACCCGGCTGCGCAGGCCGTACAGCGGGCTGTTGACGATACGCAACAGGCGGGCGGTGAGGGCCGGATCGGTGGCGATGACCCGCCCGATGTCGTCGGCCGACGCGGTGTCCGAACGCACCAGTTCGAGCACGCGCATGCACACGTCCGGCGGTGAGACGAGACCGCGTACGGACTCGGCCATGGGGGCGGCGCTGGCGCGTGGGGCGGATCGCGGAATGCTCGTGCGAGCGGCCGGTTCGGCGGACATCAGTGCTGCTCCCGTGAGAACGACAGGGGGACGGGGCGTCGCCCGGTGACAGGCAGGCTAACGGCGCGGTGGCGTCGAACTTGAGCCGCCGGCGGCCCGCCGGGGCCGCGCACGGTGCCGCGAAAGTGTCGACTGGCAGGCATTTCTCCGCGCGTCCGGACCTGGCGGGCAAGGAACTGTGATCGGCGTCACCGGAAACCGCCCGGCGCCGCTCAAGAAGCGCCGGGCGCGGCCGCATTTCCCGGTCATGAAAGCAAAGATCGGATTTTCGCGCACGAGCAGTCCGTCAGGGACGACGCTGCCGATCCCAAACCGATACCCGGAGGCGTCGGCTGCCCGGCCGGCGGTGAGCGGAAGATGACAGATCCCGTACGCCTGTCCGGCGGTACGCCGGGCCATTCCGACGCGTCCAGCGCCGCGCCGCGTAGCGGCGGCCTGCTGAGCGCCTGTCGCGAGCTTGCCGACAAGGAGCTCAGAGCGCTGCTCGCGAGCATGTTCGACCAGGCCGACGACGCCTTGTTCGAACTCGCCGACAAGTCGGTCAACAATGCCGAGCAGGCGCGCTACTTCGATGCCATGAGGGAGGTCCGCCTGAAGCGGACCTCGCTCGAGCGCCGATTCAGCGAGGGTTGCGCCCGGCATTTCGTGCCGCGCACACCGGCGTCGGTGCCGGCGCCCGTGGCCGTGGCGAGTCCCGCCGAGAGCGGGCTGACGCTGAGCCTGGTCGCGAACGACGATCTCGAGGAGACGCTGGCCGTCAGCAACATGGTGGCCAAGCTGGATACGACCGGAGCGGACGAGCTCTACGCGCTCGATCAGCGCATGGCCAAGCTCGTCGACCGAGCCGTCGAGGGTGACGAACCGGTCAATCCGCTCGCGCCGCGCTACCTGTGCGAGGCGTTCCGCGAGGCCTGCGACGAGCTCGACGCCGGTATCGAGGTCAAGCTGCTCATTCTCAAGCTGTTCGACAAGTTCGTGGTCAGTGCGCTGCCGGGCTTCTACCACGAGATCAACGCGTTCCTGGTGCGCGAAGGCATCCTGCCGCACGTGCGCGGACGTGCCGCCAATAGCCCCGTCGCCACGCGCGTCAGCGCCTCCAGGACATCGCGCGCGCCTGCGGCGCAGGGCGCGGCCGGCGCCGGCGTCGAGGCCGCGGCAGACATGCCCAGCGGCGGCTTCGCCGGCGGCGCGGTGCACGGCGGTGTTGCGTCCGGCATGGGCGGCTTCGGCGGTCCGGCTGGCGCGGCGCCCGGCGACGCCGGTGGATGGGCGGGAGGTGGCGGCATCGCCGCCCCGTTCGTGTCCGCCGAGGCGGTCGGCGGCGGCCCCGTGCTGAGCGGCGTGGCGGCGCAGGAGCTGCTCGCCACCCTGCAATCGGTGATGACGGCCCAGGGCGCGCGGGCGCTCAGCGGCCAGTCCGCGACGGGTGGGGACGCCACCGCCACGCTGGCCATGCTCACGCAGATGCAGCACGGCGGCACGGTTGCCGCGGAGGGCAGCGAGCGCGGCGTCCACGTGGTCGACCCGGCGCTGCTCGCCGCCGGTACGACCAACATCCTGCGCGATATCAAGCAGACGCCGGTGGCGAACGCGATGGGCGAAGTCGACGGCATGATGATCGACATCGTCGCGATGCTGTTCGACTCGATACTCGACGATCCTGCGATCCCGGCGCCGATGAAGGGCCTCATCGGGCGCCTGCAGATCCCGGTGCTCAAGGTCGCGATCCTCGACAAGACCTTCTTCGCGCGTAAGTTCCACCCCGCGCGCCAGCTGCTGAACGGTCTTGCCGACGCTGCGCTAGGCGCGGCCGAGGATGTCGACGAGCGCGATCCCTTGTTCATGAAGATCGACGCCCTCGTGCATCGGATCCTGGACGAGTTCGACGACGACGTGCGGGTGTTCAAAGAGGCGGCAGCCGAGCTCGACGCCTTCCGTGCCAGCGAGCAGCGCGAGGCCGAGGCCCGCGTCGAGCAGACACTCGACGAAATGCAGGCCCAGGAGCGGCTGCGCTTCGCACGCGAGGTCGCCGCCGGACAGGTCATGCGCCACCTGTCCGACGCCGCGGTGCCGGTGATCGTGCGCGAGGTCCTCGACATCTACTGGAAGAGCTTCCTGCAGCTGGCCTATATCGAGGGCGGCGAGGAAGGCGAGGACTGGGTCCAGGGCGTAGCCACCATGGATGACCTCATGTGGAGCCTGAGCGCGAAGCAGGAAGCGGCCGAGCGCGAGCGCCTCAAGCGCCTGCTGCCGACCCTGCCGGCACGGCTCAAGGCCGGCATGAGCCGGGTGCCGATGCCGCAGACGTTCCGGGACCGTTTCATGGCCGCGCTGGTACGCCTGCACCTCGCTGCCATCCGCGGCGCGGCCGACGCCGTCGTGGCGCCGCCCGCGGGCGAGGTCGACGTGCCCGCAGTCACCGCGACCGACGGCGCAGCGGCCGACGCGCTGGAGCCGCGAGCCGAGGCCGCGGCCCCGCCGGCGCTCGGCGAGCAGACCGGGTTCTTCGATCCCACGGGACAGGTGGAGCAGCCGGCACGTGAAGACTGCGAGGTCGAAGAAGATGACGATGCGGACGCCGCCGACGACGACGATGGCGCGCGCCTGAAGCGGGCCTTCGACAGTGCCAACCGGGCGATCTTCGATACCGCGCGTGCGCGGCCCGAGTGCGAAGGCATGGGTACCACGCTGGTCGCGGCCCGCTTCGAAGGCGCGCGGATCACGATGGCGCACGTCGGCGATTCGCGCCTGTACCGCTTGCGTGATGGCGAGCTGGCGCAGCTCACCTCGGATCATTCCCTGCGCCAGCAGCTCGTCGACCAGGGTTTCCTCACGCCCGAGGAAGCGCGCACGTCGACGCGCAAGAACTACATCACCCGCGCCGTTGGTATCGACACCACGGTCGTCACCGACATCGGTCGCGACGAGGTCGTGCCCGGCGATGTCTACCTGCTCTGCTCAGACGGCCTGTGCGACATGGTCGAGGATGCCGACATGACGTCGATCCTCGCGGCCCACCCGGACGATCTCGATGCCGCCGCGGCGGCACTCGTCGCGCAGGCCAACGACAACGGCGGCAAGGACAATATCTCGGTGATTCTCGCCGCGGCGCCGCAGACCCCGGCCGCGGATGACGACGAGGCGCCGTGCTGGCGCATGAGTGCGCTGACGGACGTCGGCCGCACGCGTGCGCACAACGAGGACCACGTCGGCTGCGACGCGGCGGCCGGCGTCGCCGTGCTGGCCGACGGCATGGGTGGCTACAACGCCGGCGAGGTCGCCAGCGCGCTCGCCGTCGAGGCGGTCATGACCGCCCTCGGTGCGCAGTTTGCCGCCGCAGACGATGACGCGGATGACGCGACAGTGGAGCCGGATGATGCCACCGAGCGTACGCAGCCCGAAGGTGGATTTCCCGATATCGACACCATGCTGTTCGGCAGCGTCGACGAGCAGGCGTCGCCGGCCGCGCAAGGCGAAGGCACCCTGCCCGGCGACATCCTCACCGACGAGTCCGACTTCGAAGAGATCGAGATCACCGATGCCGGCCTTGCCGGTGGCGCCGTCGACGAGGACGAACACCTGCACGCGGCACGCGCGTTGAAGATCGGCAGCTGGGTCGAGTTCACACACGAGCCCGGGAAGATCGTGCGTGCCCGCCTGACCTGGGTCAGCGCCGTCACCGGCGGTTACCTGTTCACCAATCGCAAGGGGCTGCGCGTGGCCGACACCACGCCGCAGGGCCTGGCGGTGGAGTTTCGCCGCGGGACCGCGCGTCCGCTCGAGACCGTCCCCTTGTTCGACCGCGCGGTATCGAGCCTGATGGACCGTCTGCACGGCGACAGCAGCGATCCGTGGGGCTGAGGGCGGCGCCACCGGCGCCGAGCGCGGCATCCGGCGCTATACTGGCTGTCGCGGGTCGTCGCGCCGGTAAAGCTGGCCGACCCGCCGTCCGATATGGCAATTATGAGTACGATGCTGTCATCCGCGAGCCTGCGCCGACACCTGTTGATGGCGGCCGGCGTCGCGCTGTTCGCGCTGGGGTTCGTCGGGATCTTCCTCCCCGTGCTGCCGACCACGGTATTCTGGATTGGTGCCGTGATGTGCTTTTCCAAGAGCTGCCCCGAGCTGGAAGCACGCATCCTCGCTCATCCGCGCTATGGCCGTCCGATCCGCGATTATCGTGACCACGGCGTGATTTGCCGCGCCGGCAAGCGTGCCGCGCTCGGCGGCATGCTGTTGTCGGCGGCGCTGACGTTCGCCCTGGTGCCGCTCGCCTGGGTACGCCTGATGGTGGCCGCGATCCTGCTGGCAGTCGCCGTCTATGTCGCGACGCGGCCCGAGAAAGCCCTGGCACTCGACAACTGACACGCGCCCGCCACGCGGCGCGGCCTGCGATTGTCAAGAAACGTGTCGGGCTGATCCGGGTCAGGACCGGCGCGGGCGTGCTTTCTAGCATCGATCGCGTATTCACGATCAATGCAGGGAGCGAGTCCGAAGATGAATCAGCACCAATCCTCCAGCGTAACGCGCGTGCGGCGCGCGCTGAGCCGCCTGTGCGCGGCGGCACTGCTGTCGGCGATGCAGCCACTCAGCGCCGCCGTGCTCGACCAGAGCTGGGAGTTCGCAGAGCGCAGTAACTGGGCGAGCGTCGGTTTCGCCTCGCCGCCGGGTGCGCTGGTGCGTGCGCAGTCGTTCACGAGCGGTCTGACCGGGACCCTGGCCGCGGTCGACGTGCTCTACCTTTCGCGCGAGGCCAGCGTCACCGAGCCGCTGGTAATCGAAGTGCGCCGCAGTCTCGGCGGGGCGCCGGCAGAGACGCCCTTAGCGAGTCTTAGCGTTGCCCCCGGCGACATCGCACCCAACGGTACCAACGAGCCGACGACCGACGTGTATTTCGACTTGAGCGCCTGGTCGATCCCGGTCAGTGCGGGCGAGAAACTGTTCATCGTGCTCGCCTCGGATGCCGTGGCAGGCGCCCGTGACGGCTACTGGTGGGTCGAGAACATCCTGCAGACCTCGCTCTACGCGGGGGGCGAGGCATGGCGCAAGTTCGGCGCTTCGGCCTGGGACAACGAAGACGACGGCTCCATCTGGCAGCACGACTTCGGTTTCCGCAGCTACGTGCAGCCGGTGCCGTTGCCGGCGGCATTACCGCTGCTCGGCGGCGCGCTCGCGATGTTGTTCGGGCGGCGTGGCCGGCGAGCGGTGCGTTGGCGCCGCGGCCCCGGTTGGTCTTAGCAGGACGCTTGGTGAACGGCGCCCGGCGGCTCTCCGCGCCTGCCAGCCACGTACCGCCGGGCCTGCGGCACGGCGGTACGTGGCACGCATGATCACCTCGAATGCGAGCCGTCGCACAGCGGCGATTTCGCCGTCGCCTTGCAGCCGCAGAAGAACACCTTGCGCGTTTCAGTCGCGGTGTACTTGAGCGGTGCGAAAGAGGTCCCGGCGTGGGAGCCGTCGCAGAACGGCTGCTTTGCGCTCCTGCCGCAGGAGCACCAGAAATAGTGTTTGCCCGCCTCGACGTCGATGCCGATAGGGGTGTCCGATGCGCGTACCGCTTTGTCCATACCTGTTCTCCGTGGGAAAAGCTGCCGCGGTGGCGCCGGGGCGACCGCGGCATCAGAGTCTACTGGCGTATCCCCTCGACGCCCAACTCGAGCTGCACCGTCGTCGCGGCGGGGCCGAGGTCGAAGTCGATACCGAAGTCAGACCGCGTCATCGTGTAGGTGCCGTGGAAGCCGGCACGGTAGCCGCCCCACGGATCGGGGCCTTCGCCGACCTTGACCACCGGGATTTCGATCGCCTTCTCGACGCCGTGAAAGCTGAGGACGCCGCTCAGCACGCCCTTGTCCGCGGTGCCGCTATAGCCGGTGCTCTCGAACGTCGCCTTGGGGTGCGTATCGACGGCGAGGAAGTCGGCGCTGCGCAGGTGCTTGTCGCGCTCGGCGTGATTGGTATCGACGGTCGTGGTATCGATGGTGACGGCGATGCGGTTCGCGGCCGGATCGGCGGCGTCGAAGCTGAAGCCGCCCTCGACGACGTTGAAGCGGCCGTAGAGCCAGCTGTAACCGAGGTGCTGGACGCGGAACTCGACGAACGAGTGCGTCGGATCGATGACGTAATCGGCCGCTGACGCCGCGCCCGCGCACAGGCTGGAAGCGATAGCCAGGCCGGCGGCCGGAACGATGGACGGAATATGCATGGAGGGCTCCTGTCGTTGTCTCGAGGATCGGAAATGCAGGCGCTCTAGGCCCGCGGGGCCGTGCCGCGCCCGTGCGCGGCACGAAGGGATACGTTCGCGACGCGCATGGCTGCGTCAATGCGGCGCCGGGGGACGCGGTTCGAAGACGTAGTTGTCCATGCCGATGACGCCGAACATGAAGCCGGCGTGTACGCGGCGGCCGAGGAAGTCCGGACCCGCGGCGCCGGCGGCGGCGTGCAACGGCAGGAAATGATCGTCGCTGGGGTGGGCGCGCGCGGCATGCGGGGCACGTGCGCGCCAGTCGACCAGCGCCTGTGCGTCGCCGTTGCCGAGCGTCGCCGCGACCCAGTCGGCGAACGCCCGCGCGTAGTCCGGCGTGCGCATCGACGCGGGATCGCAGCGCTGCTGGCGGAACTCGCCGAGGTTATGGGTCACGGCGCCTGAACCCATGACGAGAACCCCGGTCTCGCGCAGCGGCGCGAGCGCCGCACCGAGCTGCCAGTGGAAGTCGGCGTTCCGCGCGGGGCAGATCGAAACCTGCACGACCGGCACGTCATGGTCCGGGTACATCAGCATGAGCGGCACCCAGGCACCGTGGTCGATGCCGCGCGTGTCGTCGCGTGCCGCTTCAAGGCCGCGGGTCCGCAGCCTGGCGACGATGTCCTCGGCGAGTTCCGGGGCACCGGGGGCAGGGTAGCGCAGGCGATACAAGGCCTCGTCGAAGCCGAAGAAATCGTGGATGACGTCGTGGCGTGCGGCGCCGGTCACGCGGAGAGAGGTGGTCTCCCAGTGCGCCGAGACGACGACGATCGCGCGCGGCCGCGGCAGTGTCGCGCCGAAGCCGCACAGGAAGCGGCGCGCGGGCGCATCGTCGAGGGCGAGCGTCGGGGCGCCGTGGGAGATGAACACGCTCGGCATCGGCGGATGTTCGGTCATGCACGCAGTCTCGTCGGCAGCGAAGTCCGTAGTATTGGTTCGGTAATGCGAATTGACAATCGGCTAAAATGTCAATTCATTGTTACGTCAATCGAGACAATAATGGACAAGCTCCTCGCCATGCGCTGCTTCTCCACGGTCGCCGAGCTCGGCAGTTTCTCCGCCGCCGCGCGTCGACTCGGACGCTCCAAGGCGAGCGTCAGCCGCCAGGTCGCCGAGCTCGAAGCGAGTCTCGATGCCCAGCTCCTGCTGCGCACCACGCGCCGTGTCAACCTGACCGAGACCGGGCAAGCCTGCCTGGTGCGTTGTCGCGAACTGCTCACGGCGCTGGACGATCTCGAGAATGCCGTGCGTGGGCGCGAGGCGGCGCTGGGCGGGATGTTGCGCGTGGCCGGCCCGCACACTTTCGCCGAGTTGCACTTGAGCAGCGCGATCGACGCCTTCATGCGCCTGCACCCCGCGCTCGAAATCGAGCTGTCGCTGACCGACGGCTACGTCGACCTGGTGCGCGACGCCTGCGACGTGGCCATCCGGATCGGCGCGCTGGAAGATTCGTCGCTGGTCGCGCGGCGCCTCGCCACCAGCCGCATCCTGTGCTGCGCGGCACCGGCCTACCTCGGCGCGCATGGCCGTCCCGAAACGCCGGCGGCGCTTGCCGCCCACGTGCTCGTGGTCGATACGAACTTTCGCCAGGCGAGCTGGCGCTTTGTCGTCGATGGACGTAGCGAGATGGTGCGTGCGCGGGGGCGCCTGCAGGTCAACAGCGCGGCGTTCGTACGCGAGCAGTTGCTGGCCGGTGCCGGTGTCGGCCTGGTGCCGGAATTCGTCGTTGCCAATGCGCTGGCCCGCGACGAGCTGGTCGTGCTGCCGTTCGTGTGCGAACCCCGCGAGCTCGGCATTCACGCCGTCTACCCGCAGCGCCGCCACCTCGCCCGGCGCGTGCGTGCCTTCGTCGATTTCCTGGTCGGCTGGTTCGCCGCGGACGGTCCCGGCGCGGGCATCGACGCGGCGCGCGCCTGACCGTCCCGGCTGAGACTTGGTAATCGGCAGCCTTCAGGGATCGAGGTGCGCGGACATCAGCACGTAACGCTCGCGCGCAGCGAAACCGCATTCAGCGTACAGCGCGCGGGCGCGCGCATTGTCGCGCGCGACTTCGAGATGCAGTGCGCGGATGCCCAGCGCCCGCGCGGCGTCCCTGACCTGTTCCAGTACGGCGCGGCCACCGCCCTGGCCGCGGTGAGCCGGGAGGAGGAAGAATTCGTCGACGAAGGCGTCGAAGCCGGCGAACTCGATGCTGTAGCCCGGGCAGATGGCGACATACCCGGCCAACGCGTCATCGTGGTGGATGAGCCACAGCATGCCGCACCGGGCGTCGCCCAGCAGCGCGGCGACGGCACGCCGCCGCGTGCCGGCATCGAGCGTGATGTGCTCGAACTCGTGGTAGGCGCAGACGAGCGGCAGCACGGCGTCGAGCTGCTCCGGTCCGGCCTGCTCGAGCGTCCAGGCATCTGTCATGCGTCGCTGGCTGCGCCGGCAGCTTCGTCGTGGTGGAAATCCGGTTCGTCGTCGTCTCCCTCGTCGCGGTACGTGCCCACGACCTCGCCGCGGCTCGGCAGCCGCTCGAAGTCCGGCAGCAGCGCCGCCACGGCCAGCCCCCAGGCCGGTGCCAGCCTGCCTGCGCGCTCGCGCAGCACCGCGGGCGCCGGCGGCGCGGCGTTGGCAGCCAGCACGACGACATTACCGTGCTCGGCGACCGGCGCGAGCATCACCCACTCGATCGGCTGGCGCAGCGCGGCGAGGATGGCGACGACCTCGTCGTCCTCGTCCGGCGAGAGGTTGAGCGCGAGCACGCCGCCCTCGGCGAGATGTGCGGCAAGGTCGGCGTGGAAGTAACTGTCGAACAGGCAGTCGGGGTGATGTTCGCCGACGAAGATGTCGCACAGGATGACGTCGAACCGCTCGTCGGCCCGCGCGAGGTAATCGGCAGCAGTCGCGTTGACGACCGCCAGCCCGGGCGGCAGGCCGAAGTGCTCGCGTGCCAGCGACAGCACGGCCGCGTCCGGTTCTACGGAGACGACGCCGGCGTGCGGCAGGTGCGCAGCGGCGAAGCGTTCGAAGGTGCCGCAACCGAGGCCGAGATTGAGCAGGCGCCCATCGCGTCTTGCCCAGGCCAGTGCGCCGAGCATGGCATGGTGATGGGGCAGGACGACGCGCGCCGGCGCGGTGACGTCCATCATCCCCTGGACGTAGCGGCCGCCGGCCGTGAACCAGCGCAGGCCGTCGATCTCGCGCACCTCGAGCGGACCGTGAGCGCCGCGCGTGCGGGCGAGGAGGGCACCGTGGGCGCCGCGTCGGGCGAGAAAATCGTCGAGTCGGAACATCACGGCGTGCGCGTGGCTGGGTCTGCCGCATTATCGTCCAGGACCCTCCGGGCTGCACGCGTGGTCAGTGTGCGGTCCCCGCGCGTGGTTCGTCGGCGGGGGTTTCGAGGCTGACGCGCGCCTGCGGCAGGCACTGCGGGTACTCGCGCTGCAGGAAGCCGATCAGTCCCTCGCGAATCGCCACGCGAAGGTCCCAGGCGCGCGCGGCGTCGCCCGCGCTGACGAGAGCACGCAGCTCGACGGTCCGTTCGCCGGCGCCGGTGACCTGCAGCACGCAAACGCGGCCGTCCCACAGCGGGTTGGCCGCGCACAGGCGGCCGAGTTCCTCGCGCAGCGCGTCGACGGGCATGGTGTAGTCGACGTGGAGAAACACCGTGCCGAGAATGTCGGCGGTACGCCGCGTCCAGTTCTGGAACGGCTGTGAGATGAAGTGCGAGAACGGCACGATGAGACGCCGATCGTCCCAGATGCGCACCACCACGTAGGTCGCGGTGATTTCTTCGATACGGCCCCATTCACCGGCGACGATGACCACGTCGTCGACGCGGATCGGCTGGGTAAAGGCGAGCTGCAGGCCGGCGATGAGATTCTCCAGCACGGGCCGGGCGGCGAGACCGATGGCAAGACCGGCAACACCGGCAGAAACGAGCAGGCTGGCGCCAATGCGACGAATGGCGGGAAAGGTCATCAGCGCGGCGGCCAGTCCGACGACGACGATCACCGTGATCAGCGTACGTTCGAGCACGAGCACCTGGGTGTGGATGCGCCGCGCCTCGAGGTTGTCCGCTGCGCTGACGTCGTAGCGCGCGGTGAGTGCCGCGGCGCCGACGTCGACCGCCACGGCGGCGAGCCAGGTCGCGGACGTGATCGCGAGCAGGCCGAGAGCGTGGCCGATGGCGTCGCGCGTGGCGGCGTCGAAGCCGACCTGCAGCGGCAGTACCGCGCTGGTCGCGAGCACCGGAAGGAGCAGGCCGAGTGGTGCGCGCAGGCGCGCGATGGCGAATGCGCGTACTGCGCCGTGCGACGGTGCCGGCACCGCGAGGACGCGGAAAGCGACGCGGTGGACGACAAAGCCGGCGGCAGCGGCCACGGCGCACCAGCCGAGCGCGACCCAGGTCGGGCCGTTCAGGATTCGTTCGAGCATGGCTTGCGCCGTGTGATGCGCGCCACCGCCGGGTGCTCGCTCAGGCGAGGATCCCGCCGATCAGGGCGCCGGCGAGCAGCGGACCGAGTTGCATGAGCACCAGCACGAAGCCGCCCAGCCCGGCCAGGAAGCCGAGCATGGGTATGCCGCTCAGCAGGGTCGCCGACACCATCAGGGCAATGCCCAGCAGGATACCCGGCAGCAGCGCCGCGAGCAGGCCGGCGAACACGCCGCCGGCCTTCATGCCGCCGACGATGCCGGCGATCAGGGCACCGATCACGGGCAGCCAGAACAGCAGTATCGAGATCACGAACATCCACAACATGCCGGACAGCACGCTGCCGCGCGTGGCCGGAACGGCGGCCGGGTCCGTCACGATCGTGGATGCTCGAAGCGGCCCGGACGCCGGCGCTTCATGCGACGCGCTCCAGCACCACGACCGGGATCTCGCGATCGGTCTTGGCCTGGTAGTCGGTGAACGGCGGATACATGTTCGCCATCTGCTGCCAGATCTTCTCGCGCTCGGCGCCGGTGGCGATGCGCGTCTTCGCCTGGAACACGTCGTTGGCAACCTGCACCTTGACCTGTTCCTGCTCGCGCAGGTTCAGAAACCAGGCAGGGTGCGCGGGTGCACCGCCCTTGGACGCGATGATGGCGTAGCCGCCGTCGACCTTGCCGTAGAGCAGCGGCATGATCGACTCCTTGCCGGACTTGCGTCCGCGCGTGGTCAGCAGCAGGGTCGGCAGCAACCCGGGGCCGCCGGCGAAGGTCGAGTCCCACAGGTGGCCGGCTTCACCGTCCTCGAGGTATTTCTTGCGGTGGTCGGCTATCCAGCCGCTTTCGCTGGCGGCGACGATGGGATCGCTCATGCTGTCTTCTCCTGCAGATGTTGGCACGGGTTTCGGGAGGCATCCTAAGGACCCCGTCACGAATGATCCAGGGTCGTTGACGAATTCCGGCGGCTCGGCGCGCGCCGCAGCGTCGGGGACGGGCCCGTGCATTGCCGCGGGGCATCGATGCTTGTCATGCGCGCTTGCTTCGCGCATGGTGCGACGAC
Source organism: Gammaproteobacteria bacterium (assembly GCA_030429865.1). Classification (GTDB taxonomy): domain Bacteria; phylum Pseudomonadota; class Gammaproteobacteria; genus JACKNG01. The sequence goes on along the minus strand of JAUIFX010000011.1, from coordinate 29,179 downwards.
ATCCCAGCAGACAGGGTCGGACGCATGCAGGGCCTGCCGCTCGAAGAAGAGTTTCGTGATTTTGCACGCGCACCGGGCAGCGCGCTCGAAGGTGGGCTGCTGGTCGGGCGTGTCATCGAGCCGGCAACCGACCCGGCGTGGGTCCACGCGGAACTCGCGCGCCTCGCGCACGGCGTGCCCGAATCTTCCGCGCAGGCGCTCGTCGATACGCTGGCCGCGGCGGGCTTCAGCGGCGCTGAAACCTACTACGCGCAGTCGAACAGCTCCATCGCGCATGTGCTGCGCACCCAGCGCGGCATTCCGATCACGCTGGCGCTGGTTGTACTGGGCGTGGCCGAACAGCTCGGCCTGCCGGCGAGCGGCATCAATTTCCCGCGGCATTTTCTCGTCGCGGTCGAGCGTGTGCTCATCGACCCGTTCCGCATGCGCCCGGTCGCGCCGAGCGAGCTCGACCAGGCGATCGCCGCGCAGGGGCTCTCGGCGCAGGACGCGCTGGTGCCGGCGGGGCCGATCGACATCATGCTGCGCATGCTCAACAACCTGCGCCTGCTCGCCGAAGAGCAGGACGACTACGCCCGTGCGCTCGATTTCTCGGGCTACCAGCTGCTGGTTTCACCCGATGCGTTCCCGGTACTCGTGTCGCGGGTCGACCTGTGGCTGCGCGCCGGGGTCCCGGACATGGCGCGGCACGAACTCGAGCAGGCCATCGCGCTGGCACCGGACGCGGCGGTCGCGCGGCAGCTCGAGCAGCGGCTCGGCGAGATCGACGCGGCGCCCACCCAGCTCCACTGACGCCGGGTCCCGGTCGCGTTGCGCCGCGCTTTCGTGCGGCCGCTAAGCGGCAGGGCGGTCGCCGTATTCGGGCGCCGGCCGCTTGCTACGCGGCCGGCGCCGTCGTCGCGGGCAATCAGCCGCGGCGTGCGCCGCGACGCAGGCCGAGCAGGCCCAGCGCGCTGGCCAGCAGTACCAGCGGCGCGGGCAGCGGCACCGCGCTCAGCCCAGCCACGTTGCCGGCGGTGAAGGCCATGTCCAGCGTGCTGAACGCATCGGCGCTGCCGCCACGCGTGCCGCTGGCATACAGCGAGGCCCAGATGAACACCTCGTCGCCGTTCTCGAGCGTGAAGTCCAGCGTGCGGGTCACGCTCTGCGGCCCCAGGTCGTGCAGGCCTTCCTGCAGGAAGACGATGACTTCCTCGTCGAGCGCCTGTGCGCCGGGCGTACCGGGGACGATTTCGAATGCGAAGGTGCCGTAGTCGGTCGAGAAATCGAGGTCCGAAGCGGTGACGACCATGACGTTGCCGACGAGGGCGGCGTCCGGCGGCTGGCTGCCCTCGACGACGCTGCCGCTGAGCTGGACTTGCAGCGTGAAGTTGCTCGCCGGCCCGCTGTAGAGGTATTTCTGCATCGCACCGGTGTCGGCCGTGACCGTCGAATTGGGCAGCGAGTAGGCTTCGGCGTTCAGGGTGATCAGCGGTACGCCGGCACCGCCGATGGCCGCCGCGGCGCGGCCGTCACCATTGACGCCGCTGACCACCTCGGCGTAGGCCGAGGTCTGCCCGACGCCGCCGCCGAAGTCGGATTCTGAGGTGGCGCCGGGTCCGCCGCAGAAGCTCGGGCAGGGCGACAAGGTGAAAACCCCGGCCTGCGTGACGACGGAAGCGGCGTGCACGGGGGCCGCCAGGAGTCCGCCCAGGGTGAGAAGGGCGATGGATTGGATGCGCTGCTTCACGATCGTGTCCTCCATGAGTGATGCATTTCGCTGGCTATGCCCGAGTGTACCCGGGCCGGTCGGCGGACGATCGCCGGCCGGCGAGCGAGGATCGTGAACTGTTTCGCGGTTCTGCCGCCGGCAGGCTCAATCCAGGCGCAACGGCAGCGTGGTGAAACCGCGGAAGAAGGGCAGCGCCCGCCGGGCCGGCGGACGCTGCGGATCGAGCCGCAGGCGCGGGCAGCGCGCGAGCAGCTCGCGGACGGCGATCTGACCTTCGAGGCGTGCCAGCGGCGCGCCGAGGCAGACATGGATGCCGCTGCCGAAAGCGAGGTGCGCGTTGTTCGCGCGGCTGATGTCGAAGCGATGCGGATCGGGAAACGCCGCCGGGTCGTGATTCGCCGCGGCGAGCGAGGCGGTGAGGGTGTCTCCTGTCGTGACCGGGCAGCCGTTGACGCTGTCGTCGCCGCGCGGGATGCGCGCGGTCTCGGTGATCGGGCAATCGTAGCGCAGCATCTCCTCGACGGCGGCCTCGACGAGCTCCGGTTCGGCGCGCAGCCGCGCGAGCTGCTCGGGATGTTCGAGCAGCGCGTACACGCCGTTGCCGATGAGGTCGGTCGTGGTGACGTTGCCGGCGACCATCAGCTGCGTGCACAGGCTGATGATCTCGAGGTCGCTGAGGCGATCCTGTTCCTCCTGCGCACGCACCATCGCGGAGATGAGGTCCGCGCGGGGTTCGGCGCGGCGTGCTTCGACGACGCGGCGGAACTCGTGCCCCATGGCCACGTAGGCGTCGCGCAGGCGCGCCTGCGTGGCGGCGTCGCGTTCCGGGTCGTAGCCCATGAGGATGTCTTCGGACCAGCGTTTGAAGTCCTCGCGCGCGCTGCCCGGCATGCCCATCATCTCGAGGATCGCCTGGGTCGGCAGCGGGCCGGCGAAGTCGCTGATGAGGTCGATCTGCTCCCGCCCGACACAGGCGTCGAGCAGCTCGCTCGTGATCGCTTCGATGCGCGGACGCATGGCCTCGATCGACTGCGGGTTGAACGCCTTGCTCATGAGCAGGCGTATGCGCCGGTGATCGGGGTCGTCGAGCAGCACCAGCGGCGGCTCGTAGGCACTATCGCCGGCGCTCTCGTTGACGCCGGTACCGGCGATTCGCCGCAGGTAGGAGTCGGGCTTGCTGAGGCGCGCATCGACGCTGAAGTTCTTGTGCCGTACCGTCGCGCGGACGTCCTCGAAGCGGGTCAGCACGGTGCGGCCGTAGGCCGCGTCGGCGTAGTGCGGCGCCTGCTCCCGCAGCTGGTCATAGACCGGATGGGGGTCGTCGCGGAAGCGGGTGTCGCGCGCGGTGAGGGCCTCGCCCCGGGGCAGGCCCGGGGCCGCGATGCGTGTCTTGGACATGTTCTGTCCCTGCCTGATTTTCCTCGGTTGCTCGGTTGCTCGGTTGCTCGGTCGGTCGCAGCGACTGCGCTGCGCGCGCGCCGGTTCAGGGTTTGCGGAATTTCAAGGTCATGCGATCGCTCTCGCCAATCGCGGCGTATTTCTCACGGTCGACCTCGCCGGCACGGAAGTTGGGCGGCAATGTCCACACGCCCTTGGGGTGATCCCTGGTGTCTTTCGGGTTGGCGTTGATCTCGCTCCTGGCGACGAACTCGAAGCCGGCCTCCGCGGCCAGGCGCAGCGCCTCGCTTTCCGCCAGGTAACCCGTCCTGGCCGCCTCCGCGCCGGTCATCTCGTCGGTCCCGCGGTGCGCGACGATACCGAGGGTACCGCCCGGCTTGAGCACGTCGTACATGGCTTTGAACATCGCGGGGGCGAAGCCGTCGCGGACCCAGTTGTGCAGGTTGCGGAACGTGACCACGAGGTCCGCGCTGCCGGCCGGGCCGGCAGACGGCGCCGCCGGCGGCATCAGCGCGGTGACCTCGACGCGGTCGTAGACGTCCGGCTGCGCGGCGAGCTTGTCGCGGAATTTCTGCGCGCCCTTGGCGAAGTACTCGACGCCGGTGCTGCCGTCGTAATTGGCGGTGATGAGCTTGCCTTGCTCGCGCAGGTAGGGCGCGAGGATCTCGGTGTACCAGCCACCGCTGCCCGGCCACACTTCGACCACTGTCATGTCGGGGCGCAAGCCGAAGAACTCGAGCGTCTCGACCGGGTGGCGCCATGCGTTGCGCGCGACGTTGGCCGGGTCCCGGTGGCTGCCGCCGGCGGCGGCTTCGAGCGCGCTGTCGGCAGCGGATACGGCGGGCAGGCCGGTGACGAGCATGAGCAGGACGGTCAGGTAGCGGAACGGCATCGGCGTTTCTCCTGGGGGATTGCGGGGCGGCGGCTCGGCGCAGTGTAGCGCAGGGCATCGAATCCCCGCACGGTCAGGTGTTGAGCTTGTAGGTGACCTGCGCCATGGCGACTTCGCGTCCACCCGCGTCGGTGACCGAAACGTCGCCGACGCAGATGCTGCCGCCGCGCCGGCGCACGCGCGCGAGCGCTTCCAGATCGGCGCCGACGACGAGTTCGAGGAAGTTGATCGAAAAGCCGACCGTCGCACCGCGCGCCTCCGCGCCGACCCGCGGGTGCGCCCAGAATGCGCAGGTCGCGGCGAGATCGACCAGGGCGCTGATGGCGCCGCCGTTGACGCGGTCGTCGCCGAGAAAGTCGTTGTAGGGCAGGCGCAGAATCGCGAGGTCGGTTTCGGCGCGGACGAGCTCGATGCCGAGATGGCGGGCGAAAGCCTGGTCGACGGCAATGGCGCGGACACGTTCGAGCATGACGGGGTCTCCATTCGGGCAGCGTCCAAGGTAACAGGCGTGACCGAGGGGTGGCGAGAAGTGCCGATTGACAGCGCGTGGGGGCGGCCGCAGAATCGCGCGCCGCCTGCGACCCGTCCGGGAGCGGGCGTGATGAGTCCTCATCAACCCGTATGCGCCCCTGGCGCGGAGATTCCATGAGCCCCCGAGTGACGCCGTGTTTCCTGTGCGTCGCACTGCTTGCCGGCTGCGCGACGCCGACTATCGTGCCGACCTACACCACGACCAATCCCGACATTCGCATCGGCGGCGATCGTCCGGTCGACGAAGCGCCGCGCATCGACGCCGCCGGTTCGTTCTGTCTCGAGGTCACGGAGCGCTGGCACCGGGACGGCGAGACACCCGACGGCACCGCGCTGTGGGCGCGAGACACCCTGCGCAAGGTCGTGCCCTGCACCTGACCGGCGCCGCCTCGCGGCGGTGCGCGCGGCACGGGCGGCCTGCTTCCCGCCCGTGCGCGTTCGGGTTACTGTCTCACCGGATCGGTTCGATCAACAAGGGGAGACAGATTCATGACGCAACCGCTTTATACCGTGCGCCAGGTCGCCTACGTGGTGCGCGATCTCGACGCCGCATTGAAGTACTGGGTGGACGTCCTCAAGGTGGGGCCGTTCTTTCTCTTCGAGCATTGCCCGCTCGAAAACCAGCGTTACCGGGGCGGTCCGTCGAACGCCGACGTGTCGCTCGCGCTCGGCAATTCGGGTGATGTCCAGATCGAGTTGATCTACTGCGAGAACGACGCGCCTTCGGTCTACAAGGAATTTCTCGATGCCGGTCGCGTCGGGGTCCACCACGTCGGCCTGATGCCGGAGAACTACGCCGAGACCTGCGCGCGCTACGCGTCGCTCGGGCACGAAGCCGCTTTCGAATGCACCGTCGGCGGTGCGCCGCTGGTCTATTTCGACACCGTCGACAGCGTCGGCCATTTCGTCGAGTTGTGGGACAACCACGACGTCTTCAAAGACCTCTTCATGCTGGTCGAGAACGCGGCGAAAGGCTGGGATGGCAAGGACCCGGTGCGCCCCGGTCCGCTGTGAGGCAGCGGTGAACGAGGTCCTGCGGATACACCGCGAGGGCGCGGTACAGGTGCTCGAACTGCACCGCCCCGAGCGCCACCACGCGATCGATGGCGCGCTCGCCGACGCGCTCGCCGAAGCCATGGATGCCGCGGAGGCGGATACGGACCTCGCCGCGCTGGTCCTGACCGGCAGCGGCGAGAAGGCCTTCTGCGCCGGCCAGGACATGCTCGAGGCGAGTGCGGCCGAGCCGGGTGCCGCACCTGGCGGCCCGAGTTCGGCGCAGCGTGCGGCCGATCGGCTCGAGCGCTCGCCACTGCCGCTGATCGCCGCGATCAACGGCTACTGTTTCGGTGGCGGCGCGCTGCTCGCCATGGCGTGCGACATCCGCCTCGCGGCGAGTGGCGCGACCTTCCGCCTGCCGGGCGCCGAGTACGGCCTGGTGGTCGGCGCAGCGACGCTGCCGCGCCTGGTCGGCCCGGCCAAGGCCAAGGAGTTGATTCTGACCGCACGGCGCTTCGATGCGGCCGAGGCGCTGGCCTGCGGTTTCGTCAACGCGGTCCACGAGGCGCCCGCGCTGCGGTCCGCCGCGCTCGACCTCGGCCGGGCGATCGCGGCGAACGATGCCCGGGCGGTGCGCGAATCGAAGCGCATCATCGGCCTGGCGACCAGCGCCGGCGATGCACGCGCCGCCGAGCGCGCCGCCAACGCCGAGCTGCGCGGCACCCCCGGGCAGCGCGCGCGTTTCCGCGCCGCGACGGCGCGCGTCACGGGCCGTTGAGGGCTTCTTTCAGTCGATCCAGCGCGACCAGACCGGCGGCACGTCCGCCGGCAGCGCGGGAAGGCGGCCGAGCGGCGTGTGCGGTCGGCCCGGGTGGTGGAAATCCGAGCCCAGCGAACCGGCCAGGCCATGCGTGCGGGCCAACGCGGCGAGGCGCGTCGTGACCGCCGGAGGCTGGTAGCCGGAGACAATCTCGATGGCGCCGCCGCCACGCGCGGCGAATTCGCCGACCAGTTCGCCGAGCCGCACGCCGGTGAGGCGGTAATGCGCCGGGTGCGCGAGCACGGCGACACCGCCGGCGTCGCGGATCCAGTCGATGATCTCACCGAGTTCGGCCCAGATGCCGACCCCGTGCGCCTCGCGCGCGCCGCGCAGGTGGTGTGCATAGGCCTGCTTGAGCGTGCGGGCCACGCCGCGCTCGACGAGCAGGCGGGCGAAGTGCGGACGCCCGATGACGCTACCGGCGGCGAGACGCGCGGCGCCGGCATAAGCGTCTGCGAGGCCCCGGCGCTCGAGGCGCGCGGCGATGGCCCGGGCGCGCTGCTCGCGGGCGGCCTGCTGCCGGGCACAGGCGTCGTGCATGGCGTCGCTGTCGATGTCGATGCCGAGGCCGAGCACGTGGATGCCGATGCGGCGCCAGAACGTCGAGAACTCGATGCCGGGCACGAGCGCGAGTCCGGGCGGCGGCGCCAGGCCGCCGTGGTAGGCCGCCAGGGTGTCGTGATCGGTGATGCTCAGCAGGCGCACGCCTGCGCTCGCGGCCGCGGCGAGCAGCGCCTCGGGCGCCAGGCTGCCGTCCGAGGCGGTGCTGTGAGCGTGCAGGTCGACACTGCCGGGGGTGAAGCGCATGCGGCAGTATAGAACCGCTGACGCGCGCCGCTAAACCGGGGTAGGCGCCGCACGGCGGCGCCTCCTCGGGTAGAATTCCGCCCCCGCCGCTCGAACCTCAGCAGCATGACCCGGATAGTCCGCAACGCGAAGTTTCTCATCGGCCAGGTGGTCAAGCACCGCCTGTACCCGTTCCGGGGGGTGATCTACGACGTCGACCCGACGTTCAGCAACAGCGAGGAGTGGTGGGAGTCGATCCCGGCCGATGTCCGGCCGCGCAAGGACCAGCCCTTCTACCACCTGCTCGCCGAGAATGCAGAAACGAGCTACGTTGCCTACGTGTCCGAGCAGAACCTGCTCGAGGATGACAGCGGGGTCCCCGTCAACCATCCCGATGTGCCGCGCTACTTCAGCGGCATGGACGGCTGCTGTTACAAGCTGAAGGCCGACATCGCGCATTGACGCGGCGCCGGCTCGCCGGCCGTCACGCGGCGAGCTGTGCGAGAAAGCGCAGCATCTGCGCGGTCGTCTCGGCCGGCTTCTCGACCTGCAGCCAATGACCCGCGCCATCGATGATCTCGATGAAGCGCAGATCGTCGAAGGCCGCGGGAAAGCTCTCGCGCCAGGCCGGGTCGTAGAGCAGCACGTCGTCTTCGGCGCCGGCGACGAAGGCGGCTGGCTGGGTGAAGCGCGCGTTCTCCAATTCCGGGGTGATGGTGTTGTTGTAGAGCATGTTGCGGTACCAGTTGCAGGGTCCGCGGAACCCCGAACGGCGGTACTGCTCGAGGTAGACCTCGAAGTCCGCGCGGCTCAGCCAGCGCGGCAGCGTGTCGGTGTGCGGCAGGGTGTCGAGCAGGCGGCTGTCGGCCGGGTACTCGAGCTGTTTCATCCACGCGCCGTAGGGCGAGTCGGCAGAGAGGCTGTAGTAGAGCTGCAGCAGGCTGTGCTCGAGATCCGCTTCGAGTTCCGCCTCGACCACGCCCTCGGGCTGGAAGTAGCGGATGTACCAGAAGCGATCGTCCATGCCCGGCGGGTCGACCGTGGCCGCCGTCGCGCGCCAGAACGGCACCGACAGGCCCATCACCGCGCGGCACGCCTCGGCGTGCAGCAGCGCGGTGTTCCAGGCCACGAGGCAGCCCCAGTCATGGCCGAAGAGGATGAAGTCGTCGTGGCCGAGCGCGTGCGCCAGGCCCACGACGTCGGCCGCGAGTTCGCGGATGTTGTAGGCGCGTACGTCCTCCGGTTTGCTGCTCGCGCCGTAGCCGCGTTGGTCGGGGACGGCAACACGGTATCCGGCGGCGGCCAGCGGCGCGACCTGGTGCCGCCACAGGTACCAGCACTGCGGCCAGCCGTGCAACAGGATCACCAGGGGGCCGTCGCCGGCGAGTGCGGTGTGCAGCGTCACGCCGTTGGTGTCGATCATCCGGAATTCGGGTTCGGTCATGCTTGCGCTCCCGCGCCGGTCTCACAGTACCGGCAGGTAGGGGTGGACGAGGTAGTAGGCAACGAACGTGGTCATACCGATCACCGCCGGACGGTAAGCGCGCCCGCGTGCCTGTTCCGACGCGCGCGCCGACAATGCGACGGCAAGGCCGGTGCAGGCCAGCGCGAGGAGGAACAGCAGCAGCGCGAGCGCGAAGTCGATGACGTCTGCGCTGCCCCAGGCGGCGCCGGGCGGGCGCGGAATATGCCCGTAGACCAGCACGCGGAAAGCGAGCGCCAGGATCGCGAGCGCGACGACGGCGCGCTCCAGGGCGCCGGCGAGTCGGTTCAGGTTGGTCGTGTCCATGCTTTCGTTCATGCGGTTCGTCGCCCGACGGTTGACGCGCGGAGCATCGCCCGGCCCGCGCAGTCTATACGGGATGCGCAGATGGCGCTGACCCGCGCCTGCGGCCGGGCGCGGCACGCAGCGTTGCGTGGTCCACGGCGTTACACTGGGCGCATGAACGAGCCCGGTGCCGAAAACGAAATCGAAGAACTTGCGGCGGAGCGGCCGAGCAAGTCCGCAGTCAAGCGCGAGTTCGCTGCAATCCAGGCGCTGGTGAGACGCCTCGCCGCGCTGTCCGCGCAGCAGCTGGCGAGCCTGCCACTGGGGCCGGACACGCGTGAGGCGATCGCCGCCGCGGGCCGCCTCAAGCGCCAGGCGTTCGTCCGCCAGGTGCGCTACGCGGGCGGGCTGCTGGCGCGCGAGGACTGGCGCGCCGTTGCCGCCGCGGCCGACGCGCAGGAACGGCCGCGCCGCGAGGCCGTGCGCGCCTTTCACGAGGTCGAACGCTGGCGCGACGCCCTGGTTGCCGGCGACGACGGCGTGCTCGCCGAACTTGCCGCGCGCTTCCCCGCCTTCGACCGTGCCGAGGCGCTGCGTCTCGCCCGCGCCGCAGCCCGCGAGGCGGGCGGCGACCGGGCGCCGCCGTCATCACGGAAGTTGTTCCGTTATCTCGCCGGCTTCGTCGAGAGCGGCTGAGGGCGGCGGGCCGCGGCGCTCAGCGTACCAAGGTGACCGGGCAGGTCGCGTGGCTCGCCACCTGCGTGCTGACGCTGCCGAGCAGCAGGCGCGTGAACGACGACCGGCCGCGCGTGCCGATGACGATGAGATCGACCTCGTGGTCGACCGCGTAGCGACAGATTTCCTCGGCCGCGTGTCCCCACAGCTGGACCGCGGTTGCCGGGTTCGCCAGCGTGCCGAGGGCTTCGAGACTCTGCTTGAGTTCGTTCGCGGCGGCGGCTTCTTCCGCGTTCGCGCGGATCTCGTCGAGCGAGAGCACCGCGTTGGCGGGCAGTGCCGGCCATTCGCCGGCACCCCAGGCATAGGGCATCATCAGTTCCTCGCTGTGCACGATGAGCACGGTGACCCGGGCGCCGGTGTCGCGCGCGAGACCGCCGGCGAAACGGGCTGCCTGTAACGCACCTTCGGAGCCGTCGCTGGCGACGAGAATGTGCTTGAGCGTGGTCATGGCGTGTTCCTCCCCCGGTTTACCCATGCATCGTTGAAGCATGGTAGCGCGTGCCGCGGAGGGCGGTTTGACGGCCGTCAACGCGGCTTCCAGCCGCCGGGACCGGTTCCGGCCGGGCGCGCGCGGCGCCAATTCCCGGGGACGGCCGAAGCCCTTGCGCCAGGCCGCGCTTCACACGGCGCCCGGCGCCGCAGCGTGAAGGCTCGGCAGGCCCTACAATAGGCGGATGCCACTGACCGCGCCAAACCTGTTCGATTATCCGAAGCACTGGGCCGCCTGCTTCGAGCCTGCTCCCTACCTGCCGATGACCCGGGCGGAGATGGATGCGCTCGGCTGGGACGCCTGCGACGTGATCATCGTCAGCGGCGACGCCTACGTCGACCACCCGAGCTTCGGCATGGCCGTGATGGGGCGCTTCCTCGAAGCGCAGGGCTTTCGCGTCGGCATCATCGCGCAGCCCGACTGGCACTCGACCGACGCCTTCATGGCGCTCGGCCGCCCGACCCTGTTCTTCGGTATCACCGCGGGCAACATGGATTCCATGATCAATCGCTACACGGCCGATCGGCGTCTGCGCAGCGACGATGCCTACACCCCGGGGGGCGTCGCGGGTCAGCGTCCCGACCGTGCCGTGATCGTCTACGCCCAGCGCTGCCGCGAAGCCTACCGCGACGTGCCGCTGGTGCTCGGCGGCATCGAGGCGAGCCTGCGCCGCATCGCGCAGTACGATTACTGGAGTGACCAGGTGCGCCGTTCGGTACTCGACGATGCCGCCGGCGACATCCTGCTCTACGGCAATGCCGAGCGCGCGATCGCCGAGGTCGCACATCGCCTGGCCCGCGGCGAGGGGATTGACCGTCTCACCGACATCCGCGGCACCGCTATCATCCGCCGTTCGCTGCCGGCCGGCTGGACCGAGCTCGATTCGACCCGCATCGACTGGCCGAAGCAGGTCGAGGCCTTGCCCAACCCCTACGAGGTCGAGGGCGATGCCCGCTGTGCCGACGCGGCGCCGGGTGCGCCGCAGGCGGTGCGGGTAATCCCCATGCCATTGCACCGCCAGGCGGCAGCCGCGCGCGAACGCACGGTGATCCGTCTGCCGTCGTTCGAGAAGGTCAGCAAGGACGCGGTGCTCTATGCGCATGCCTCGCGCGTGCTCCACCAGGAATCGAACCCGCACAACGCGCGCGCGCTGGTACAGCGTCACGGCACGCGCGAGGTCTGGGTCAACCCGCCGCCCATTCCGTTGACGACACCGGAGATGGACGGCGTGTTCGCCCTGCCGTACCAGCGCCGGCCGCACCCGGCTTACGGCGAGGCGAAGATCCCCGCCTACGAGATGATCAAGACCTCGGTCAACATCATGCGCGGCTGTTTCGGCGGCTGCACGTTCTGCTCCATCACCGAGCACGAGGGGCGCGTGATCCAGAGCCGTTCCGAGGAGTCGATCCTGCGCGAGATCGAGGACATCCGCGACAAGGTGCCGGGATTCACCGGGGTGATTTCCGATCTCGGCGGGCCGACCGCGAACATGTACCGCCTCAACTGCAAGGACGACGCCATCCAGGCGAGTTGCCGGCGCCTCTCCTGTGTATATCCCACGGTGTGCGCGAATCTCGAGACGAGCCACAAGGCGACGACCGAGCTCTACCGCAAAGCGCGCCAGGTCCGCGGGGTGAAGCGGGTCTTGATCGCCTCGGGCCTGCGCTACGACCTCGCGGTGCTCGATGAAGAATACGTTCGCGAGCTGGTCACCCATCATGTCGGTGGCTATCTCAAGATCGCGCCCGAGCACAGCGAGCAGCGCACGCTCGAAAAGATGATGAAACCGGGCATGGGCAGCTACTACGCGTTCAAGCGCATGTTCGAGCGCTACACGCGGGAAGCCGGCAAGGAGCAGTATCTCATCCCGTACTTCATCGCCGCCCATCCGGGTTGCGAGGATGAAGACATGCTCGCGCTGGCACTGTGGCTGAAGGAAAACGGCTTCCGCGTCGACCAGGTGCAGACGTTCTACCCCTCGCCGATGGCGCTCGCCACCGCGATGTACCACGCCGAGCGTAATCCGCTGAAGAAGTTGCGCTACAAGGGCGCGCCGGTATTCAGCGCCAAGACGCGCGAGCAGCGCCGCCTGCACAAGGCCTTCCTTCGATACCACGATCCGGAGAATCACGCGCTGCTGCGTGAGGCCCTGATGCGCCTGGGACGTGCCGACCTGATCGGCGAGGGCGATCACCAGCTCGTGCCCGCATTGCGCGGCAAGACGCCGCGGCGGCCGCCGCGCAGCGGCCGTGCGCGGCGGGTGCGGCCGGCCCGCGGCGGGCAATGGAGCTGAACGGCGCGGCTTGCCGCCGCTACCGGGGAACGGGCTCGCTGCCGATCAGCCGAAGCGGGCCAGGGTCCTAGGCCGGGGCGAGTGCGCGCGCGATCGCGGCGCTCAACGCCGCTTCGTCGACGGGCTTGGTGAGGAAGGCCCGGAGCCCGAGCGCCCGGGCGGCATCCTGGTCCAGCGTCGCGCTGTAGCCGCTCATGGCGATCAGCGGTAGATCGGGGCGCAGCGCAAGCAGGCGCGTGGCGAGCTGCGCACCGGTCAGTTCCGGCATGACCTGATCGGTGATGACGAGGTCCCAGGCCTCCGGGGTCGTCGCGAAGCGCGTCAACGCTGCGTGAGGGTCGGTGACCACGGTCACGCTGTGACCGTTGAGTTCGAGCAGCTCGGCAACGGCCGTTGCCGCCGCCGGTTCATCATCGACGAGCAGGATACGCACCGGCTGCCGGCTGTCCGTTGCCCGGGCCGGCCGAGGCGCGTCGCGACCGTCACCCGGTGCCGCCGTATCGACCGGGAACAGTACCGTGAAACGGGTTCCACCGGCCGCCGTGCTGTCGAGCAGCAGGTGCCCCCCGTAGCCGTGCACCGTACCGTGCACCATGGACAGTCCCATGCCGCTGCCCTTGCCGGTGGGCTTGGTGGAGAAGAACGGTTCGAAGATACGCTCGCGATCGCAGGCCGGGATCCCCGGTCCGTCGTCGCCGACCGCGATCTCGACGAACTCGCCGCTGAAGTCGCCGTGGCACGAGGCGCATGTTGCCTGCAGCGTTTCTCGATGCGACAGGCTGAGCGTGATGGTGCCACCCTCGCTGAGTGCGTCGCGCGCATTGATGCACAGATTGATCACGATTTGCTGGATCTGTACTTCGTTGCCGCTGACGCGCGGGGTGTTCTGCGCGATATCGAGAACGAGGTCGATGCTCGATGGCAATATCGGGCGCAGCATGCGCAGCGATTCGCGCAGCGTGGCCGCCAGGTCGATACTGTGGGACTCGTTGACCTCGCCTCGGCTGAACGCGAGCATCTGGGCCACGAGGTCGCGCGCGCGCTTGCCTGCCGCGCTGACCTCGTTGAGGTAGGTGGCGAGCTGCGGGGGCATGTCGGCCTCGAAACGGCGTCGCGCGAGACTGGTATAGCCCATGATGCTGGCGAGGATGTTGTTGAAGTCGTGCGCGATGCCGCCGGTCAGCATCCCGATGGCCTCCATGCGCTGGGACTGTTCGAGCTGACGGGCGAGCCGCTCGCGCTCGGCCTCGGCGCTGCGGCGCCGCGTGATGTCTATGGTCACGCCGTGAATACCGACCACGCTGCCGTCGGTGCCGAAGTCGGCGCGCATACGGGTTTCGAACCACAGCACGTCGTCGCCGGCATGCACGACGCGGAAGTCGCGTGTCACCATGCCTGCGGCCTGTTCCTTGCGCACGGTTTCGAACGCGAGTTCCAACTCGGCGACGTCCTGCGGGTGAACGATGGCGAGAAAGGCATCGAGCGTGGTTGGTGTCGCCAGGCCGAAACCGGGCGGGAAGCCGGGTAGGGCAATGATGCGATCGGAGGCGAAGTCCCAGTGCCACGACGTCATTTGCGCCGCCGCCAACGCGAGGTTGAGGCGCGTTTCGCTCTCCCTGAGCGCCATCTCCGCCGACTTGCGCTCGGTGATGTCCATGATGTGCCCGTGCCAGAGTACGCCGCCATCGGCGTCGCGCATCGGGGTGGCGTGGCCCAGTACCCAGTGCAGGGTGCCGTCGTTATGGTGAACGCGATACTCCGCGCGCCACTCGCGCAGGTCGCGCCGCGAGTTCGTAATCGACGTCAGCACCCGGTCGAGATCCTCTCGCGCGATGCGCTCGAGGACCGGGCTGGCATCGTCGCTCACGGCGGCGGGGGCGGTGTCGTAGATGTCGCGAATGCCCTCGCTGCAATAGGGGAAGCTATAGTGGCCGTCGGGGTGGTACTTGAACTGGTAGACCATGCCGGGCACCAGGCGGGCGATGCGGGCGAGGCGCTGCTCGACCTCGTGCCGGGAGTTCTCGGCGAGCGTGCGCTCGGTGACATCGTTGACCACGCCTATGAGGTGTCCGCGGGCCGAGTCCGGCACGGCGATGCGCCGGTAGTGGATCTCGAGGTGGCGGGTCGCGCCATCCGGGTGCCGGATGCGCATTTCGATGTGGCGGGCACGGGGTTCGTCGAGCGGCATGACGACAGCGCTCGCCGAGGCGCGGTCGAAGGCGATGCGGTCCTCCGGATGGGTGCGCTCAGCCAGCAGGTCGCGCGGCCACGGTGGCCGCGTATCGGTGATGTCGTAAATGACCGCGAGGTTCGGCGAACCCGTGATTTCGTGCCGATCCAGGTCCCACTCGAACATGGCCAACTGGGCCTGTTCCATGGCGAGGCGCAGGCGGCTCTCCGTGCTGCGCAGCGAATGCGCGAGTGTCTCGTCGGAGGTGACGTCCTGCAGCAGACCGTAGAGACGTGTCGCCTGGCCGGCTTCGTCGTACAGGCCACGTATCTCCGCCTCGAACCAGCGCGTCCCGCCATCCGCCTGGGGCACGCGAAAGCGGCCCGGGACAGCCGGCTTGCCGGCGACGAGGGCGCGGTATGCTGCCAGCATGCGCAGGCGATCCTGCGGCGCGAGGATGGCCGCGAACTCCTCGAACGACCATTGTTCCTGCCCGGCCGGCACGCCGAAAAAGGCTTGCCGATCACCGACGGTCAGCATTGCCCCGGAATCGGGGTCACACACGCACAACAGCAGGTTGCCGGCATTCAGCGCCAGGTCCAGCAACTCGCGGAGCTCCTGCAGGCTACGCGCATCCGCGCGCGCTTCGGTCACGTCGAACACCAGGCCATAGGCGCGCGGCCGTTCGTCGTCGACGAGGTTGCGGTAGCGCACCTCGAGTTCCCGCACGCCTTTCTCGGGGTGCTGAATCCGGTAGCTCACTTCGTGCACGGCCGCGACGCCGCCATGGTTGGCGAGGTGGTTCTCGATATGCGCCGTGTAGGCCGGCAGATCCTCGGTCAGGATACGTGCGCGAATGTCGTCGTAATGCCATGGGCCGACCGGGTCGTCGAGGCCGTAGATCCGGGCCAGCGATGGCGAACCGATCCCGATGTTGGTTTCGAGGTCACGCTCGAACCACGCCGCGCGGGATTCGGCCATGGCGAGTTCGAAGCGCCCCGCGGTGTGCAAGGGGCGCATCCCGCCGATACTGGCAACGACCTCCACCTCGACGACGACATGACTGGGACGCAGGCCGTTGGTGACCGGTATGCAGCGACAGGTGGCGGTGAGCAGGTCGGCCCCGGCGCGCAAGGTCCATTCGACGCTGGTCGGCCTGGAGGCGCCGGTCGCCTGCGCGAATGCCTCGTGCAATCGCGCCCGTTCGGTCCCGGGAGCGACGACGGCGACATCCTGGCCGACGAGCGTGCCGGCGACCGCGCCGTCGCCTGCCGGCTGCCGTGCCGCCGCCTCGACGACGCCGCCCGGGGTGCACACCAGCGTGAGCCGATCCTTGTCCGCAAAAGCGATCGCCGCCGCGGCTGCGCCCGGCGCCGCGCCGCTCATCGCTCCCCCCGCCGCGGGCGGCTTGTTGCCGTGCTTCGGCGTCCGTTTCGCCGATACGCCGGGACCGCTAACATGGGCATCGGGAAATCACCGAACCTGCAGGGGGGATTCATGTCACCGGATGAAATCGTGACCGCGTTCTGCGAGACGCTCAACGAAGATCTCGAGCGCTCTCTTGCCTACATCGCCGACGACTGCATCTACCAGAACATGCCGTTCCCGCCGGTGCGGGGACCGGCCGGCGTGCGCGACACCCTGGCCGGGTTTTTCCAGCTGACCGGCCCGGTGCGCATCGAAACGCTGCGCCAGGTCGCGGTGGGCGAACTGGTCATGAACGAGCGGCTCGATCACTTCGATCCGCCGGGCGGGCGCGCCTTCGCGTTGCCGGTTGCCGGCGCATTCGAAGTGCGGGGCGATCGCATCGTGGCGTGGCGCGATTACTTCTGCATGCGGCAGTTCGCACAGGGGACCGGCCTCGACCTGTGAGCGCCCGGCGCCTCAGGACTTCGGCTTGGGCAACTTGGCTTCGCGCTCTTCGGTCGGATACCCGGCCTTGACCCATGCGCCGTAACCGCCCGCCATGTGGGCGACCGGGGCGAGGCCCATACGGTGCACGCTCTGTGCCGCCAGCGCCGAGCGCATGCCGCCCGCGCAGTAGAAGATGAACTTCTTGCCGGAGGCAAAGTCCTCCCGGTGATACGGGCTATTCGGATCCACCCAGAACTCGAGCATGCCACGCGGCGCGTGCATGGAGCCGCCGATGGCGCCGTCGCGCCACAGTTCGCGCACGTCGCGGATGTCGACCAGCTGAACGTCCGGGTCGTCCTTGACGGCCATCACCTGCTCGACGGTCATGGTCTCGATTTCCTGCTCTGCTTCGGCGCAGAGCTCCTTGATGCCCTTGGTAATCATCACAGCTCCTGACGTTGTTGTGCGTGCCCGGGAACCCGCCTGGCGTTCGTGCCCGACGGCTTCGAAGGGCTGCAGTTTAGTGCTATGAGGCGCGCTTGGGTCAAGTCGTGCCCGTGGCGCGCGGGGTCAGCGTCACGTACAGGTTCTCCGGCTGCATCGTGAAGCTGAGGCGTTCCTCGATCTCCGCCACGTTGCCGGCCATCGCGACATCGAAATTACGGCACAGCATCGCGAGGACCGCCTTGATCTCGAGCATGGCGAGGCCACGTCCCGGACAAAAGCGTGGCCCCGCGCCGAACGGGATGTGAGCGCGAGGATTGTGCAGTGCGTCAGAAGGCTTCGCGTGCGCCAGCCAGCGCGACGGGTCGAACGATGCCGCGGCGTCGAAGTGATCGTCGCTGACCGCGTTGGGGCGGGTCAGCGCGATGATTGGCGTTCCCGCCGGCAAACGACAGCCCAGCAGTTCGACATCCTCCTTCGGTTCCAGGGCGATGATCGGCGCGACCGGCTTGAAGCGCATCGTCTCCAGCGCGAAAGCCTCGACGAACTCGAGCTGCCGGGTCGCCGCAAGGTCGGGTGCGACTGTGGCCGAACCGAGCACCGCATCGACTTCGTCGCGAATGCGCGCCTGCAAGTCGGGGTGCTCGACGAGGAAGGTGATTGCCCAGGCCAGCGTATTGGCGGTGGTGTCTTCGCCGGCGAGCAGCAGCGTGATCACGTTGGCGTAGATCTCCTCGTCGCTGAACTCGACCTGCTCGGCACTCTGCGCCGCGATGATGGCTTCGAGGAAGTTGCTCGGTTGCTCGAACAACGAGGGTTCCCGGCGCATGCCGGAGCGGCACGCACGGGTCATGTCGGCGACGATACGGTGAATCTCGGCGAGTGCGGCGTCCAGCTCACGATCGGCGCGGGTGCGTATCCAGCGCCAGTACGGAAACGGCGCGACGACCCGGCGGAACAGCATGGGAAACACCTTGTCGAGGTGTTGCTGCACGACCGGACCATCGGTCTGGAGGGTGTTGACGTCGATGCCGAACGCGAGATGTGCCGTGACGTCGACCGTATACCGCATCAGGTCCCGGCACAGGTCGATCGGCGCCTGGTTGTCGCACCAGCGCCCGAGCAGACGTTCCGTCGTCACGCGCATGGCCGGGTAGAAGCGGGTCAGGTGCGCGGGGTTGAGCGCCTGTGTCACGACCCGGCGCTGCCGCTGCCACGCATCTCCATCGCGGGAAAAAACGCCGTTGAAACCCATCTCCTCCATGACCGCCTCGGTAAGGCGCGGCCGGCGGTAGGTCTCGGGACGCTCGCGAAGCATCGTGTTGATGGTGTCGCAGTCGCTGATGATGACGCGGGTACGTGGCCCGATACGGATACGATAGATAGGGCCGAACTCCCGCGCCCAGCCCTCGAGCTGTTGGTGCAGGCGCGGAAAGTCGAGCTGGTGGAGGTTGCCGAGCAGTGGCAAGCCGCGCGGGCCGGGCAGGGCAGGCAGCCCGTGGTGCGTATTGCCTGTGGTTTCCATGAGCGTAGAAGCGGTCTCAAACCTGTCGATCAGTGTTGGCGCCCGCCAAGCGCGGCTGCGGGGCGTGGAGCGCGGAGGGCTGCGCGTTCACGGCCCGGCGCCGCGAAGCGTGGATGGTGGTCAGGTGCATACTATCCGGGGGCGTACGCCGGCGTTGCTCCGCGCCAGGTGACCAGCGCCGAACCGCTGTCGCCGCGCGCAGCGCTGCACCAGGACAATCATCGGCGTCGCCGGGAAGAACTTTTGCGGCCTCGTTCAATGTCCATGCCATGCGGGCCGCGTAACGAGCCGGGGCGGGTACGACGAGAACGGCCGCGCCCCGCGGCCGTGACTGCCGCATTCGTCAGCCGCCCGGCCCGCCGCCATTGACATAGATTACCTCCCCGGAAATGAAGCTCGCGGTCGGCGAGACCAGCATGGCGACGACCGCCGCGATCTCCTCCGGCTGCCCCGCACGGCGCAACGGCACAGACTCGATGAAGGCTCGTGCGCGCGCCTCGCCCATGGTCTCGAGCAGGCCCTCGAGCATGTCGGTCATGATCGGTCCCGGGGCGACGGCGTTGACGTGGATGCCGTGCGGCCCCTCCTCCTTGGCGAGGATGCGGGTCAGCGCTTCGACCGCGGCTTTGGAGACGGTATAGGCACCGAACGTCGCGGGCATGCGCTGGGTGACGTTGGAAGACAGATTGACGATGTGTCCCCTGCCGCATGCCCGCATCAGCGGCGTGACCGCGCGCACCATGTGATAGGTGCCATGCAGGTTGACGTCGATGATGCGGGTCCAGGTCTCGGGCGGCATATCGGCGATGTAACTCTCGTTGGAGGACAGGCCCGCATTGTTGACCAGCACGTCGATCCGGCCGAACGCCGTCTCGGTGGCCTCGGCCAGCGCCGCGGCATCCCCCGGCGTGCCCAGGTCGGCCCGCACGGCAAGCCCGCGACGGCCCTGCGCCTCGATCGCCGTCACCACGTCCGCGGCGGCCTTCGCGTCCGTGACGTAGCTCAGCGCTACGTCGAAGCCCTCAGCGGCAAGCGCCAGCGCGATCGCGCGGCCGATACCGCGCGAGCCGCCAGTCACAATGGCGGTGCGACCGAACCCGGACATTCGAACCTCTCCCAGAAACCTCGATGCGCCATCATGGCAGCCACACGGGCCAGCGGCCAGCGCTCTGCCCGCCGCGGCATTGGAGCGCGGCATTGGAGGACAGGCATCAATCTCTGCAGCATCAATCCTGGACAGGCATCAATCTCTGCAGGGAGCGGCATTGGAGGACAGGCATCAATCTCTGCAGGAGCGGCATTGGAGGACAGGCATCAATCTCTGCAGGGACGAGTGCCGATTGTGGACAGGCAGACCGTCAATCATGGACAGGCAGCTGAGCGAGAGATGAAGAATCATCGCCGATGGCCTGCTTCTTCAGACGAGACCGGCCTGCGGCAGTTGGCGCGCGGTCCGCAAGAGGTGGACGTTGAAACGATGGATGACATGCGGCTAGAGTAACTACCGCGCCCGGAGTGGCGACCTATCGAACAATTCGGGGAGGTCAAGGATGACTCAGCCTCGCAAGACGCTCGTCAGCATCGAGAGCACACCGTACTACCATTGCATGGCGCGTTGCGTTCGCCGTGCCTTCTTATGCGGGGTCGACAGCGCATCCGGCCGCTCGTATGGGCATCGTCGCAGATGGGTGCGCGAGCGCCTGGCCGTGTTATCGCGGGTCTTTGCTATCGAGTTGTGCGCCTACGCGGTGATGAGCAACCACTATCACCTCGTCGTGCGCCTGCGCCCCGAACAAGTGGCGGGGTGGAGCGACGAAGAAGTCATCACCCGCTGGACGCGCTTGTTTTCCGAGCCGCCACTCGTCGCCCGGTATCGCAGAGGCGATACGCTGACGTTTGACGAACTTCGTCATGTGCGGTCAGCAGTCGCGGTGTGGCGTGAGCGCCTTGGCGACCTGTCCTGGTACATGCGGTGCTTGAACGAGTATATCGCCCGAAGAGCGAACGCCGAGGACGGCGTGACGGGACATTTCTGGGAGGCCCGCTTCAAGTCCCAGGCCCTGCTCGACGAGGGTGCCTTGTTGCAGGTGATGGTCTACGTCGATCTCAACCCCGTTCGCGCCGGGATGGCCACAACGATCGGTGATAGCAGCTACACTGCGGCCCAGCAGCGATTAATGGCGCGCCGACCACACGATCGTCCCCAGGCAGACACCACGTTCCCAACGCTTGCAGCGCTGCGCGAGAGATCGCGGGTCCCTGATACCGATGTCCTACCCTTCAGCCATACCGACTATCTCGACCTTGTCGACAAGACTGGCCGTTGCTGTATCCCTGGCAAGCGAGGCACGATTTCGGGTGGCGATTCGCGTCTGCTCACGTCCCTGGGCCTTGACGCTGAGATTTGGATGTCAAGTATGCGCGCGAGCGTGAGGTCGGGGTACCCCGCGATAGGATCGCGCGACCACCTGCGGCGACATGCCGCACGTCTCGGCCGGACATGGGTGCACGGGATGGGGACGGTATCCGTTTTTCCGCGGCGCCGAGATGCTTCAGGCCGGCTCGGTAGCCGGTCTATCGCGTCGCGGCACGGGAGCGAATGAGTCCGAGCAGCTGAGCAGGCGAGCGTTTCCGGAGCGCGGTTACGACACCATGGCTCTTTGAGGGGGTGCCGGCAGCGGTCGCACTACCGTGCGCGCCACGGAGCCGCGTCACCGAGCGTCCGCAGGCAGCGTGCGCCTTCCAGAAGCGTATCCACCCCGGGGCAGTGGGAAGCGGCAGTTGCCGCGGCTTGTGCTGCATCGCGAGGTCACGGGGTCGATGTCTGCGGCCAGGTCCGGAGCAGTTTCAGCACAATCGCGCCTGGACCAATTCAGTCTCGATCGGGTTGCCGTCAACTGGATTCCATGCAACTCCGCGAAACTAGTTCGCAGTCCCGCAAGTGGCGCAGCCGGGCGAATCGATGCCTGTCCTGAATCATGTCGGCCCGCCGCGAATTCGTGTCTGTCCCAAAACGCGGCACCAAAACGCGGCATGCCTGCCCGTCTCGAATTTATGCCTGGCCCAAAACACGGCACGCCGCGAATTCGTGCCTGTCCCAAAACGCGGCATGCCTGCCGGTCTCGAATTTATGCCTGTCCCAAGACACGCCAAAACACGGCACGGAAACCTGCGGAAGTTTGCCGGCTCCGCCGGTGCGCGCGGAGCGCCCGTGGTGCGGGCCGTCCGCGCGTTCAGCCTTGCTCGGCGATGCGTTCGCGCAGTTCGTCGATCAGCTCTCGCGGGGAGATGTCCAGCAGGCGGGGCTGGAACTGCGCGCGGTAGACGAGCACGGCGCTGATGCCGCTGACGACGACGTCGAACGCGCGCCAGCGCCCATCACGATGGCTCATGCGTATTTCGACCGGGATATCGAGCCCTTGCCAGGAAACGCTGGCGCGAACTGTCGCGCGGGTGTCCGACTTGATTTCCTGGCCGGTGAAATCGACCTGTTCGTTGCCGTAATAGAGCTGCAGGCGCGAGAGATAGTAGCGACACAGGAAATCGCCGAAGACATTGACGAACTCCGCCTGCCCGGCACGATCGAGTTCCTTCCAGCGCGCCATCAGTACGAGCCGCGAGAAGGTCTCGATGTCGAACAACTGGTGGGCGATGGCGCACAGTCGTTCGCGCTGCGCGTCGTTGCGCTCGCGGTACGACGGATCCTGCAGCACCGCAATGGCGGTGCCGACGTGTTCGCGCACGACCTCGAGTGGTTCGCGCTCGCCCGCCGTGGCCGCCGCGGCGGCCACGCCCGGTAACAGAATCGCGACCGCGCAGGCACGCAGGAGTGCTCGCCGAACGTGCCAGGCCGGATGTCGCCAGGTCCTCATGCGAAGACTCCGAACAGTTCGGCGAACGCTTCGAACTGGCCACCGGCGACCGAACTCGGTACCAGGATGGGGGTCGTCACGCCGGCTTCGTACCAGCGCGCGAGTTCCTCGCGCACGCGCGACGGCGGACCGGCGATGGTGGTGTCGTCTAGCCACTGGTCCGACAGGCAGGCGCCGATGCGTTCGGGGGCGTTCTCGGCGATGCAGCGCTCGACCGCATCCATTTCGTCGCCGTAGCCGGCTTCACGCCAGTAGTTGCGGTAATTCGGCAGCAGCGCATAGGACGACAACGTCTTGCGATTGACGGCGCGTGCGGCCTCGAGATCGTCAGACACGCACGTCGGGATCATGTTGCCGACGAAAAAATCGGTGCGGGTGCCGCCGGCTTCCGCCAGCGCGTGCAGGGAAAACGCCATGTGGCTGCGCGCGGCATTGGCGAACACCAGGCCGTCGGCGATTTCCGCCGCGAGGCCGATCATGCGCCGGCGCAGGGCGGCCAGCACCAGCGGCGGCTGCTCGCCGGCGCGGGGGGCGGCGCGCAGGCGCTCGACGAAGCTGCGGGTATCGGCGAGCGGGCGACCGGCGGTGATGCCGCGCGCCGCCAGCGACGGTTCGTGGGCGACCCCGATACCGAAGCGGAAGCGGCCGGGGGCGAGTTCGTGGATTAAACTGACCGTCTGCGCGTAATCCTCCGGCTGGCGGTAGTAGATGGGCTGGATGCTGGTACCGAAAGCGATCCGCTGGGTGGTGAAAGCGAGCGCTTCGCACAGCGCCAGGCCGTCGCCGAAGCTCGGGCAATAAATGCCCGAGAAGCCGCGTTGCTCGATCTCCAGCGCGAGTTCCAGCGTGCGGCGACGGCGGCCCGGGACGGCAGCCAGGCCGAGGGCGGGTAGCGGGTGGTTCATCGAGGCCTGGTCAGGTTGAAAGCCGGACCCCGTTTATACACCGAAGGGTGGCGTGGCTGCATCTGCGCCGCGCCGGCTCAACCGGCCGCGCGGGCGAAGCGCGCGACGACATCGGTCAGCGGTACCTCGCGGCCGACCGCGTAACCCTGCACCATGTCGATGCCGACGCGACGCAGCACCGTGATCTGTTCCTCGCGTTCGACGTACTCGGCGATCGTCGTCATGTTCATCGAGCGCGCCACACCGGCTATCGAGCGGACGATCGCTTCGTCGACCGGGTTGGCGTCGATGGCCCGGATGAAGGTGCCGTCGATCTTCAGGAAGTCGACGTCGAGCTCCTTGAGGTAGCCGTAAGAGGCGAAACCGGTACCGAAGTCGTCGAGCGCGAAGTGGCATCCGTAGGTACGCATGCGCCGGATGAAGCGTGCGGCGCGCTCGAAGTTGGACATGAACTCGCTCTCGGTGATCTCGAAACAAAGCTGTTCGGCAAAGGGATGGGCACGCAGCTGTGCGGCGAGAAAGTCCTCGAAGCGTTCGCTGAGCAGCGACTGCGTGGCCAGATTGACGGCGAACGTGAGGCCGTTCGCCGCGTCCGGTTCGAGGCCGGCGAGCGTGTCGAGGGTGGTGCGCACGACCCATTGATCGACCTCGATCGCGTAGCCGTATTTCTCGGCCGCCGGCATCAGCTGGCTGGGCCCGGTGAGGCTGCCGTCCGCTTCACTGAGACGCAGCAGGAGCTCGAAGTGTCCCGTGTCGTTGCGACCGGCATCCGTGCCGATGCTCGCGACGGGCTGCGCGTAGAGGCGCAGGCGGCCTGTCTCGAGCGCATCGGCGAGTACGGACACGGCGCGGATCTGGTCGCGCTGCAGGCGCATGTCCGACTGGTTGGCGTTGTACAGCTCGATACGGTTCCGGCCGCTGCGCTTGGCAGCGTAGCAGGCCGCATCGGCGTTCTGCATGACTTCGTCGACCGTCTCTCCGCCGCGTAGCAGCACGATGCCCGCGCTGGCCCCGATCGTGTGGGTGCGCCCTTCGTACTCGAAGCGGAATTCGTCGATGCACTTGATCAGCGCCCGCGTGACGACCTTCGCTTCGCCGCTCGAGGTGCCGGGAACGAGCAGCGCGAATTCGTCGCCACCGATACGCGCGAGCACGCAGTCGTGGGGCACGATGGCGGCGAGATCGGCGGCCAGGCGCCGCAACAGGGCATCGCCGGTCGAATGTCCGCAGGTGTCGTTGATGAGTTTGAAGCGGTCGAGGTCGAAGAAGACCAGGGCGTGCGAGCCGTCCGCGGGCAGCTCCTCGAGCAGCGAGGCCAGGCGTTGTTCGAAGCTGCGCCGATTGATGAGCCCGGTGAGGTAATCGTGGCTCGCATGGTAGGCGTTGGCATCTTCCAGAGCCTTGCGTTCGGAGATGTCGTGCAGCAGCAACGCGACGAAACGCGGTTTCCCCGCGGCATCCGCGATGGCGCTCAGGTCGAGGCGTGCCCAGAACGGGTCCTGGCCGCTGCGTGTGCACTCGAGCTCGAGCGAAAGGCTGTGGTCGGTGCCGGCGAACAGGCTGCGTATGTCGCGTTCGAGCGTCGTGCGATGTTCCGGTCCGACGATGGTGCGCACGGCGTTGCCCTGGAGCGTCCCCGCCGGCCGGGTGAGGATGTCGTGCGCGCGCGGATTCGCTTCGACGATGTCGAGCTCCGCGTCGAGGATCATGATGCTGATGGAGCTGCGCGCGAAGATCGCCTGGAAGCGCGCTTCGCTGGACTCCAGCGCGGCGGCCGCGTCGAGTTCCGCCGTGACGTTGCGGAACACGCCGAAGGCAGCCGTGTCGCCGCCCTCGAAGCCCGCGTGGAGCGTACCTTCGAGCTCGATGCGGGACCCGTCAGCGCCGATCAGGGCCAGCGCGAGTTGACACGAGGCCTGCTCGTCGAGGACGCGGCGCAGCGTATCCCGGTGCGCCCCACGGCTGTCCTCGGCGATGCATGCCGGCATCATGATGCCGCGGGCGATGTCCTCGTCGCTCAGACCGAGCACGCGCAGGCAGGCGTGGTTGGCAAACAACAGGCGCCCGGTGCTGTCGACGCTGTAGATCAGCTCGCTGCTCAGTTCGACGATGTCGCGGTAGCGCCGGCGGCTGTGCTCGAGTTCGTCGCTGCGTTCCCGCAGCTCGTTGACCAGCAGGTTCAGTTCGTCGGTACGCAGGCGGACGCGCGCCTCGAGCTCGTCGTTGAGACGTTCGATGA
Organism: Gammaproteobacteria bacterium; assembly: GCA_030429865.1. GTDB lineage: Bacteria > Pseudomonadota > Gammaproteobacteria > JACKNG01. The sequence continues at coordinate 3,747 of JAUIFX010000011.1, read as the reverse complement.
CGCTCGCGTGCCGCGTGAGGTTGTCCACCAGCTCGGCGTTGGCCGCCTCGTGCGCATACGCTTCGCGCACCAGCCGGCCCTGGCGCAGGCCGACGACCACGAGCAGCGCCGAGAACAGGGCCAGCGCGGTGCCCAGCATGCGATGCGTCGCGTCGTCGTGCAGGAGCATGACCGCGCTGAACGGCAGCACGCTCGACAGCGCAAGGCACAGCACGCCGCGCAGGTGGCTGGCGAAGCCGGCCACGGCACCGGCTACGAGGCCGAACAGGCAGGTCATCATCAGCATTTCGCCGAAAGCCGTCCCCGGCAGCGTGAGGGCGCCGATCGACCACGTCAGCCCGACCAGCACGAGCGGGTAGTCGAACACCAGCATGCTCGGCGTCCCACCGGCGCGAAGCCGCTGCTTGTACCGCTGCACCGTGACCAGGCGCAGCGCCACCGTCAGCGTGACGGCGGTCAGCCACAGGCCGGCGGTGAGCAGTGACAGGCTGTCGCGCAGGATGTAGACGACACCGGCAGCCGCGAGCAGGGCGCCACCGGCGGTCAGGCTGGTGGCCAGGGAGAGGTGTTCGAGGTTGCGACCGGTGGTCGTGGGCGCGGGCGCGGCGGAGGCAGCAGTCATGCGGGCGCGGACGTCACGGAAATGAGCGCGCAGTATGCCGCAGGTTCGCGGTGAATCGGCACCCCGGCCCCGACTGGACGTAACACAAAAATATTGAAATCCGGAGCAGAGATGTAATACTTTTGGCAGGAGGCCCGTCGCGGGCCGTCTGCCGATTCCGCACACGGGGACCCGTATGGACAATCCGAGCCACCGCGCCGAGCAGGCGCGCTTCGACGCGATCATCGCGGCCGAGGAGAAAATCGAGCCGCGAGACTGGATGCCGGAGAAGTACCGGCGCAATCTCGTCCGCCAGATTTCCCAGCACGCGCACTCCGAGGTTGTCGGGCAGTTGCCCGAGGGCAACTGGATCACGCGCGCGCCCACGTTGCGGCGCAAGGCGACGTTGCTCGCCAAGGTGCAGGACGAAGCCGGCCACGGTCTGTATCTCTACAGCGCGGCGGAGACGCTCGGGGTCTCGCGCGAGCAGATGGTCGACGATCTCCTCGACGGCCGCGCCAAGTACGCGAGCATTTTCAACTACCCCACCTTGAGCTGGGCCGACGTCGGCGCCATCGGGTGGCTCGTCGACGGTGCCGCGATCGTCAACCAGATTTCCCTGTGCCGTACGTCTTACGGGCCGTACGCTCGGGCCATGGTGCGGATTTGCAAGGAGGAGAGCTTCCATCAGCGCCAGGGCTACGAAATCATGCAGACGCTTGCTGCCGGCTCGGCCGAGCAGAAGGCCATGGCGCAGGACGCCCTCAATCGCTGGTGGTGGCCGACACTGATGATGTTCGGCCCCCACGATGCGGAATCCGCGCACTCGCAGCAGTCCATGCAGTGGAAGATCAAGCGGCAGTCGAACGACGAGCTGCGCCAGAAGTTCGTCGACCAGACCGTCGAGCAGGCGCGCCACATCGGCCTCGAGATCCCCGATCCCGCGTTGCGCTGGAACGAGGAGCGCGGACATTACGACTTCGGCGCCATCGATTGGGACGAGTTCCAGCGCGTGCTGAACGGCAACGGCCCCTGCAACCGCCAGCGCATCGGCGATCGCCGCGCCGCGCACGAGCAGGGCGCATGGGTGCGCGAGGCGATGCTGGCCCATGCCGAGAAGCAGCGCCGTCGCGCTGCCGGCCGCGCCGCCTGAGTCCGGCCGAACGGAGAACGATGATGAGCAAGCAACACCTGCCGCTGTGGGAAGTCTTCGTGCGCAGCCGCCGCGGTCTCGATCACAAGCACATCGGCAGCCTGCACGCGGCTGATGCCGAGCAGGCGCTGCTCGCCGCGCGTGACACCTACACCCGGCGCCAGGAAGGCGTGAGTATCTGGGTGGTGCGCTCGAGCGACATCCACGCCAGCCAGTTCGAGGACGAGGACGCGTTCTTCGAGCCGGCCGCCGACAAGGTCTATCGACACCCGACGTTCTACGACGTGCCCGAGGAGCTCAAGCTGTGAGCAGCGCGCACTTCCGCTACGTGCTGCGCCTCGGCGACAACGCCCTGGTACTCGGCCAGCGGCTGTCGGAGTGGTGTGGCCACAGTCCCTTCCTCGAGGAGGACATAGCCATGGCGAACACCGCGCTCGACCACATCGGGCGGGCGCGCATGCTGCTCAGCCACGCGAGTGCCATCGAGGGCAAGGGCCGTGACGAGGACGCGCTGGCCTACCTGCGCGACGAGCGCGAGTTCGGCAATTTCCTGATCTGCGAGCTGCCCAACGGCGACTACGCGTTCACGCTCGTGCGGCAATACCTGCTCGATGTCTATCATCAACTCCTGTTCGAGGCGCTGCGTGCTTCGGCCGACGAGGAACTCGCCGCGATTGCCGCCAAGGCGGTGAAGGAAGCGGCCTACCATGCACGGCGCAGCGGTGACTGGGTATTGCGTTTCGGCGACGGTACCGACGAAAGCCAGGCGCGGGCGCAGGCCGCGCTCGACGCGCTGTGGTCATACACGGGCGAGTTGTTCACGCCCGATGCGGTCGATGACGCGATGCAGGCGGCCGGCATCGCGCCCGATCTCGCGCAGCTCGGCGCGCGCTGGCGGCAAATCGTCGAAGCGCACCTCGTGGCGGCGACGCTGAACGTACCGCCGGACGACTGGCAGGCTGACGGTGGGCGCGAGGGACTGCATACCGAGCACATGGGGCGGCTGCTCGCCGAGATGCAGTTCGTGCAGCGCGCCTACCCGGGACTGGACTGGTGAGCACGCCCGTCGCGCTCGACGCGGACGCCGTGCGGGCACTGCTCGAGGACGTGCGCGATCCGGAGATCCCCATCCTCACCATTGACGACCTCGGCGTGCTGCGCGACGTCGCGGTGGACGACGACGGCAGCGTGACGGTGGTGATCACGCCGACCTACAGCGGCTGCCCGGCGATGCAGACGATCGCCGACGACATCCGCGCCGCGCTCGCCGAGGCGCATTGCACGCAGGTTCGCATCGAGACCCGCCTCGCACCCGCCTGGACCACCGACTGGCTGAGCGCTGCCGCGCGCGAGAAGCTGCTCGAAGTCGGTATCGCGCCGCCGCTCGAGGCGACTTCCGACAAGCGCGTGCTGGGCGGGCACCCGCGCGGCGTGGCTTGTCCGCGCTGCCGCTCCGGCGATACCGAACTCGTCAGCGAATTCGGCTCCACCGCCTGCAAGGCGCTCTACCGCTGCCGCAGCTGTCTCGAACCCTTCGACTACTTCAAATGCCTGTGAACGAATTCTTCCAGTTACCCGTTGCGCACGTGCGCCGTGTTACCGACGATGCCGTGTGCGTGCGTTTCGACGTGCCCGACGAGATTGCCGAGCAGTTCCGTTTCCGGCAGGGGCAGTACCTCACGCTGCGCCGCGAGATCGACGGCGAGGAGGTGCGACGTTCCTACTCGATCTGCAGCGGCGTCGACGAGAACCGGCTCGAGATCGCAATCAAGGCGGTGCCGGGTGGGCGCTTCTCGGGCTTCGCCAACGCCTCGCTCGCCGCCGGCGACGTGCTCGACGTGATGGCGCCGGCCGGTAACTTCACCACGCCGCTCGACGCCGACGCCGAGCGCAACTACCTGTGCATCGCGGCCGGCAGCGGCATCACGCCGATCCTGTCGATCGTGAAGTCTATCCTGGCGAGCGAACCGCTGAGCCACGTGACGCTGCTCTA
>JAUIFX010000010.1 GCA_030429865.1 Gammaproteobacteria bacterium | reverse complement strand
GTTCCGGCTCGGACACCTGCGCGCGCGCGAGGCACAGACCGCCGCCGAGCCCAACGTGATCAAGATCGGTTGGACCGAAACCATGCAGCGTATCGACGAATTGGCGCTCATGCTGGCGCGCAAGGACTGGCTCTACGCGCCCGAATCCACCCTCGGGCCGGCAAAGGATGGCCTGCCGATGTCGAGCTGGCTGGCCGGCTATTTCAACAACCGCGCGGCGACCATCTACGGCGGCAGCAACGAGATCCAGCGCGAACTGATCTTCCGTAGCCTGCGCCGCGAGCTGACATGAACCCGGCAACGCCCGAGGTGGAACGCGCATGAGCCTGACGCCGTCCCCGGAATGCGTGGCGCTCGTCGACAGCGCTGAGCGCATGGTGCGCGAACGCTATGACTACGCCTCGCTGCGTGCGGTGCTGGCGAGCGCGGAAGGTTACAGCCGGGCGCGCTGGCACGAATTCGCCGAACTCGGCTGGCTGGCCGTGCCGCTGGCCGAAGCCGACGGCGGCCTCGGGCTCGCACCATCGGTCGCGAGCGCGCTCATGGCGGCGCTCGGCCCGGCGGCGATGAGCGAGCCTCTGCCCAGCCAGCTCGCGCTGGGCGGCTACCTGCTGGGGCGGGCGCGGCCGACGCCGCGCCGCGAGGCCGTGCTCGCGCGCTGGCTGGCCGGGGAAAGCCTGCTGGCGCTGGTCGAGCCCGCGGCGGGCGTGGTGGCCACGGCGCCGCACGGCGACGCGGTGCTCGACGGGCACGCCGGCGCGGTGCTCGATGCCGGCCGTGCCGAGGTCTTCATCGTCGGCGTGCGGCAGGAAGACGGCGCACCGGCTTATTTCCTCGTCGATGCGGATACCGCGGGCCTCGCACGGCAGGCGCGGCGGGGCGCGGACGGGCGCGATTTCGCCGACGTCGAGCTGCGCGGTGTGCGCGTCGCTGCGAGCGCACGTCTCGAGCTGGCGGCAGCCGCACGTGACGACGCGTCGGGCTACCTCGCCCTGTTGCTTGCGTCCGAATCGCTCGGCATCATGCACGCGCTCGTGCGGCTGACGGCCGAGCACCTTGCGCAGCGCGAGCAGTTCGGGCGCAAACTCATCGACTTCCAGGAACTGCAGCACCGGGTCGTAGACATGCAGCTCGAGACCGTGCGCGCGGAATCGATGCTGGAGATTGCGCGTCACCACTGTGATGATGGTGGCCTGGGTGCGGGTGCGGCGATGATCTCCGCCGCCCTGTACCAGGCGGCACGGTCCGGCCGGCGCGTCGCCGAGGAAGCGGTGCAACTGCACGGCGCCATAGGCATGACCGATGAACTCGTCGTCGGCCATTATCTCAAGCGGATCATCAGCAACGCGATCATCGGCGGTCATGCCGAGACGCACCTGGAACGGGCCGCGGGCGCGCGCGGCATCTCTCCCCTTTCTCCTTGACAGCAACGAGACCAGCCATGCCCCAGACCAACTGTCAGACCGCGGCCATGCTCAGCGTCGGCATGACGCACGAAGAGCGCGTCAGCTTCAGCCGCGAAGAAGTCGCGCGCTACTGCGAACTCGCCAACGACCGCAACGCCATTCACCATGACGTTGCCGCCGCGCGCGTGCGCTTCCCCGGCGTGGCCGACATCATCGTGCCCGGGGGGCTGCTGCAGATCGCCATCACCGGCCTGTTCGGCACGGTGCTGCCCGGCGATGGCAGCCTGGGCCTGACGTTCGAACCCGAGCGCATGCGCAAGCCGGTGTGCCCGAACGAGGATGTCGTCATCCGGCTCGAGATCACGCGGATTCGCGCGGGCATCATCGAATTCGACGTGGGCGTGACCAGCGGTACCGGCGAACCCATCAGCGGGGCCAAGGCGCGCGTCTTCGCACCCGACGAGAACTACCGCGAGTGGTGGCTGGCACAGCAGGCCCGGGAAGGCGAGGGCGGCGCATGAGCGGGCGTCTCACCGGCAAGCGCGTGCTGCTGACCCAGGCCGGCGATTTCATGGGGCCGGTCACCGTCGACGTGTTCACCGAGGAGGGCGCAACGGTCATCGCCGACACGCGGGACCTGACCCGTCCCGGCGCCTGCGAGGCGGCCGTGGCCGAGGCCGGCGAGATCGACGTGCTCGTCGCGAACCTGGCCTCTCCGACCTTCACCGGTATCGCCACCACCGAACTCTGCGACGACGACTGGCTGACGCCGTTCGAGGTCATGGTGCACCCGCTGCACCGTCTGACGCGCGCGGTGTTGCCGCAGATGATCGCGCGTCAACGCGGCAAGATCGTCGTCTACGGCAGCGCTTCGGCGCTGCGCGGCATGAAGACGCTCGCCACCTACAGCGCGGCGCGCGCGGCGCAGCTCGGTTACGTGCAATCGGTCGGCGTCGAAGTCGCACCGCACAACGTGCAGGTCAACCTGATCGCGCAGAATTACGTCGCCAGCGAGGACTACTACCCGGCCGAGTTGATGGCCAAGGAGTCGTTCGTCAAGTCACTGCGCCGCCAGGTTCCGGCCGGACGTCTCGGCACACCGCGCGAGGACGCGGCGTTCGCGCTGTTCCTCGCCAGCGACGAGTCCGGGTTCTTCTGCGGCCAGGGGTTTCCCTTCGCCGGCGGCTGGGCGCAGTAGCGGCAAGCGCGGGGCGCCGTATCTGTGCCATGATGCCGCCCTCAACCACGAGGGAGGTTCGCAATGGATATCGGCGTCATCATTTTTCCGACGGACAAGGCCATCCAGCCGATGGAGCTGGCGCGCGCGTGCGAGGAGCGCGGGTTCGAGTCGCTGTGGTTTCCCGAGCACAGCCACATCCCGACCAGCCGCGAAACGCCCTGGGGCGGCCGTCCCGAGCTCGGTCCGCTGCCGGAGGAGTACTGGCGTACCCACGACCAGTTCGTCGCCCTGACCGCGGCGGCGGCGGTTACCAGCAAGCTGCGTCTCGGTACCGGCATCACTCTCGTCGCGCAGCGTGACCCGCTGTGGCTGGCCAAGGAGGTGGCGAGCCTCGACGTCATCTCGGGCGGGCGCTTCGAGCTCGGCATCGGCTACGGCTGGTGCGTGGAGGAGATGCGCAACCATGGGCTCGATTTCAAGCAGCGCCGTGCGATCCTGCGCGAACACATCCTGGTCATGAAGGAGCTGTGGACCAAGGACGAGGCGAGTTTCGACGGCGAGTACGTCAAGCTCGAACAGAGCTGGGCCTGGCCCAAGCCGCTGCAGCGGCCCTATCCGCCGATCGTCATGGGCGGTGCGGCCGGCCCCAAGACGGCCGCCCACGTGGCCGAATTCTGCGACGGCTGGATGCCGCTCGGCGGTCTCTACGACTTCGACGGCGGCCTCAAGCAGATCAACGCCGCGTGCGAGAAAATCGGCCGTGACCCTGCCAGTCTCGACATCGGCATGTTCTTCGCCGCGCCGCCGGAAGCCGATGCGGTGAAGGGACTGCGCGATCGCGGTGGTATCAAGCGCGCCATCCTGCCCCTGCCGCCGGCACCGGCGGACAAGGTCCTGCCGGTGCTCGACGCCTACGCCAAGTTCATCTGAAGCCTGCCGGCGCGCGGCGACCGCCATCGCGGTCGCCACGCGCGGCAATGCCGATGAGCGACGCCATCCGCAACGCCCAACTGGCCGCGATCCGCACGCTGCTGCGCGATCGGCCGATCGCGCAGCCCGGCGCTTCGTTCGCCGAGATGCGCCGCGGCCTCGACGCGCTGGGCGACCTCAGTCCGCCGTTGCCGGGCATCACGGCGACCCCGGTCGACGCGGGCGGGGTGCCCGCCACCTGGTTCACGGCCGCCGGCGGCGACAGCGGACGCATCGTGCTCTACCTGCACGGCGGCGGTTACGTGATGGGCTCGGCGCGCTCGCACCGGCCGCTGCTCGAGCGCCTCGCGGCGGCTGTCGAGGGGCGCGTGCTGGCACTGGATTACCGTCTCGCGCCCGAAGCACCGTTCCCGGCCGCGGTCGAGGATGCGTGCGCCGCCTGGCACTGGCTGCTCGCCAGCGGTGCGGCGCCCGAGCGCATGGCCGTCGCGGGCGATTCGGCGGGTGGCGGTCTCACCGTTGCCCTGCTCGTCGCCCTGCGCGATGCGCGGGTCGCGTTGCCTGCCTGTGCCGTGCCGATCTCGCCCTGGACGGACATGACGGCGAGCGGTGAGTCGATGCACACGCGTGCGGCGCGCGACCCCATGGTCCAACGCGCGGCGCTGCTCGCGATCGCCGCGGCCTACCTCGACGGCGCCGCGCCGGAAACGCCGCTGGCGTCGCCACTCAATGCCGAACTCGGCGGGCTGCCGCCGCTGCTGATCCAGGTCGGCGACGCCGAGACGCTGCTCGACGACAGTACCCGCCTGGCGGCACGGCTCGAAGCCGCGGGGGTCGACGTGACGCTGGAAGTATGGGAAGACATGATCCACGTCTGGCACCTGTTCGCGCCAATCCTGGATGCCGGCCAACAGGCGATTGCACGCATTGGTGACTACGTGCGCACGCATGCTGGCTGACGCCGTGGGTGCCGGGGCGGCGACGAGCGGCGCCGGCCGGGCTCAGGCTCGCGGTGCGCTGGCCAACGCCGCCGGCGCCAGCTTGCCGCCGCCTTGCCACGCGCCGAGACGGTGGCTGACATCGATGAAGCTCACGACGACGCCGAGTACGAGTGCAAGCAGCACGGCGTGTGAAAGGTAGTCGGTCAGTTTGTCCATGTGGCACCTCCCGGGGGCCTCGTTGCTGTGACTGACAGCGTCTCCCGGTAGCGGGCCTGGTGACTGTGGCAATCGCCACAGGTCGGTGTCATCGAACGGCACGGCTGGGGCTGCGCCCAACATGGTCAGAGCAGCGGTGGCCTGCCGGATGCGGGCGTGCCGGTGCCCGGCGGGGTTTCCCGCCGGGCCGCGATCGGCTCAGCCGGCCGCGCTTTCCCGCCGCGCGGCCACGACCATGTCCGTCAAGCGCGCGAGATCGGTAATGATCAGCACGCCCTTCTCCTTGCGCAGCAAGCCGGCTCGCTTGAGCGCACTCAGCTCTCGCGATACCGCCTCGCGGTGCGTGCTGATGTGAGTGGCGAGAGCGCTGTGCGTCGGACAGTTTCGAATGCGCGCTTCGTTATCGACGGTTTCGCCGCGCTCGGCGAGCCTCAACAGTTCCGCATGCAGGCGCTCACGTACGCCGATGGTGCTGAATTCGATGACGCGATCGGACAGGCGGCGTACCGTGCAGGCAAGCTCGCGCATGACGTCGAACGCGATTTGTGGCTGACGTGACAGCAGGGCGAGGAAGTCGCCACGTTCGAGGCGTGCGATGATCGATTCTTCGATCACTTCGACGCGTGCCGAGCGGGGGCCCGCGTCAAGGGCGGCGAGTTCGCCGAAAGTCTTTCCCGCAAGGAGCTCGCGAAACGCGATTTCCTTGCCGTGACCGGAGTAGTAGGTGACGCGTGCGCGACCGCTGACGATGAAATGCACGTCGCTGGAACCGTCGTTCTGGGAGAAAACCAGCTCACCCGGCGCGTAGCGCCGCGCCCGCATCGTCTGCGCGATGGCATCGCGCTCGGCTGGCGGCAGGTTCGCGAACAGTTCGAGGGCTGCGAGGGTATGCGCGCTGAGAGCAACTGGCCGTGGCGCGTTCATCGGCTCACACCAATGGGCGCGCGCCGGTCTTCGAGAACGCGCCTCGTCATGCCCGCACCGCGACGTGCGGTGCCCTGTCGGTAGAGCATCTGTGGCATCTCAAGCCTTACCTGGCGTGCGTCCTGTCATCCGTCGGCAGCTTGTCGAAGCACGACCATACGACAGACGGCTCCCAATGTTAAAGGGGCGGCCTACGGCCGTGACGAACCGCGGGGCGGCGCAGCGGCTGGCAGGGTGATTGCGGCGCGTTCTCCGTCGCTGCGTCCCTCGTTGATCACAACTGCGCAGTCACATCCGCCAGCCGCTCTGCCAGCACCGCGCCGAGATTGCGGTAGAGTACGCTCGCAATGCGCGGGTAGCGGGTTGCGATGCGGTCGAGGGCGGCCTGGTCGAAGCGAATCAGGCGTACGTCGCTGACCGCGTCGACGTTGGCCGTGCGCTTGCCGGCGAACAGCGCGACCTCGCCGATGAGGTCGCCGCGGCTCATGTGACGTAGCAGCACGTCGCGATCGTCCCGTGGCACGCTGGCGGCGAGTTCGCCGTCGATGACGATATGCACGTCGTGCCCGGGATCGCCGAGCGTGATGACGCGCGTGCCGGCAGGATGTTCCACGCTCTGGCCCAGGATCGCCGCGATGCGGGCCTGGCGGTGGGTGAGCCCGCGAAACAGCGGGATCGTCTCGTGGGGCGCCGCGCCGAGGTCGGCAGTGAGCGTTTCCCACAGCGTGACGAAGCGCAAGCGGGTCGCGATCGCCGGCGTGAAGGTGAGATCGAACACCCAGGCGAGGAACAGGACGGCGGCGGCGAGTGCGCCGAACTCGATCTGACTCGTCAACTCGCCGGTGGTGAGCGTGGCGAAGCCGGCGCAGAGCGCGATGGTGGTGAACGTGACCGGTCTAATGACGGCCGCGAGCGCGCGCTCGATGCCGACATCCTCGCGCCCGCTGCGTCTCGCCTCGGCGTTGAATCGAGAGAGAAAATGGATGCTGTCGTCGACCGCGATGCCGAGGACGACCGAGGCGACCAGGCTGGTCGCGAGGTTGAGCGTGATCCCGCTTGCGCCGAGCACGCCGAAGAACGCGACGATGGGCAGGGCATTGGGCAGCAGGGCGACGGCTGCCACGCGTGCGGAGCCGAACAGGAGGTAGAGAATGCCGTAGATGACCAGCAGCGCGCCGCCGAGGCTGACGAGCTGGCCGCGCACGATCTCGTCGAGCGTGCGTGCGATGAGCGCCGTGCCGCCCGTGACCTCGCCGTGCAGGTGCGGCGGCAGGGCTTCCAGGGCCGTCTCGATGCCCGCGATGACCTGCGCCAGCTCACGCGTCGCGACCGCAGGGGTGGTGACGTGCAGCACGGTGGCCGAGAAGCGCCGATCGACGAAGCGGTCACGCGCTTCGCCCGCGCCCAGTTCCATGACGTCCTCGATGGCTTCGCGTGAATCGGGCACGCGGCGCGTGGTGGCGGCTTCCGGCGCGAGAGCGCGGCGCACGGTCTCGATGAAATCGACGACACTGGTCACGTTGTTGATGTCGGGTCGGCGCTCGAGCGTCTGCTCCAGGGTCTCGATGGCACCAAGATGAACAGGGTCGGCGAACGCTTGCGGCAACTCGCTCGTCACGATGACCTGCAACGGGTTGGCGCCGCCGAAGGCATCGCGTACGGTCTCGTAATCCTGTCGTACCGCGCTGGAGGCGCTGAAGTTCGCCAGGTAGTCGGTGCTCACCTCGATGCGCGTCGCGAGCACGGCAGAGGCCAGGGCGAGCACCGCGGCACCGGCCAGGATGAAGCGGCGGTGGCGCATGTCGAAGCGCGCGAGCGCGGGGCCAAGTGCCGCGAGTGGGCCGGTGCCGGCTCGCACGAGGACACGTGCCGGCCACAGCGCAAGAGCGGCCGGGATCAGGAAAAAGGCCGCCATCCACGCCGTCACGGTTCCGAGCGCGGTATAGATTCCGAAGAGGCGGATGGACTCGATATTGCTGGTCGCCAGGGAGGCAAAGCCGATCGCGGTCGTGAAGGCGGTCAGGGACAGGGGTTGCCACAGCTCGCGCATGGTCTCGACGAGTGCGTCGCGCTTCTCGCCGGCAGCTCGAAAAGCGGTGTCGAACGCGTTGATGACATGCACGGCCAGGGCGAAGCCGACCACGAAAATGACCGGCGGGACGATGACGGTCACGAAATTGAACGCATGGCCGCGCGCTGCGAACACCGCGAGCGTTACCGCGAGTGCGCTGCCGGTGGCGGCGAGGGGCAGAACGACACCGCGCACGCTGCGCAGGGTCAGCGCGGCGATGAGCGCCGTGACCAGCACCGCCAGTGGCAGGGCGCGGCGTACGTCGTCGAACAGCGCGCCGCCGAGGGCGAGGCGGGCGACGACCGGGCCGGTAACGAGCGCCCGCACGGGCGCGCCGCTGGCGCGCGTTTCGGACGCGGTGCCGATGGCATCGAGCGTGCGCGCGAGGGCGGCGGCGTCCAGTGCGTCTGCCAGGTGCACGACCAGCAGCGTGCCGTTGCCGTCTGTCGTCAGCAGCTGCGGACCGTGCAGCGGATCGGCGCGCGCGTCCGCGGCCAGCTTCGCAAGTCCTTTCTCCGTCCGCGGCAGGCCTGCGAGCAGTCGGGTGACCTCGACGAGATCGTCGTCGACTTGCACCCGTGTCGCACCGGCGAGGCTGTCGACTGCGCGCACGCCCTCGATGCGTGACAGGTCGCGCGCGAGCCGCTTCAAACGTTGCAGCACGTCGCGGCTGAACAGTTCGTCGGACAGCCATGCGACATACACGACGTCGTCGCTGCCGAAGCGCTGCGCAGTGCGGGCGTAGGTGTCGAGCGCCGCGCCCGTCCGCGGTAGCAGGCCGGAGAGCGTGCTGTCGATGCCGAGCCGGAGCTGCCCGGTCGCGGGATCGACCAGCCGGGTCAGGCTGAGCGTCGTGAGCAGTGCCGCCGCGGCGACGAGCAGCGCCGGGTAGCGCAGCGCGAGCGTGATGGCGCGGGCACGCACGACCGGCGCGCGCTCGTCAACGTCCGCGTTTCAGTGACGAACGGTTGAACAGCACGTCGTGCAGCTCCGGGTCGAAAGCCACCGCTTCGACGCCGATGGTCGTCCGCGTGTCTGCGCCCGTCTCCTCGAGGGTGAGACGGTGGGGAACCCAGCGCCCAGCGTGCTCGCGGATCTCGGCCGGATCGGCGCGCAGCAGCTTGCGCGGTTCGCTACCCTGCTCGTAGAAGCGGGTATCGAGCGGAACACAGCGCTCGTTGTCGAAACGCGCGACGATGCGCGAATACACCATGCCGGCATCGAAGGCCGCATCGGCATCCCGAGGTGTCGCCTCGATGACGATGGCCTGGCGGCCGTCCAATTCCTCGTCGGGAAGACGCTTGAATTCGAGATCGTTGCGTGCGCCGAAAATGACCGCGAAATCCTCGTAACTGATTCCCAGGCCCAGTAGCTCTCCGGACAGCACGTCGACGCTGATCAGGCGGTCGCGCCGTTGTCCAGGATCGTAGACGTAGGCACGCGCACCGGCGCGCAGGTCGTCTTCGTCGATGCGCTGGACCAGCAACGCGGTCTTGCCGGCATCGGACGCCGGTTCGGTGACCTCGATGCGCACGCCCGCGCGGCCGTCCTCGAGGCGCTTCCAGGCAAGGTCGCCGGCGATCTCGCGCAACGTTCCCTGGGCGTCGGCCAGGGTGATGCGCAGTGTTTGCGTCATGCTCTGCGCAGGCAGGCTCAGTGCGCAGCAGCGCCGGGCTTCGTCGTCAGGGATGGCTGCGCAGTCGAGCGCCGCGACGTCCGCAGCGTGGCACAGGACGCCGGCGACGGCGACTGCGAGCGTACGAGACGCCGGCCGGCGTGCATCGGCGTGTCGGGAAGTGACGTTCGACGAACCGTTCCGTGTCATGCGACGACTCCTGCGTGGAGAGTTTTCCCCGGTACCCGCCGCGCCCGCTTTCAACGAGCGACCGGCCCGCCCGCATCGCGCCGGGTGAGCGCCGATCACCAGGCCTCGCCGGGATGCCTGGCCCGCGCGCGGGTGCCCGCATCCGGTGCTGGTGAGCGCGACGCGCGCCGGGCGGGACGCGCAGGACACCCACTCCCGTTATCATAGCCGAGGCGCGCGCTTGTGCACGTCCCGCCGGCGGCGGCCACCGGCGCGCCCGCGACCTCCTGTCCCACATCGAGCGCCTCGTGATGCCCCCGACGCCAGCCAACGCCGCCGCCCGCCACCTGCTCACCCGCTGTTATGACGGGGTCCTCGCCACGCTGTCGGTCGATGTCCCCGGTTATCCCTTCGGCTCGGTCGTGCCGTATTGCCTCGATAGTGCGGGTCGTCCGGTCATTCTGATCGCCGCGATTGCCCAGCACACGCGCAACGCGCGTGCCGATACGCGCGCTTCGCTGACACTGTTCGACCGCGACCAGCCCGATCTGCAGGCTTCGGCGCGGCTGACCTACCTCGGAGACGTCGAGCGGCTGGCGCCGGGCGCAGCGCATGACGCCGCCGCGGCGCGCTACCTGAGATTCTTTCCCGAGGCCGAAACCTACGATCGCATGCACGACTTCGCCTTTCACGTGATTCGGCCGCGGCGCCTGCGTTACATCGGGGGCTTCGGCGAGATTCACTGGTTCGAGCCCGACCGGGTGCTGCGCGAGAATCTTTTCGACGGCGCGGCCGAACGCGGCATCGTCGACCACATGAACGCCGATCATGCCGACGCCGTACGCCATTATTGCGCGCAGGCCGGATTCGCCGTTGCCGATGGCGTGACGCCCCGTCTCGTCGGCTGTGACGGTGAGGGCATCAACATCCGGCTCGGGGCACGCATCGTGCGCATCGGCTTTCCGGAGCCGGTGACGGACATGCGGGCCGTGCGCGCGACACTGGTCGCGATGGCCCGCAGCGGTGTCGGGGGCCGCGTCGAGACGCGGTAGCCTGCCGCGGGCCACGCGCGGAAGCGAGGCCGCGGTCGATGGATTGATCGTCATAACCATGAATGCGCCGCGCCGCGTGCGACGGCGTCACTCGCGGGGAGGAGTCATGCAGAAGAAGGAAACGGCCACGGGGGATCGGCGGCGCCGCGGCGCCATGCTGGCCTGGATCGCGGTTGCCGTGCTCGGCGCGGCGGCGGTCGGCGGCATCGCGATACGGCGTGGCGAGAGTATCAACAGCCTGTGGTTCATCGTCGCGGCGGTCTGCGTGTACGCCATCGCCTATCGCTTCTACAGCCACTTCATCGCGCTCAAGGTTCTCATGCTCGACGCCACGCGGGCGACGCCGGCCGAGCGCCTCGAGGACGGTCGCGACTTCGTGCCGACCAACCGCTGGATCGTGTTCGGCCACCATTTCGCCGCGATCGCCGGGCCGGGGCCGCTGATCGGACCCACGCTCGCCGCACAGTTCGGCTACCTGCCCGGCACCCTGTGGATTCTCGTCGGCGGCGTGCTCGGCGGCTGCGTGCAGGATTTCGTCATCCTCTTCTGCTCGGTCCGCCGCAACGGGCGCTCGCTCGGCCAGATGGCACGCGACGAACTCGGACCGGTGGGCGGGGTGGCCGCGCTGCTCGGCGTGATGACCATCATGATCATCCTCATTGCCGTGCTGGGTCTGGTCGTCGTCAATGCCATGAAGCACAGCCCGTGGGGCACGTTCACCGTGACGATGACGATTCCGATCGCCTTGTTCATGGGCGTCTACCTGCGTGCCATCCGCCCCGGGCGGGTGCTCGAGGCGACGGCCATCGGCATCGTGCTGCTGCTCGCCGCGGTTGCCGGTGGCGGGGTGGTCGACCAGCTGCCCGCGGTGCGCGGCTGGTTCGACCACGACGGCCGCGTGCTCGCACTTGCCGTGATCGCCTACGGCTTCACCGCGGCGGTGCTGCCGGTTTGGCTGTTGCTCGCACCGCGCGACTACCTCTCGACGTTCATGAAGGTCGGCACGATACTCGCGCTCGCCGTTGCCATCGTCATCCTGCGTCCCGAGATCCGCATGCCGGCGGTGACGCAGTTCATCGACGGCACCGGTCCGATCTTCGCCGGTCCCCTGTTCCCGTTCGTCTTCATTACCATCGCCTGCGGCGCCATCTCGGGTTTCCACGCGCTCATCTCGTCGGGCACCACGCCCAAGCTGCTCGCCAACGAGGCCGATGCGCGCATGATCGGCTACGGCGGCATGATGATGGAATCGTTCACGGCCGTGATGGCGATGATCGCCGCCTGCGTGCTGGAACCCGGCGTGTTCTTTGCCATCAACAGCCCGGCCGGGGTCGTCGGCCACGAAGCCGCCGCGGCGGTTTCGACCATTTCGAGCTGGGGTTTCCCCGTCACGGTCGCGCAGATGGAAGTCCTCGCCACGGAGATGGGCGAGGCGACCCTGTTCGCCCGCACCGGCGGCGCGCCGTCGCTCGCGGTCGGTATGGCGAACATCTTCGCGAGTCTCTCGGGCGGCGGCCTGCTCGCGCTGTGGTACCACTTCGCGATCATGTTCGAAGCCTTGTTCATCCTCACCACGCTCGATGCCGGTACGCGCGTGGCGCGCTTCATGTTGCAGGAGCTGCTGGGGCGGCTGCACGCGCCGCTGGGTCGCGTGAGCTGGTACCCGGGGGTGATCGTCGCCAGCGCGCTGGTCGTCATCGCCTGGGGCTGGTTCCTCTACCAAGGGGTGGTCGATCCGCTCGGTGGCATCAACAGCCTGTGGCCGCTGTTCGGCATCTCCAACCAGATGCTCGCGGCGATCGCGCTGTGCGTCGCGACGAGCGTCATCGTCAAGTCCGGCCGGGCGCGCCATGCCTGGGTCACCGTTGCACCGCTCGGCTGGCTCGTGCTGGTGACTTCGAGCGCGGCGCTGGCGAAGATCTTCAGCGACGTGCCGCGCATCGGTTTCCTCGCCCACGCGGCCGATCTGAAGCAGCGTCTCGACGCCGGCACGCTCGGCGCCGAGGTCGCCGCGCAGGTGCCGCGGCTGGTGTTCAACGATCACCTGAACACGGCGCTGACGGTGCTCTTCCTCGTACTCACCTGGGTCCTCGTGCTCGACACGGCGCGGGTCTGCGTGCGCCACCTGCGCGGGCAGCCGACGCCGCCGTTTACCGAAGAGCCCTACGTGGCCTCGGCGCTGGGGGCGCGCTGAGATGCGCGTCGGCGAGTTCTGCGCGGCGGCGCGCGCGTACCTGCGCTGGCTGAACGGCGACAGCGCCTACGAGCGCTGGGTGGCCCACCTGCGGGCCGCCCATCCCGAGGCGCCGGTGCCGAGCCGCGCGGCGTTCTACCGTGCCGAGGTCGAACGGCGCTGGAGCGGGATCAGGCGCTGTTGCTGAACGGCGCGGTCCGTGCATCGGCAGGCGTGACGAACCGGGTTGATGCCGCGGCCATCGCGCCCCGGCCGGCGTGGCTCAGAACGGTACGTCGTCGTCGGTGAACGGCGGCGGCTCGTCGTCGGGCGGCGGCGCGGCCTGACTGCCGCCACTGCCCTGGCCACGGATGGCGCGCACGTCGAGACTGTTGAAGTAACGCACCTCGCCCTGGCGGCTGGTCCATTCGCGGCCGCGCAGGCTGAACTCGACCTCGAGCGTGTCGCCGACGCGGAACTGCTCGATCTCGCCGACGCGGTCACCGGTCAGCTCGAAAGCGACGTACTGCGGGTACTGCGGGTTCTCGGCGATCTCGAGCACGAACTCGCGCTTCTGGAATCGCTCGGTGATCTGCTTGGTGTCGAAGACCGCGTGGAGGCGGCCGCTGGCTTGCATGCTCATGGTCTTGGATCAGGGTCTCGTGGTCGGTTGGGGCGCTGCCACCGGGTTGGCAACACGCGCGCGAGGTTCGTCGGTGGGTCGGGATTGTCGGCGCTCGGGGCCGCTCGCGTCCAGCCGTGTCTTCGCCCATTCGACGTGCCGGCCGCGCAGGCAGCGGCCGTCCACGTCCGGGGTCAAGGCAGCGCAGGGGCCGAATCACTGATCTCAGGTCTTAAGACAGCCTAACGAAGTCGTCGAACGCCTGACTCAGGGAGCGCCGACCTGGCGCGCAATCGCCGTGCGGTTACTCAGCCGTTCCGTCGTCAGTTTCCTCGGTGAAGTCTGGGTGTTGCGCGATCGGCTCGCTCTCGACGACACAACTGCCGGAGTAATGACATCCTGCAAAAGGCCTCACCGAGGGTCAATGAGTAGTTCCCTACAGACGCGGTGTTTGGCGCGGGACGAGGTGCTCCTGCCACGCGCACGCACGCTGCTCAACGATGTACCATACGACCAGCGAGGGACGCCGCGGCGGGCCTGTCGTCTGCGCCAGCAACCGGGCCAGGTGATTCGGATGATGGACTACGTATCCAGAACAGGCGCTTGGCCGTCCCCGGCTGGGTGGCGGCGATTGATAACGATCCCGCGTCGCGGAAGGTCTTTGGGTGGGGCAGGTGCAGTCCTGGCCTTGCTCGTGCAACCCCCGACGACGATTGCTGCTGGTGGCGCCAGGACTGCCATGCCTGCGGCACCGGACACCGATCGCGTGTCAGCCGCCATCACGACCTGCGAGGTTGTCAGCACCCATTGCTCAGCCGCCATTGAGCATGCGGGGGGACGCGTAACCGTGTCGCCCGAAGCGCTGGCACCGTCGGTGATCTCGTGGAACGGTCCAAGTGATCTGGAGACAATGGATGTTGCGGCCGTGAGTGGCGAACTTGGTGGCGAGGATGTTCGTACCTGTCTGCGCCTCTTGCGGCTGCCCGTCGACGCGTCAACAAGCGGAGCGCGTGACGGTATGCTGATCCGCCAGGAGGAACGGCTCGCATCGCACGAGGAGTGTGCGGCCGAGCGGACCTTCGCCGGTCAGCTTTCCTTGGCCGGACGTTACGTCATGACCGTTCAGCCCCAACTCACTATCTCCGATGTCGAAGCGCTGTTGCATTCCGTTGGCGCTCGGGTCGTGAGGCAGATCGCGCGGCCAGCGGTTTACGAGATCGGGATTGCGGACGATTTGAACCGTGCGAGACGGTCTTCGGTGGTCGACGTAATTCGACGACGCCCCGAGGTGGTCGTGCTCGCGCCGGCTCTGGTTTTTCAGTCCGCGGCACCGCCAACTCGCATGGCAACGCAAGACTACGAAACGTCTTCATGTCAGCGCCAATGGCACCTGGAGAAGATCAATGCTCTGGAGGCCCAGGCGCTCGCGACGTGTGCGGCGGGCCCGCTTGCCGCCGTCATCGACACCCGGATCCGGTGGTCTCATCCAGATCTCGTCGATAGCATTTGGCAGAATCCCGTGGAAAGCGGTGACGGTGCGATCAGCGATTGGGACGATGATGAGAATGGTTATGAGGATGATGTCACCGGCTGGGATTTCGTGGACGGGGACTGCGATGTCGAGGACGCGACGATTGCAACGAATGGGAGAGGTCACGGCACGGCGGTTGCGGGAATCATTGCCGCGACGCCACGCGACGCCCGGAGCGCACGGGGTGTCTGCCCAGACGCGAAGATCATGACGATTCGTGCCGCGGTGTCATGGGGGCAAAGAGACGTCAGCATTCTTCCGAACGTGATCGCGGCCATCCGTTATGCCGTCGACAATGGTGTCAGGG
This sequence comes from Gammaproteobacteria bacterium, assembly GCA_030429865.1. Lineage (GTDB taxonomy): Bacteria > Pseudomonadota > Gammaproteobacteria > JACKNG01. Next base: position 28,582 of record JAUIFX010000010.1, on the reverse strand, counting down.
TCATCAACCTGTCGTTGGGAGGAACGTGCTCGGATGACAGCGCGTGCCCTTCGGCAGACTTGTCGCAGCTTGAGGATGCGATTGAAGAAGCTGGCCAACGCGGCGTCCTGATCGTCGCGGGCGCCGGGAATGAGCGCCAGGATATCGATAAGCATCCGTTCTATCCGGCTAGCTTCGATGCGACCAACATCATCGCCGTCGCGGCGAGCGGCTGTGATGATGCGTTGTGGGTCCATTCGGGTTATGGCCGCGACCATGTGCACCTTGCTGCACCCGGAATCGATATCTATTCGACCTATGACTCGTACGATAAGCCGTGTTCTCATTTCGCGCCGACCGGAACCTCGTTCGCGGCGGCTGTGGTGAGCGGCGCGGCGTTGGCGATACTCGCGCGTTTCGGTCCGCTTCGGCCGGAGCAGGTTCGGTCTCACCTCATGCGTACAGCCGACAAGATCGACGCGCTTCGGCGCAAAGTCCAATCCGGTGGCCGCCTGAACGTCTTTCGCGCATTGTGCGAGTGCCCTGTAGCGCTGCCGCGGGAGCAATGCCCGATTTGCCCGGCGCCGCCTGAACTCGGCGGGTCGAGTGTTCGTACGAGGAGGTCTACGTCGAGTAGTGCGCAGAACTGAGGTGGCGCCTAGTCGAGGAGCGAGCATGCTTCCGGAGCAGGTGCCTACCGGTCGAGGAGCCCGGTTGCTATCGAATCGTAAGCCTCGCGGCACGGCGGTCAAGCGGCGCCGCCGGCGCAGCCAGCTGTTTAGCGGGCTCTCGACAATCGCCCGGCGCGATGACCGTCCGGGTAGGGTACGCGGCATGCGCCCGCCGAGTTAAACAGAAACGCGATCGCTCCGATTCGATATTCGTGCTCGGGTACCTGCAGGGCGCCGCTCCCTTCGTCGCCATGCTGCGCTCGTGACAAGAAGCGAAAGGTAAGCTAGCCTTTTCAAAACGGTATCGCGATGCCGAACGGTCTGGATTGCCGTGCGCCGACTTCCCTTCGTGGTGTCGGGACTGGGCAACATGGGGAATCACAGGGAGGGAGACCGATGAGCAACGGGGAGGGCGGGACTCCGCCAACAGACGTCAGCGAAGAGAAGGTCTACGCGGTCGCCGATTACATGGCGTCCTCGGAGGAAGGGCCTTTTCGCGGTCACCTTTATGGCCTCGCCCGCGGTAGGCAGCAAAAACTCATTGAAGAGGATTTAGCTGGTGACCAAGCCCTCGAAGCGTATTTGAAGGAAATTTGCGGCCACGGGCTCTATCCTCAAGAGGCTACGTATTGCGCGTTGTGGGGTATCGAGTGCGCGAAAGACCTCAAGCATGTGCCGGGCAATGGGAAATTAGCAGACAAGCTGATAGTCCATTACCTGACGACACGTAAACGCTTTCCCACCGGCGATATCGAACCGATCGGCGGCTAGGAGAGGCAGGGAACTCCTTAAACCCGGTGGGCCGGCGCGGGCGGATGGCGGCCAGAACCGCACCGCGGCCGGCACGGCGCGCGAGCATCCTGGTTGATTCCTTCTCTTGCGCGGGGTGGTTCGGCGTGGTGCGCGCGGAGCGGCCCTGGCTACTTGAGGGCGCGAAAGCGGCCAACCGTGAACCAGCCCGCGAGCCAGGCATTCGCCAACGTCGTGCACTGCATCACCCACAGTTCCCCGTCCGGGCCACCGTCCTTTCCCGCGGCGCGCTCGAGCATCAGGTCCAGGCGCGCCTGCGCGAGCAGGCGCGCGTTCGGTAACACGCTGTCCCCGAAATCCTCGAACTCGACACGCGCGAAACCGGCGCCACTCAGCAAGTCGAACCATCGGCTGCCGCTGAGCAGGCCGCCGAGGTGCCAGGCCTGTTCCACCGCCGTCAGCGCGCGTTGCGCAGTCGAAGTAGTCGCCCGTGCCGTGCGCATCCAGTCGCTGCCGACGAGACGGCCACCCGGGCGCAGGACGCGCCAGCACTCGCGGACGAACCGTTCCTTGTCAGGCAGGTGGCAAGCCGCCTCGATGCTGATGAGCACGTCGACCGAGCCATCGTCCAAGGGCAGCTCCCGGGAGCAGTCGGCAACGACGAACCGCGCTTGATCCGCCAGGCCGGCCCGCGCGGCGCGCTCGCGCGCGAGCGCGACTTGTCGAGGACTGATGGTCATGCCGAGCACGCGGGCCCCGTACGCGCGCGCAACGTCCAACGCGGCCCCCCCCACGCCACAGCCCGCGTCCACCACCATTTCACCGGAACGGATGCCTGCCGGCGCGACGATGGCTTCCGTCATCGATTTCAGGGCCGGTCCGAGCGTACTCGCGTGGTCATCGAACCGGCCGAAATGGATGTCTTCCTCGTCCCACAAGCGCAGGTAGAACGGCTCGGTATGCGCGTCGTAATAGCTGGCGACCAGTTGCGCATGGTTCGCCCCGCCGGCGCGCGGGGGTGGGCGGGGCGCAGCCGGCGGCGTCCCGCTTGCCGGGGCTTCCTCGGTGCGCGCTGCGGGCCATGACGCCTCGGACTCGAGCGCTCCGAGAAGCCAGCAACTCTTCAACAAACGCCACAACGGGTGGCTGCGCGGGAACTCGTCCAGCGCAACCGGCAACGTCGCGGCCGCGCGGAAGCGAAAGCGCTCCAGTTGCACGAGTGCAGCTTGCGCGGAGCCGCATTCCTGCATTCGCTCGATTAGCCACGGCAAGGGTTCGCGATCACCGCTGCCAACCCGAACCAGCGCGGCGACGAAGGCGTCGCGATCCGGGCCGTCGAGCATCGTCAGGGCGTGCGTGACCGGCAACGTGCGCTTACCTCGCAAGAGATCATTGCCCGGCTCATCGATGAGCGTGCCATAGATGTCCGAGAACAACTGCAGCATGCACCCGATATGGAGTCCGAACGTCTCCCATGGCCTGCGAGTCGGCTCCGGGGCTGCTGCCATGAGCAGGGGGAGCTGGGCAAAGAACGCAGCCTCGGCGCCGGTCTTGAGTGCGATGACATCGAGATAGTCCTCGCCGCGTTGTACGGCAGTCGCGCTTTCCAGGTCGCTGAACTGCCCGTGGCTCATCAGCCATAACGACTCCGCCAGGCACCGGCTGAATCCTTGCGACGGCGCGTCCTCCACCATGAGGTGGGGTAGCGTCGCCAGCAGGTTCGTATAGACGAGAGCGAGTTGGTGAGAACTCGCACCCCAATCGTCGAGGCGCAGGTCGCCATCCGCTGCGTCGTCCATCAGGTCGGCACCCGACCATATCACTGTCGCCACGGCCGCCGCCCGCGTGGCAACGTCTTCGCCGATACCGGCTGCTGCCGCGACGGCGAACGGAAGATCCGCGGGAAGAAACACCTCGCAGCGCGTCGCGGTGCGTTCGCTGCGCGCAATGACCCGTTCGAAGACGTCAGCCTGCCGCCGCGGGATGCCGCACGCGGAGAGCATGTCGCGCACGGTCGAGAAGAGCGCATCCCTGCGGTCATCGCACAACACGCTCACGTGCTCCCGGTCTGCTTCGACCCACGCGTCCTGCGGGCCCTGTCCGTTCCGCGCCGCATTTCCTGCGGGATCACCAGGTAGTTGCGCTCGAGCACCTGCGAAACGAGCGAACTCTCGCGCGGCATGTCCAGCTGCTCCGCGACCTCGAGCGCTTGCGCGAAGCGCTTCATCGCGGCGCGCTGCCGTCCGGCCGCGATCTCCAACCGTCCCTGCATTTGCAGCGCTCGGGGTTTCGCGACCGGAAACACGCGGGCAAACCGGTTCAGGCCCTGGCATGCCGCCTGTGCCTTGCGCATCAGGCGGCGAGGAGCGCGAACCCTCTCTTGCTCGACAGCCAACTCGCAACGCGCCACGTGAACCTCCGCAACCCCGGCAAACCCCTCCAGCATGACAAAGCTGGTCAGGTCGAGTTTGCGCAGCACCCGCTCGCACTCCTCGGCCGCGAGCAAGGCTTTACGCTCTTGCCCCTGGGCGAATAACGCAGCGGCCATCAGGCCGCGGGCTCGCGCTTCTTCCGTACGGTCCGATTCTTCGATGAGGATGGCGAGAGCGCGCTGGCTGCAACGAATCGTCGCCTCGTAGGCGCGACGGGCAAGGTGGCATTCCGCCTCGATCAGGTAGGCCCACGCTTCCCACAGATGATTGCCGTGGCCGCGTCCCAGTTGCAGGGCCAGGGCCGCCAGTTCCATGGCTTCCCCGAGTTCGCCTTGCACACGCAACGCCCATGCGCGGGTCAAGCTCGCCATGACCACCAGTCGGGACGCCGTGCCGACGCGCCCCGTATCGATGGCGCGGTCGGTCTTCTCGAGCACATCGGTCCAACGGCCCTCTCCAGCGGCGCGCAGCGATGCTATCCACTCCACCCAACCGGATACGGCGCGATCGTCGATGGACGTGGCGGTGCGATACGCGGCGGTTTCGTAGTGTTCGGCCAGGCGCCTGAGGGGCGTGACGCTCGCCGTCAGGCCCATGGCCGCGTAGGCGCGCGCGCGAACCGCGTCGGCAGTCCCCTGCTCGGCGCGATTGAGCATGCCGAACGCGGCATGAATGCCACGCAGCGTGTCGCCCGAAGCGTAGAACACATAGCCGAGCTGTTCGTAGATCTCGGCGCGCTCGCTCATCGAGTCATCGGCTTCATGCGTTTTCCGCGGGACGCTGAATCGGCGCCGCCCCCACTGCCAGGCGAACTCGATAACAGTCCGTAGCGATACGGCGATGCGGCTTCGAGGCACCGCCTCGCCGAGATTCCGCAAGGCCGCTTCGAGGTGTACGCGTGCCTGCTCGTGCCGGCCGAGTGCCACCAGGGCTTCGCCCAGCTTCTGGTTCCAGTGTGCACGCCGCCGCTGCTCGTTCTCGTCATCGATCCCGGCGAGCGCGGACACGCCGTAGGCGAAGTACTCGCGAGCAGCATAGTAATCGCCCCCGTGTAGCGCCTTCTCGCCATCGCGGGCGACGTAGCGCAGGGCACGCCACCCCTCGCCGGCTGAACGCCAATGATCGAAAATGGCGAGTGCCTGCCCGTCCGCTTCGGGGCCGTTCTCGAGCGCCATGGCGACAGCGATGTGCAGGTTCCGGCGCTGCTCGAACAACAGCGTCGCGTACACGACATCGCGGATGGTGGTGTGTCGGAACGCGAACATCGGGCTCCTCTGTTCGGCGCATCTCTCGATCAACTCTTCATCGACCAAGGCCGCAAGATCGTCCTCCAGGCGACCCAGGGGCGCCGCGTCGGGAAACGATTCCAGGAGGGACTGCTCGAAACGCAGGCCAATCACGCTGGCGCACTTCAGAAGCCATTGCCTTTTGACGCTCAGCCGATCGAGCCGGGCCCGCACGAGCTTTTCGATGGAATCGGGAACGACGCTCGCGGCGGGGCTGACGGAGCCGGCGAGGCGCGCGGTCCGGCCCGTGATGACGATCAGCGAGCGGTCGACCAGCGACCGCACGATTTCGCGCGAGAACAGGGGGTTGCCTTCTGCACGACGCTCGACCATCGCGACGAGCTGCGGCGTTGCCTGGCTCACGCCGAGATAGGTGGCGACGAGCTTGGAGGTGTCGGAACGCCCCAGCGGGCCCAGTTCCAAGGTCTGCGCGCAGCCGCTCCCGAGCAGCGCCGCGACGCGTTGCGAGGCATCCGGCAGAGGGCGCAGCGTCAAGACGAAGTAGATGCGGGCTTCCGAAGCGGAGCAGAGCACGTCGAGCAGGGTCCACGAAGCCGGATCCATCCAGTGTGCATCTTCGAGAAACACCAGGGTTGCCGCGTCCCGCGAGGACGTGGGACTGGTGCCCGCTTGCAAGAGGCGTGCAAGCAGTGCGAGGCGATTGGCGGCGCGGTCGGCTCCCGAGAGATCCGAGGTCACCGGGTTGTCGGGCAGGGCCAGCGGATAAAGGTCGTTGAGCAGCGGCGCCAGGTCGGATGAGCCGGTAGCGTTGACCACGGCTTCCCGGAGCAGGCGCCTGCCATCTTCGGGTGTCCGTTCGCCGAGATCGAACAGTTGTTCGAGGATCGGGCGAAAGGCGTAAAGACCCACCTTGGGCCCCGCCTCCTGGTTCTGGCTGGCAACCACGCGCAGCCCCGACGTTTCGGCCTTGTGCGCGAGATGCGTGGCGAGCCGGGTCTTGCCGATCCCTGCCTCGCCGACGAGTGCCAGGACCCGGGGGCTGTCGTGCGGCGGGCTTTGCAGCTGTGCCAGCCAGGCTTCAGCGCGCGCGATCTCGCTGGTTCTGCCGCATACCGGGGTTTCGCTTTCACTGCGCCGGAAACAGGCGGGGAGCATCCAGGTCCTGGTCGACCGGGCGAGCGGTTTGTGCGCCGACAATCGTCCTTTGCGATCGCTGAACGTGACCGGGGTGGCAAAATGGAAATCCGTCGCGAGGTTCTTCGTGGCGCCGTCACAGAGTATCGCCTGGCGCGCATTCATCAGTCGCGCAGCGTGATTGACAGCGCGGCCGATCAGGCGGAATTCCATGCGTGCCTGGCCCCCGAGCAGGCCACTGAAGACCCGCCCCGTGGATACGCCGATCGCGCTATCCAGACCGGCGCCGGCAAGGCCCTCGCGTAGCGAGAAACTCGCGAGCAGCGCCCGGTTGGCGTCGTCCTCGTGACTGGTTTCCGCGCCGAACGCCATGACCGAAACGAGGCCCTTGTCGTCGTGGCAAAACTGCACGATCGTGCCAGCGTACTGCTGCATGCATTCCTGCATGAGCGCGTAGGCCGTGCGCGTCGAATCCGGTGTCGCAGGTTCTCCGGCACCGATCTCGGCGAAAATGGTCGATACGTTACGAAACTCTCCCATCCACGCATCGATCCCCGACTGGAGACGCTCGCGAACGAGCCGCGGCATGAAATCGAGCAGGCTCGCGGCCTCGAATGTGCCGATGCCGGGCGTGGCCGTGATGACCGAAATGGGGGCTCGGGTCGCGTAGCCGGTGAGCGACAGGGCGTCGCGATCTTTCCTGCCATGCGGGGCGAAGCGCTCTGCGGATGGGGCGAGCACCGTTTGTCCACCACCTGCCCGGCGCAGCGCAGCGGCAGCATCGGACATTGCCGATCCCGTCACGAGGACCTCTCGGCGACTCCCGGGTTCGCCGAGTGTGAGAATCGTGAGCGGTCCCGCGCCCACGCCGGCCTTGAGGGAAAAGCGCCGCGCGGTCGGGAAACTTCCGGCGAGTTCCCGCGCACACTCCCGCGCGCTCCGGACGACGTCGTACAAGCCGTCCTCGGGAGCTTCCCAAACGGCCACCACCCCATCGCCCGGGAACGTATGCACCGCGCCACCGTACCGGTTCACGGTGCCGACGAGGACATCGAAACATCCGCCAATGAGGGTGGCGAGTGCCTCGAGCGCACGCGAGCCCTGTTGCGAATACTCTTCGACCGCGCGCGTGAATCCCCCGATATCGATCTGGGCGACCGCGCCGAACGTCGTTGCCGGCGCGTCGCCTCCCCGGAACAGCAAAGGCGTGACGAACGGACGCAAGAAGCGCAGGCCCGGGCCGTCCTCACGATCATCGGGCGGCACGGATGTCCGGCCAGGATCGAGCAGCCCCGATTCGTGCTCGTCAGGAATATTGCTCATGGGACGTTCTGCACCGCGGCATGCATCGCGTACGCCTGATTATAGTCACCCGGGCACCTCGTGGTGTTTCAGCGGAGCGCGCAACCACTGTCAGCACCGCGGGCGACGCGGTTGTGTCCGTGTCGGACGGGCTGCTAGATTGGGCCGGGCCATGGCGCTCGCTCGAGAATGCCGGGGGGAGGATGCGCGACGCTACGCAGTTTGATAGGCCGGGCGTGTGGCTCGCGGCGGACCCTGTTGCAGCACTGAGCGTGGCGCGGAGCTTCGTCGTGCTCGCGATACCCCGGTTCGCCGATGCCCGACGCGCCGCGAGCTGAGCACGCGGCGCGCGCCGGGACCTCGCGTCCGGCCGGTGCTTTGCGCCTTACCCGGTCGCACTGGCCGGCGACGACCGAGGTCGCGCTCGACGAGACCACCTGTGGCGGCGTGCTGCGCGATGCGGCCGCACGCTGGCCGAGACATTGCGCGCTGATCGATGCGGACGGCGCTCCGGGACAGCGCCGACGTTGGACCTACGCCGAACTCGAGCGGGCCGCGGAGCGTCTTGCGCAGGCCGTGCGGGCGCGCCTCGCGCCCGGCAGCCACGTCGCCCTGTGGGCAGGCAACAGGCCCGAGTGGGTGATCGTGCAGCTCGGTCTCGCGCTTGCCGGCATGGTGCTGGTCACGGTGAACCCGGCGCTCGGCGCGCGCGAGCTCGCTTACGTGCTCGGCCAGTCGCGTGCCCGTGCACTGTTCCACGGCGGCACGTATCGCGGCGTCGACATGGCGCGGGTCGCCGAACAGGCCCTGGCCGCGGCCGGGCTTTCGCCGGCTTTCGTCGCAAGCCTCGAGGATCTCGCGGTCTTCCTCGCGAGTGCGCCGGGAGAAGTCGCTCTGCCCGCCGTGGCGCCGAGGGATCCCGCCATGATCCAATACACGTCCGGGACCACCGGGCAGCCCAAGGGCGCGCTGCTCAATCACTACAGCATCACCAACAACGCCCGCATGATGGCGCTGATCAAGGAACTCGATGCACGCACGGTGAACCTCGCCGTCGCACCGCTGTTCCATACCGCGGGCTGCGTCGCCAACATCCTCGGTGCCTTGCAGACCGGCATGACGTTGTTGTTGCCGTCTTCGTTCGACGCGGAATCGATGCTCGATCTCGTCGAGCAGGAGCGGGTGACCTATACCTTTGCCGTGCCCACGATGCTGATCGCGATGCTCGACGCTCAGGCCGCGCGCCCGCGCGACCTGTCGAGCCTGGAGACCGTGTTCTCGGGTGCGGCGACGGTACCGGTCGAGGTGGTACGTCGTGTCGAGGCCGAGTTCGGAGCGCGCCTCATCATCGGCTACGGACAGACCGAGACTTCGCCGGCGATCACGCACACGCGGCTCGACGATGACGCCGTCGACAAGAGCGAGACCATCGGCCGTGCAATTCCGCAGGTCGAAATCAAGATCGTCGACCCGGCGAGCGGCGCGACGCTACCGGTCGATACGCCGGGTGAACTGCTGACGCGCGGCTTCCTCGTCATGATGGGCTATTACGACATGCCCGAGGCGACGGCCGCGACCATCGACGCCGACGGCTGGCTGCACACCGGCGATCTCTGCGCGATGGATACGCGCGGGTATTGCCGCATCACCGGACGGCTCAAGGACCTGATCATCCGTGGCGGCGAGAACATCTATCCGCGCGAGATCGAAGAGGTGCTTTATGCGCACCCCGAGGTTGCCGAGGTCGCCGTGATCGGCATTCCCGACGACTACTGGGGCGAGACTGTCGCTGCAGTGGTGACACCGGCGCCGGGCGCGCAACCCTGCGGCGACGCGCTGCGCGCCTGGGTCGCCGCCGCGCTTGCGCGACACAAGGTGCCGCAGCACTGGTTCGCCGTCGACGCCATCCCGGCGACGGCTTCGGGCAAGTTGCAGAAATTCCGCCTCGTCGATATGGCCCGGGCGGGCGAGCTCGAGGCGCACCGCATCTGATCCTCGCCCGCCGGGGTCCCGGCGATGCAGCGCCGACCGTGTCGTTCCCGTTCGTGGACGCGTCCGGGCTAGGCAAGCGTGCCGGGTCCACCTGGCGTGCACGACGCCGCTGAGAACGCACGGAACGCGACGCGCCCGCGGCCTGCTGCCAACCGGGCGTACCCGCGGCGGCGAGTACGCCCGGTCCTGACGCGCGGTTCAGCGCACCGGGGCGAGGTCGGCCGGCGGGTAGTACGGCTCGTCGCCGAGGGCGTCGACCGCGGCCCAGAAGTCCGGTCCGGCGTTCAGCTGGCCGACGTTCTCCGGGTCGAGCATCATCGACTGCCGCCGGTAGTTCCACGAATCCGGGCACAGCGCCACCGCCTCGTCGAAATGCCGCTTGGCCTGCGCCAGGGCGCCGCTGGCGTAGAAGTGCCGGCCCAGCTTGACGTGCGTCGCGGCGCGCACTTCGGCCTCGCCGGGACCGCGCAGGCGCCGCTTCACTTCCGCCGCCGGCAGCGCGTAGGGGCTGTCGGCGCCGCGGCGCACCCAGTCGCGCAGCGCCGCGATATAAGCGTTGCGCGCCTCGGCGCCTTCGGCCACCGCGGCGTCCGGCAACTCCAGCGTCTCGCGGTTGAGGTGGCGAACCATGTCGATGGTACCGGCCGATTCGGCCGGCCGCACGATGCGGCCCTGCTCGTCGATCCACACCGCCTGCGGTACGTTGGTCATACCGTACAGCTCGGCGACGAGGTGGGTTTCGTCGATCAGGCAGGGATAGGTCGGTGGCGTCTGGCGCGCCCATAGCGCGTCATCCCAGCCCATGAGGCCGGCGAGCATGGCCGGGCGCTCGGCAATGTCGGCGGCCCGGATCTTGGGTTCGACCGCGGCACGGCCGGCGGTGTCGAACGCGACGGCGATGATTTCGAGACCCTGGTCGCGCAGCTCTTCGTAGATAACCTGCCACACGGGCAAGTCGAAGCTGCAGCCTCAGTAAGAGCCCCAGGAGTAGAGAAAGACCTTCTTGCCGCGATAGTCCGACAGGCTGTGCAGGTTGCCGTCGAGATCGGGCAGCGTGAAGTCCGGTGCCATCGTCGACAGCAGGTCTTCGCGCAGCGCGTTGACGCTCGCACCGAAGGCCACGGCATCGTCGTCGGCGATCATCGGCTGTCCGAGGTGGGCGGCGAAGGCGGCGAGGTCGACGCGACCCGCATCGTCGCGCCATGCCGTCCGTGCCTGCACGCAGGCATCTCCGCGGCACAGCCCCTCGGGTTCGAGTTTCCAGCCGGTTGCGCGCTCGAGCGCGTCGGGCTCGAGCCACAGGTGCGCGCCGTCCGCGCGCGCGTCGACCGCGCTCACGCGATCGTCGTAGAGAATGGTCGTCATCAGGGATCTCCTTGCTGGCCGCCGTCGCGGCTGAAGTCCCGACTCTACACGCGCCGGCTCGTGGACAGAAGGGTATGCCATGCGCCGCCATGCGAGTCCGGCTACCATGCCGCGGCGGCAGGGCTGGCACCTGGCAGGCAGACCGACGCGGGCATGCACTCACGAGGGGGAGTCAAGACATGGGAGTTTCGTTACACGAGAAGGTCGCCGTGGTCACCGGCGGCGCGAGTGGCATCGGCCGGGCGACGGCCCTCGCGATGAGCGGGGCGGGCGCACGCGTTGCCATCGCCGACGTGACGCCGGGCGCCGGCGCGCAACTGGTCGATCAGATCACGGCAGGGGGCGGCGAGGCGATGTACGTCGATACGGATGTCACCCGGGCCAGCGCCGTCGACGCGCTGTTCGATGCGGTGCTGGCACGCTGGGGCCGCATCGATTGTGCGTTCAACAACGCCGGCGTTTCCGACGAGCCCTTGTTCACCATCGACGCTAGCGAGGAGAACTTCGACCGCGTCAGCGCCGTCAACCTGAAAGGCGTGTGGTTGTGCATGCGCCGTGAACTGAAAGAGATGGTGCGCTCGGGGGGAGGCAGTATCGTCAACACGGCCTCGGTGGCGGGCCTGGTCGGCTGGCGCGGCGCGGCGGCGTATTCGGCGACCAAGCACGGTGTCATCGGGCTGACCAAGTCGGCCGCGCTCGAGTACGCGCGCAACGGCGTACGCGTCAACGCGGTATGCCCGGGCGTCATCGACACGCCGATGGGGGCGTCGGCCACGCAGAGCGTCGGCAAGGTCCATGACATGATGCTCGCCAAGCATCCGCAGGGACGTTTCGGCGAACCCGACGAGGTCGCCCGGGCCGTGTTGTGGCTGTGTTCGGAGGACGCCTCGTTCACGACCGGCCACGCCCTGACCGTCGACGGTGGTTACGTCGCACGCTGAGGCCGCGGCCTGGCCGGGACATGGTACGCTATCGTACGATAAGCATTCATACCAATTCGTCCGCCGCCGGCGCAGGCCGCGGCCCGGAGATCCTTCATGCCGATCACTTTCGATGAAATCAAGCGGCGCTTCGAACGAGAGCAGCGCAACCCGATCACGCCGATGACCGCGGCCGACATGCCGCCGACCTACGAATCGATCACCCCGGCCTGGCTCGGTGACGTGCTCGGCCGTGGCGTACCGGGCGCCGAGGTCGTGAGCCATGAACTCGGGCCGCGTGACGACGGTACCTCGAACCGGCGCTTCATCTACATCACCTGGAACGAAGCCGGGCAGCAGGCCGGCTTGCCGGCGAGCGTATTCTGCAAGGGCACGCAGAGTCTCGAGAGCCGCTACATGCTGGGCATGAACGAAGGTGTGCAGGCGGAGGTGAACTTCTACAACGTCATGTATCCCGAGGTCGGTGTCATCGCGCCGCCGCCGTTGTTTGCGCGCTACGATCCCGCGACCCTGAACTCGATCGTCGTGCTCGAGGACCTCAGCGAGAAGGTCGATTTCTGCACCATGCAGACCGATCTCGATTACGCGCACTGCCAGAGCCAGATGCGCCTGCTCGCGCAGCTGCACGGCAGGTACTATGAGAGTCCCGAACTCACCGGCAAGCTCGCCTGTTTCTCGAAATGGGAGACATTCTTCCGCGTCACCGCCTTCGATGCCGGTTTCGAGGATTCCTGTATCCGCGGCTTCACCGAAGCCGAGGCCGTGGTGCCGCCGCGCCTGTTCGCGCGTGAGCCGGAGGTGTGGCCGGCTACGCTCAAGGCCGCCGACATGCACGAGGTCATGCCGCGGCACATGACGCACAACGACGTGCACCTGAAGAACTGGTTCATCCGGCCCGACGGCGAGATGGGCATCAACGACTGGCAGAACTCGGCGCAGGGCAACGGCAGCCGCGATCTCGCCTACTGCATCGCCACCGCCGTGGTGCCGGAGAAGCGCCGCGAATGGGAACGTGACCTGCTCGCCTACTACATCGAGGAGCTCGCCGCGCGCGGCGGTCCGCGCCTCGATTTCGAGCAGACCTTCACCTGGTATCGCCAGCAGCTGTTCGCCGCACTCGCCTGGTGGTCCGGAACCCTCGGCCAGCCGCCGGACGCGCCCAAGATGCAGCCGCCGGAAACCTCGCTCGAGTTCATTCGCCGCACGTGCGTGGCGATCGACGATCTCGACGCGCTCGACAGTTTCGACTGAGCACGGAAGGCAGCCGGAGAGACGCATGGCACGCTCGCGTAAGGGCGCGGATACGACGGATGCGGCGCAGGACGCCGCGTTCCGGCTCGGCTTCTACATCCATGACGCCTCGCGGCTGCGCAAGCTCGTCTACGATGCGGCGTTTCGCCCCACCGGGGTGACGCGCGCGCAGGCCTGGGTATTGTCCTACCTCTGGACCCAGGACGAGCTGACCCAGTCGGAACTCGCGCAGCGCCTCGATCTCGGCAAGGTCGCGCTGGGCTCGCTGGTCGACAAGCTCGAGGCCGCCGGCATGGTCGAGCGCCGCGCCGACCCGGAGGACCGGCGCGCCAAGCGCATCGCCTTGACCGCGCGCGGCCGCGAGACGCTGGTGCGACTGCGCGAACTCGGTGCCGCGGCCAACGAGGACGTGCTTGCCGGCATCAGCGCACGTGATATCGCGATCACGGCGCGCACATTGAAGCGCATGAAAGCCAATCTCATCGCGGCGCTGGACGGCGTCGACCGTACGCGCGGCGAGGGCGACTGAGCGCTCGCGCTCTGCTCAGGCTGCTGCCGCGCGCTCCTTCGCCCAGCCGCGCAGCACCGGAATGCATTCGTCGTTGAACAGGCGCATCGAACGCTCGGCGACTTCGAACGGCGTGCCACCGAAGCGGAACACGCACAGGATGCCGTAATCGCCCATCTGCGCGAAGCGCTCCTCGAAGCGGCGCAGGATCTGCTCCGGCGTGCCCCAGATCTGCTGCTCGACATAACCCTTGATCACGTTCTCCTTGCCGACCTCGCGCATCGCCGCGGCCGCTTCGGCGTAGGTCGGGTAGCACTTCGCGGCGGAGAACTGTTCGCCCAGCATCTCGTAGTGGTCGAGTACCGAAATGCCGTAGTTGGCGACGTAGCGCTCGGCATGTTCGCGCGCGCGGGCCGCATCCGTGTCGCACACCATCATCTCGGTCATCAGCATCGGACGCGGCTCGCGGCCCTGGTAGCGGCGGAAATGTGCCTTGTAGTCCTCGTACTCCTGGCTCATCTGCTCGATCGGCTTGTAATTGAACGCCATCACCTGCGCGCCGAGACGGGCCGCCTGTTCGGCAGAATCGGGGCTCATGGCGACCTGGGTGAAGCGGTTTTCGCGCCACGCGCTGGAGTAGGGCGCGGGACGCAGCGGCACGCGCGGCGTCTTGAAGTACTTGCCCTCGTGCTCGGGCCAGAAGCCGGTCTCGAGCGCTTCGATGATGAGCGGCGCGGCCTCGTCGTAGCGTTCGCGCGATTCGTCCATGGGGATGCCGAACTGCTCGAACTCGCGGCGCGCGAGGCCACGGCCCAAGCCCAGCATGAAGCGGCCGTTGGTGAGTTGATCGAGCATCGCGGCGCGCTCGGCGATGCGCATCGGCTGCAGGTGCCAGGGCACGATGACCGCCCCGGTGGCGAGCTTGATGCGCTTCGTGCGCGCGGCGAGGTGCGAGAGGTAGACGAAGTTGTCCGGGCAGAACGAGTAGTCCTCGAAATGATGTTCGACCGCCCAGATGTGGTCGTAGTCCATGGTGTCGGCGAGGGCGGCGAGCTCGACTTCCTCGTGGTAGACCTGGTTGTCGGTGACCGAGCTGTCGCAGCCGAAGCTCGGCAGGAGTTGGGCGATGCCGATTTCCATCCGTTCTGACCTCCCGCGCGCTGCGCGAAACTAGTGATAATGCGTACTATTTGATAGCGTACTATGCCCCCGAAGGAGCGGCAAGCCGTGTCGGGACACGGCTCTCGCACCGCGGCGGCTGGACGCGCGGGATCCGGCGGCCGGCACGTCACCGGTGACGGGTCCGTTCCAGCGGGCAGCGATGAAGTTCGGCCTCGCCAGTTACTCGACCGGCTACGGCATCCGGCCGGACGCCGCCGCGGCGCCGCTGATCCCGCGTCAGGCCAGAGCGCGCGGCTGCGGGCGCGCTCTCCGCGCCGTCAGAAGACGCCGTCGGCCTTCATCGCCGCGCGTGCCGCGGCGTCGTAGCCGACGCTCTCGAGCACTGCTTCGGTGTGTTCGCCGAGTGTTGCGAACTCGAAGCGCAGTTGGCCCGGCTCCTCGCGGAACTTGAGCGGCGTGCCGATGTGTTCCCAGCCGCGCGCGTCCTCGACGATCATCTCGCGATGTCGCAACTGCGGATCGTCGGCGGCCTCGCGCAGCGTGTTGACCGGCGCGAAGGAGGCATTGACGCCCTCGAAGAAGGCCACCCACTCGTCGCGCGTGCGGGTGAGGAAGGTCTCGCGCAGGAAGTCCTTGACCGGGTTCTGATGCGGCCCGGGCGGCGGCTTGCAGAGCTCGAGCAGGTCGGGACGGCCGAGCTTGTCGAGAATGGCCTCGGCGAAATGGATCTCCGAACCACCGATGACGACGTGGCGGTCGTCGCGGGTCGGATAGATGCCGTACATCGCGTAACCGCCGAGGGCGCGCTCGTGCGCGATGTCGGGTGGACGCTTCTCGGCGAACGTCGTGCCCATGTTGTTGGCCAGCGCGGCCATCAGGGAATCGGCCATGGCGATGTCGATGTAATCACCGCGGCCGGTTTCCTTGCGCCGCAGCAGGGCCATCAACAACGCTGACAGCGTCATCATCGACGACAGCATGTCGGCGCCGGCGATGCCAGGAATGGCGGGGCGCCCGTCCGGACCGAGGTTGATGCTGAGCACCCCGGCGACGGCTTCGGTGGCGAGATCGTGCGCCGGTTTCTGCGCGTAGGGTCCGTCCTGGCCCCAGGCCGACATCGAGCAGTAGACGATGCCCGGGTTACGCGCGCTGACGGCTTCGTAACCGACACCGAGCCGCGCCGCGACGCCGGGGCGGAAGGCTTCGATCATGACGTCGCAGGTGTCGGCGAGCCTGAGCGCCGCCTCCAGCCCGGCCGCGCTCTTGAGGTTGAGGCGGATGCTCTTCTTGTTGCGATGGGTATTGGCGAAATAGACCGTGGTGCCATCGCGTTTCGGGCCGATCTCGCGGTTCGGCTCGCCGGCCAGTGGTTCGAGCTTGATCACTTCGGCGCCGTGGTCGGCCATCATCTGGGTCAGCACGGGGCCGGGCAGGAAGAGCGAGAGATCGAGCACGCGGATGCCTTCGAGCTTCATCGATGTCTCCGGAACGGGCGGTGAATGACGGGGCGGGGCATGTTAACACCGCCGCTGCGGGCACCGGCGTGGTGCCGCCACGGTGCCTGCCCCAGGCGGCAGGGATGTCCGGTGCCCGCCGGCGCAAGCGTTTTCATCGGCTCGGCGGCAACGCGGGCCATGCGGCTGGGCAAGCACCGCCAAGTGCTGGACAATGCGCTGGGCACCGTCGCGACCGCGGCCGCGGCGCGTGGCCTGAGGATGGGAACCACCAGCGAATAACCGCGCGCCGACCGTGATGCCGTTTGCCTTCGACGCCTTTGCCCGATCCGCGTGGCGTCTCGCACGATGCCGGTCGCAGCCGCTGCTGGTCGTGCTGATGACGCTGCTCGTGGCGGGCGCAGTGAATGCCGATTCGCCGCTGGCGCGTACCGTCATCGCGCTGTACGACGGTGATGC
Source organism: Gammaproteobacteria bacterium (assembly GCA_030429865.1). Classification (GTDB taxonomy): domain Bacteria; phylum Pseudomonadota; class Gammaproteobacteria; genus JACKNG01. The sequence continues at coordinate 11,975 of JAUIFX010000010.1, read as the reverse complement.
CGGCCCGCCCGAGCAGACCGAGATCCATGAGCACGCGGAAATGGTGCTCAACCACCTCGGCCTCGTCGTCGAGTTCCATGATCTCAACGCGCCCCTGCCGGCGATCGCGGCGCGCGCCGATGTCCGCGGCATCCTCGTCTGGATGCGTTATCGCCGCCTGATCGACAGCGAGGACTACCTCGCCTGGCTCGACACCGCGCTGGCCGCGGGCAAGCGCTTCGTCAGCCTGGGGCACCTCCTGGGTACGCGCGATGCTTCCGGCCAGTACCTGCCGCTGGAACGACTCAACGCGGTATTCGAGCGCGCCGGTTTCAGCGTTCTCGACGGCACCGAGGTGATCGATGCCGATCTTGCCGTGGACGCGGTGCGCGGCGGGATGATCGACTTCGAACGTCCGCTGCGCGCGCCGTTGCCGTTCTACCTGCGGACGCGCGCGAACGCCCCGGCGACCTCCTGGCTGGCGGTCGCGGCCGGCGCCGATGCGCAGACGCGGGCCGACGTCGTCATCAGCGGCCCCGGCGGCGGTTACGTCGCGCACGATTACGCGCTGTACGTCGGCACGCTGCCGGAGCAGCGGCAATGGCTGATCGATCCGTTCACGTTCTTTCGACATGCCTTTGCGGCCGATGAACTGCCCAAGCCCGACGTGACCACCGTCAGCGGGCGGCGCATTTATTACAGTCATATCGATGGCGACGGCTGGCGCAACGTGTCGTTGGTGGACGAGTACGCGGCTTCGCGGGTGCTCTCGGCGCGGGTGGTGCTGGAGGAAGCGCTGCGCCCGTTTCCCGACCTGCCGGTGACCGTGGCGCCGATCTCGGCGGAACTCGACAACGCCTGGTACGGCGACGAGGAGACGCGGCAGCTCGCGCGCGAGATCTTCGCGCTGCCGCAGGTGGAACTCGGCAGCCACACGCACACCCATCCGTTCGCGTGGAGCTTTTTTCGCGACTACTCGCCGGCTAAGGAGCAGCGCTTCCTGCCGCGTTATCGCCAGATGCATGGCCACGCGCAGGGCGAGCCTTCGCGCGACTGGGTGGCGTTGGGCGATACCACCGTGCAGAGTGCAGGCGGCGACAACGAAGTCGAGTTCACGGCCGACTTCGTGCCACGCGCCTATGCCGTCGAGCCGTTCGATCTCGCGCTCGAAGTGAGTGGCTCGAAACGCATCATCGAGGCCCTCGCGCCGCCGGGCAAGCGCGTGCGCGTCATGCAGTGGTCGGGTGACACGACGCCGTTCGAGGCGGCCGTCGGCGCGACGGTCGCCGCGGGCATGCAGAACATCAACGGCGGTGATTCGCGTTTCGACAGCGATTTCCCGAGCTATGCCTTCGTCGCGCCGGTCGGCCGGCAGGTCGGGCAGTACCGCCAGGTCTACGCGACCAACAGTAACGAGAACACCTACACCGATCTCTGGCGCGGTCGCTATTACGCGTTCCGTTTTCTGCGCGAGACGCTGGAACGGACCGAATCGCCGCGCCGCGTGCGCGCGGCGAACGTCTACTACCACATGTACTCGGGCGAGCGGCTGGCGGCGCTGCGTGCGCTGGTCATGAATCTCAAGTGGGCGCGGGCGCAGGAACTGGCGCCGATCGAGACCAGCCTGTATGCCGCGATCGCCGAGGGCTTCTACACGACGGAACTGGTTCCGGCAGGGGATCGCCGCTGGCGCATCGCCAACCGCGGTGCGCTGAACACGCTGCGCTTCGACGCCGCCGGGGAGGTCACCGTCGACTGGGCGCGCAGCGTCGGCGTGCTCGGCGCGCGCCATCACCAGGGCAGTCTCTACGTCGCCCTCGATGGCGACGCCGCCGAACCACTGGTCGCGCTCGGGGCGCCTGCTCGCGCGGCGGCGCCGCTGCATCTCGTCGATTCGCGCTGGCTGCTGTCCGGCTACCGTGCCGACACGCGCAGCGCGGCAGTGCGCGCGCGCGGATACGGTCCCGGCGAAATGCGCTGGCAGGGGCGGCCGGGCCGCGCCTACCGCGTGCGCGCGAGGAGCGCGGCCGGTCAGCGCGAGAGCCATGACGTGCTGGCCGACGCCGCAGGCCGGTTCGAGCTCAGCCTCGCCCTCGACGGCCTCGCGCAGGCCCCGGTCGTGATCGAAATCGAGGAGCTTGCCACCGATGCCGGTATCTGAGCCGGGACCGCGCGCCGGGGTGCCGCGCTGATGTGGCGCCACGTCCTGTTCCTGGCAGTGCTCGTCGGCGGCGCGCTGGCGCTCAGCTGGCTGCTGATACCACGCGGCCAGGAGCTCGCGTTGATGCACTACAAGGCGCGCAGCTACGGCGAGGCGCTGAGCGGCTTCGAGAAGGCGTTCTATGCGCCCGGCGGTAGCAGCGCGCTGATCGTGCCGCTGCGCGATCTCTACCTGCGCCGCGGCGAAATCGACGCCGCGGTCACCGCGATCGAACGTGCGCTGGCCGCTCGCCCGAACGACATCGAGGCGCTCGATCTCGCGCTCGAAGTCTACGGCGACACCATGCACGCGGCGCGGTACCTCGCGACTCTCGAGCGGCGCGTGGACCTCGCGGCGAGCGTGGCGCGGGTGCGCGAACTCGCCTCCCGCCACGCCTTCGCGGCCGACGTCGCCGGCGAACGCAATGCGCTCGGGCTGTTGCGCGCGACCGGCCAGGCGAGCGCCGCGGAGCTGCTGCGCCTGGCCCGCCTGCAGGTCACGAGCGGGGATCGTGAAGACGCGGTGGAAACGCTCGATGCGTGGCGCGGGCTGGCACTACGCGATGCCGACCACGGAGAAGTTGCGCTGGCGGTCGACATCTACCTCGGTGCTGGCCGTACCGAGGCCGTCGCCAGCCTGCTGCCGGCCTGGGTCGAGCAGCGTTTCGATGCCGAGAGCCTGCTGCTCGCCGTCGAACTCGGCATCGCGCACGGGCTAGACGCTGACCTGTTCGCCATGCTCGCCGGTGCGCTGGCTACGCACCCGGCCGAGGTGACGCTGGTGCTGCCGGCCTTCGTACTCAGCACGCTTGCGCGCGAACCGGCGCTGCTCACCGGCTACGTTGCGCGTCTCGACGCCCAGGTGGGCTTACGCAGCCTGCGCCGCGGTGGCGTACTCGGACGACCGCTGTCACCGCGCACCGCGGCGCGGCTGGAAGCGCTGCTCGGCGGCGACGCGCTGGCGGCGCTGCCGCAGGCGACGCTGGTGGCGCTCGCGCGCGCCGTGGCGGCAGCCGGCCAGGCGCGCGTGGCGACGTTGCTGCTGCCGCACCTGCCGCCGGCGCTTGCCGTCGCGGAACCGCTGACAATGGCCGAACTCGCCCTGCTCGCCGGCAGTCACGAGGTGGCGCGGGAGCGCTGGGCGGCCATCGATACGGCACGCCTGCCGTCGCCGCGCGAGCGTCTGCGTCATGCCAGCCTCGCGCTCGCGCTCGGCCTGGAAGCGGGCGTGCGCGAAAGCCTGCACGCGCTGCCGGCCGACGACGCGGCCGATCGTATATCCCTGGCCTGGATCTACCACGAACTCGGCTGGCACCGCGCCGGGCTCGAGCGCTTCGGCAGCGCCTTGCGCGAGGACGGCTCGCTCGCGGCGATGCAGGCCTGGGGCCTGCTGGCGACGGGCGCCGGAGCGGCCGCCGAGGTCGCCGCCTGGCTCGATGCCGGTATGCGCGCCGGGGCGCCGCCGCCGGCGTCCGATTTCCTGCTCGATCTCGCCCTGCTCGCCCTGCGTGAAACCTTGCCGGGCGTTCTCGAACGGGTCGCCGACCTCGCCGCGCGCCATGCCGGCACCGGGTTGGCACGGCACGAGGCGGCGCGCGCGCTGTCCGACAGTGGGCAAATCGAGGCGGCCGCGGCGCTCGCCGCGCGCGAACTCGACACCAGCGAGGCAGCGCGGCGTACCTTCCTGCATGCGCTGGTGCGTCTCGCCCACCTGCGCGAGCACGCGCCGGCCGCGCGCGAGGTGCTGGAACCCGGCTTCGCGGCGCTCGCCGCGAGCGTTCTCGCGCACGACGGCGCCGAGGCGCCGCTGACCCGCACGCTGGTCTACGACCTGCTCGCGGTCGGGGCCATAACGCCGGCCTACGCGCTGCTCGAGGAACTGGTGCGGCGGGCGCCGGAGACCTGGTACGCGCCGTACCGCGAAGCGGCGCTCGCGAGCGATGCGCGCGAGGCCCTGCGCGCGCATCTCGAGCAGCGCATGGCCACGCTGGGCGCGGACGATCCGCGCTACGAAAACTACCTCTACGATCTCGCCACCCTGTTTGGCGACGCGCGGGTGCTGCCGCACCTGGAGGCGACGGTGGCGCGCGCCGAGCTTGCCGCGGCGGTGCGCGAGACCGCGTTCTACACCCTGCGCGACGTGGCCTTGCGCACGGGACAGCGCGCCTGGCTGGCCGACCGGCTGGTCGAATGGCTCGACCGGTTCGGCCTGCAGGATACTCTCGGCGCGACCTGGCTCTACGAACTCGGTGCGCTCGGCCAGCAACGGCGCGCGCTGCCGTTCCTCGAAGCCGCCGCCCGCGCCGGCGGCGACACCGCGGCGCGCACCGAGGCGTTCTACGCCTACCAGTCGGCCGCCGCGGCTGCCGGCGAGCACGACCGCGTCGTCGCGTTCCTTGCAACCGCGTTGAGCGCCGGCAGTGCTGCCGATCCGCTGCACACGCTGTACGTCGATACGCTGTTCGCGAGTCCCGCGCGCGACGCCGCACGCGCGGCCCTGGCCACGCTGGCGGCGGCCGACCCGGCGCGCTGGGGCAGCGCTTACCTGGACTGGCTGGTCGCGGGCGGCGAGCAGGCCGCGGCGCTCGCCTGGGCGCGGCGCATGGCCGGCGCCGAAGACCTGCCGCCCGCGCTGCGGCGCGCGCTCGCCGAACGACTGCTCGCCGGCGGCGACAAGCAGGCCGCGAGCGGCATCTACCGCGAGCTTGCCGCGGACGCCGCCCTCGGCAGCGACGAGGTCGCGACGCTGCTGTGGTTGTGGGGGCCGCGTCCCGACGATAGCGCGCTAGACTGGCTGGAAGCGCGCGCTCGGGCGGCCAGCGGGCGCCTGCGCGCCGGCTGGAGCGAATTGCTGGCCGCGCGCGGGCGCGCGCCGCGCGCGGCGACGCTGCTCGCGCCCGGTCCCGAACCGGGGGCTGCCGACCCGGTCGTCGTCGAGCGCCACGTGCACGCGCTGCTTGCCGCCGGCGACAAGGCCGCGGCGGGTGCGCTGCTCGAGACGTTGATCGCCGGCGACCCGGGGCCGGCGATGATGCGCTGGGCGGCACGCACGGCCGAGGAGCATGCCCTCGATGCGATCGCCCGCCGTGCCTGGGAGGCGCTCGTCACGCTGCGGCCGCACGACGCCACGGCACGGCGAGCGCTCGGGCTCGCGGCCTTCGATGCCGGTCATCGCGGCCAGGCCGAACGCCATCTGAAAGTCTACCTGGCGCGGGTCGACGACGACGTGGAAGCGCATTTCTTCTACGCCGAGATCCTGAGCGAGCGTGGCTTCGGCAACCGCGCCGCACCGCATTACCAGCGCGTGCTGGCACTGGTCGAAGCCACGCCGGCGCCAGCTTTCCGTCTGCGCGCCGTGCGTGCCCAGGCGCATTACCGCCTCGGCCACGAGAGCGCCGCGCGCGCCGAGTTCGAGGCCCTGCTCGCCGAGCGCCCGGGTGCCGGCCACCTGCGTGCGGATTACGTCACGATGCTGCTCGAGAACCGGCGCCTGGGACGTGCGCGCGAGGTCATCGGCACCCGCGAGGTGACCTTGTGAGGCTGCGGTTGCGCGCCGCGGCACCGTTGTCACTGGCCGTCCTGCTGCTGCTCGGCGCGGGCGCGAACGCGGCGCCGGCCGAACCTGCGGCGGCACCGGGCCCGGGGGAGGCGGTTGGCGCAGGCACGCTGCGCGCACACCGCGAAGGCAGCGTACTCGTGCTGAGCCTGCCGCGCGCGGGCTCCACGCTTTTGCGCGACGGCCGCGGCGTCGCGGTGCACTACGAGAGCGTCCTCGACGCCGCGGCGATGGCCGCGCTGGCACGCCAGCATGCCGCGTGGATCCACGATCTGCGCTACGGTTATGACAGCTTCTACCTCGAGCCTGCGGCGGACATCGTCGTCGAACTCGCCGACCATGACGATGTCCACGAGATTCGCCTGGTGCCCGCGCCGGTCCCGCAGGTAGATGCCGACCGTGAAGCGGCGGCAGACGACGACGGCTCGGCTCGCCGGCTCGATCGGCTGGGCGCGGCCTTGCGCGGCCGCGGCGGCGACCAGACCGGCGCACGCGCCGCCCTGCGCGCGATGATGGAGCAGCGCGAGGACGACGTGCCGACGCTCGTCGAGCTGATCGAGCAGGAACGCGAACTCGGTCGCTGGCGCGACGCCCTCGCGCTCTACGATCGGGCGCTAGCGCTCGACAACGACGCGGCTTACCTGGTCAGCGGCAAGGCGGCGCTGCTGAGCGAGCACGGTTCGCGCGTGCGCGCGAGCTTCGAGCTGTCCGACGTCGAAGACGAGGACCGCCAGCTCATCTGGGTGCTGGAGAACCGCGTGCACGTCGACACGCGTACCGTGGCCGGACTGCGCCTCGAGTACCGCGACGTCGACGACCCTACCGTGCAGCATCCGCGCGGTGCGGTCGAGCGTTTCGATGGCCGCCGCGCGCTCGGCAGCGTCTACGTCGAACATGCCGGGCCCGGCCCGGGAGACGTGCACGTCGAAGTGCACGGTGCCGACGCCGGCCCCGGGGTCACGTTCGGCTACCGTCTCGGCTGGAATCCCGGCGAGACGCGCGTGCAGCTCGACCTGTGGCGTCCCTACTGGGACTTCGTCGAGGGCATTGCCCACGGAGGGTATCGCCACCGCGCGCGCGTGCAGCATCGACTGCGCACGCAGGGACGTTTCAATGCCGAAGCCGCTGCGCATGCCAGCCGCTACGGTCTGGACGGCACGGCGCGCGTGGCGGACGCCCTCGGTGCACAGCTTGCCGCGAGCTACCGGCTGGCCGGTGACGAGCCGAGCGTCGATCTCGAGTACTACTTCGATACCGAGTACTACGGTGACGTGCGCGAGGGACGGACCGCGGACGGCACGCGCTACCAGCCCGTTGCGTTCACCAATCGCGAGATTCATCAGTTGCACCTGGTCTGGAACGAGCAGCTGACCGACTACATCCGCCTCGGCGCGCGTGGCGGCTATACCTGGGACCGTCTCAACGGGGAGGGGCGCAATCTCGGCGCCGAGCTCGTCTACGCGCCGTTGCCGGATCTCGAGGTGGGGCTGCGCTTCTACCAGAGCATTACCGCGGCGCGTGGTGGCGCCAACACGCTGAACAGCTTTGGCGGCTTCGTGCTGCTGCGCCTGTGAGACGGGTGCGCGCGGTGGCTTTGACGTTACAATCTGCGCGCGCGGGCGCGCGTCAACCGAGCTTGGGGGTGAGAATGCGCAGGAGTCGGGCCGTGATCAGGGAAGAAACCTCGGGCAGTCGAGGGGCAGGCGATGCAACGCCGGCCTGGCGTGCGGTTGTCGTCGCGGGCCTGCTCGTGCTGCTCGCAAGTTGTGCCGATACGCGCTACGCGGCGCACCATGTCGGCGAACCGGCGGCGCTCGATGCGAAGCTCGAGGTCGCCGTGGTGCCGCTGGAGAACCTCACCAATTATCCCAAGGCCGGCCTCATCGCGGCGGAACTCGTCAGTACCGAGCTCTATCGCCGCGGCCTGTTCCGCCTCACCGAGGGCACGGCGCTGCGCCAGGCCCTGAACGCTCTCGAGACCGACGTCGCCGACCTCGCCGTGACCTATGCCGCCGCCGAGCTGGGGCGTCGCCTGGAAGTCGACGCCGTGCTCGTCGGCAGCGTGTCCGAGTACGGCTATCAGCACGGCCTGCACGAGGAGCCGGTGGTCGGCCTGAACCTGCGTCTCGTTGCCGCCGCCAGCGGCGACATCCTGTGGGCCGCGAGCCACTCGACGACGGGCCGCGGCTACCTGGCGCGCGACAGCGTCAACGCCGCCGCGCAGCGCCTCGTCGAAGAGATGGTGGCCACGCTCGGCTCGCAACTGCACACCCCCTGAGACCCCAGGCGCGGCGCATGAGCGAGCCGGACACCAGCGCCAGCGCTGCCGCCGATGCGCCGGGTGCCGCGGTGGCTGCGGCCGAAGCGCCGGTGCGGCGCGGCGTACGCGGTAATGCGTTGGCCGAAATTACGGTTTTCGTTGCGCTGTTCGTCGCCGCGGACCTCCTGTGGCTGGACGGCAGCGGCTACTGGGACTGGTCGCCGCACCCGTTCTGGCTCATCGTCGTCTTCGTCGCGACACAGTACGGCTCGCGCGAGGGGCTGATCGCTGCCGCCGTGAGCAGCCTTGCGCTGTTTGCCGGTTACATCCCCGCCCAGGCGCTCAGCCAGGACTTTTACGCCTACCTGTTCACGCTCGCACGCCTGCCGCTGTTGTGGGCCGTGAGCGCGGTGCTGCTCGGCGAGCTGCGCATGCGCCACATCCGCGAACGCGACCAGCTGCGAATCCAGGTCGACCAGGCACGCGAACGCGCCGGCACCATCGCCGCTGCCTACGAGTCGCTCAACGAGACCAAGAGCCAGCTCGAAGTGCGCGTGGCCGGCCAGCTGCGTACCGTGGTATCGATGTACAAGGCCGCGCGCGCGGTCGAGACGATGGAACCGGCGCACGTGCTCACCGGCGCGATCGAGAACGTCAAGGTCGTCATCAACCCGCAGAAGTGCTCGATCTACCTGCTGTCGTCGGGCGAGCTGGAGGCGGCGATCCAGTCAGGCTGGCACCGCCGCGATCGCTACAAGCGCCTGTTCCGTGACGATCATCCTCTCTACAGGGAGGTCATCGGCCGTGCGCGCGTGGTCTGCGTGGCCGATCCGGACGACGAGGCCGTGCTGTCGGGCCAGGGGCTGATCGCGGGGCCATTGCTCAACCCGGATACGGGCGAGGTGCGTGGCATGATCAAGATCGAGGACATGGGATTTCTCGATCTCAACTTGTCCACGGTCGAGATTTTTCGCGTGCTGTGCGAGTGGGTCGGCGCCTTCTACGCCAATGCGCAGCGCTACCGGCGCGGCCAGCTGGAGCGCGCCGTGGACTCTGAGACACAGCTCTACGCGGAGGGCTTTTATCCGCGCATCGAGCAGTTGCTGCGCGCCATCGCACGCCGGGCCGGCTTCGCGCTGTCGGCGGCGACCATCGTCGTCGAGCCGCCCGAGAACCTGCAGTCGACGCAGCGCGCGGCGATCGCGGGCGCGCTCGGGGCCGCGGTCGAAGCGTCGCTGCGCGACACCGACCTCGCGTTCGAACGCGCGGGCTCGGACTGCGCTTTCGACGTCATGCTGCCGCTGGCGGGCCGCGAGCAGGCCGAGATGGTCGCCGGCCGCCTGCTCGGCGAATTCACCGCGCGCTTGCCGGGCGAGCTCGGTGACCTGCCGGCGCACGTCGAGACGCGCGTGGTCCATGCGCTCGACGTGGCCGAGGGCGCGCGGGTGTGAGCGCGTGACGCGCGGCGAGCTGGTCTACGACGCGGCTTTCGTCGCCGTCGCGGCGGCGGCGAGCGCGGCCGGGGTGCCGGTGCTGCTCGAGTTGCTCGCGTCGCAGCCGGCGTGGCCGGCGGCGCTGCGGCTGCATGGTCTGAGCGTGGCATTGCTTGCGCTGTACGTGGCGCTGCATACGCGGGCTCGCCTGCGCCGCCGCCTGCCCGGGCTGCTCGCGGACGGCGAGCTGCGTGAGACCGACGCACGCCGTCATCTCACCGCGCGCGCGTTCTTCGCCTGGTACCTGCTCGCCGCAACGGCCGCCTTCGGCGCGGTGGGCGCGGCGGCCACCGGCCTCGGCTTCGTTCTCTACCGGCGTCATGCGCGCCATTCGCGCACGTTCGAGGAATGGTACCGGGAGCTGTTCCCGGAGCGCGGGCGGCGCATTTACGAGCGCATCTACGACGAACTCATGCTGACCCGCCGGCAGCGCGAATCGCGCGGCCAGGTCGTGCCCTTTGCCGACGTCATCAACTATGGCAGCCGCGAGCAGAAGCAACTCGCGATCAGCATGATGAGCCGGCACTTCGAACCGCCGTTCGCGCCGGTCCTCAAGCGCGCGCTGGAAGACCCGAACAACTCCGTGCGTATCCAGGCGGCGACCGCGATCACCAACCTCGAAGGGCGTTTTTCCGATCGCAGCATGGAACTCGAAGCCCGCATCGCGCGCGACCCGTCGCCGCGTCACGTCATCGAGCTCGCGCGTCACCTCGATCGCTACGCATTCTCGGGCCTGCTCGACGCCGATCGCACGGCGCGCGTGAGGGCCCGCGCGATCGATCTTTACCGTGCCTATCTCGAGGACGAACCGGACGACCTGTTCGCGCGCATCGCGGTGGGGCGGCTGCTGTTGCGCACCGGCGACGAGGAGGGCGCACGGGCATGGCTCATCGCGGCGCGCGCACGACATGGCCCGCAGCCGAGCCTCGACAACTGGCTGCTCGAGGCGCACTACGCGCTGCGGGACTACGCGGCGGTGCGGGCGCTGGCACGCGAGATCGTCGATCAGCGCTCGACCGGCACGGCCCTCGACGTGTTGAGCGCGAGCGCACGTATGTGGGCCGGCCTGCCGGCCGTGGGGGAACGCGCATGAGTGCTACGGCGGACGTCGCCCTGGTACTCGAGGGAACCTACCCCTACGTGGCCGGCGGTGTCTCGACCTGGACACACGACCTGATCCGGGGTCTGCCCGAGCTCAGTTTCCACATCGTGACGCTGATGCCACCCGACGCCGATCTCACGATGCGCTACGAACTGCCGGCGAACGTCAGCGCGGTGACGCCGGTCACGCTGCAGCGGCTCGCGCGCGGCCATCGCCGCGTGCGCCGCCAGCGCGAGTTCATCGCGAGCCTGCGCGAACCCATCGAGGCGCTCGTCGCCGGTGGCGGCATGGCGGCGCTCGGACAGGTCATCGAAGCCATCGCACCGCGCCGCGAGGCCTTGGGGCAGGAGGTTCTGCTCGACTCGCGGGAAGCCTGGAACCTGCTCGTGTCGATGTACCAGGCGAGTTATGCCGAGACGTCGTTTCTGGATTACTTCTGGTCCTGGCGCGCGCTCATGGGCGGGCTGTTCAGCCTGGCTGTGGCGCCGTTGCCGCGCGCGCGGGTCTATCACACCGTCTCGACCGGTTACGCCGGCCTGTACGCGGCACGTGCGCGGCTCGAGACCGGCCGTCCCGCCATCGTCACCGAGCACGGCATTTACACCAACGAGCGCCGCATCGAGATCGCGATGGCCGACTGGCTGTTCGAACTGCCGCTGGTCGGCCTCGGTATCGATCGCCCTGCGCTCGATCTCAAGGATTTCTGGATCGCGGCGTTCGAAGGCTACTCGCGCGCCTGCTACGAAGCCTGCGACGAGGTGATTACGCTCTACGAAGGCAACCAGGCGTTCCAGATCGCCGACGGCGCCGACCCGGCCAAGCTCTCCGTGGTCCCCAACGGTATCGACTTCCCGCGCTTCTCCGCTATCGAGCGCCGCCGCGGCGAGCGGCCGCCGACCATCGCACTGATCGGCCGGGTGGTACCGATCAAGGACGTCAAGTCGTATATCCGCGCCGTGGCGCGCCTGCGCGAGACCGTGCCCGGGCTGCGCGCGTTGATGATGGGGCCGACCGAGGAAGACGAGGAGTATTTCGGCGACTGCAAGGCGATGGTCGAGCACCTCGGGCTCGGCGATACGTTCACCTTCACCGGCCGCGTCAAGCTCGACGAGTATCTCGGCGACATCGATGTCGTCGTGCTCACTTCGATCAGCGAAGCGCAACCGCTCGTACTGCTCGAAGCGGGCGCGGCAGGCATTCCCTCGGTCGCGACCGATGTCGGCTCCTGCGCCGAAATCCTGTTCGGCCGCAGCGACGACATCGCCCCGCAGCCCAACGCACCGCCAAAGGCCTCCGCCGGCGAGACCCACGCCGCGCTGATGCGCCAGGACGGCGCCGCGCTCATTCACCTCACGCTCCCCGGTGGCGCCACGAAGACGCTCCCCC